>NZ_JAAHHG010000238.1 GCF_010692555.1 Okeania sp. SIO3B5 | reverse complement strand
TTCAATAATTGATAATTGATAATGGATAATTGATAATTACCTCTCCCTAAAAGGAAGAGGATTGAATCAAAGGAAAATATTTTCTTGTTTCTCCTTTAAAGGAGAGGCTTTAAACCTTAATTATTCGGTAAAATCCTTCCTCAACTGGTAGTGCGCCACCATTTATTGAGCGGATACCTATTCCTTATTCCCTAAAAGTGAGGTAAAGTTTAATACTAATCTCTATTCCCTATTCCCTGTAAAATATTAATATCTAAAATAAATATGGTTTTTAATTGGTTCCGTCGTCAATATAATGACAGCTCAGACAAAACTTCAAAAGAGACATCTAAACCTGAGGCTGAAAAAGAACAGAAAGAACAGGTAGAAGATAAAGTTGAATCACAAGCAAAATCAACAGAAGAGTCAGGACAGACAACAGAAGATTATTTAAGTTGGGCTAAAGCAGCTTACAAAAATATTCAAGAAAAGAAAAAAAATGAATTACAAGAATCTCAAGTCGCTACAGATACCACTAATGATGTAGAGGAAAAGCCAGAAACTAAAACACCCTCAACAGAGACAAAAAATGAGCCAATCATATCAAATCCTCTTCCAATAATAGAGCATATTGCAGCAGAAAAGACAGAAGCTACAGAAACAGACACCCTGCTTAAACCAGTTCCAATAGTAGAGGAAACCCCCTCTAGCCAAACACAACTGACTGAAGAAGAAACTCAAGTAAAGCCAGATTCAACTGTTGAAGAAACTCAAACATCAGAACAACTACCTTTCTGGGCTAAAGCTCAAGCAGAAAGACAAGCAAGGGTAGAACGTCTCAAAGAAACTGCCATAGAAGAACCAGAACCAGAAACTCTTGATAAAACAACCGTAGAAACTGAAGTAGAAGAAATAGACCCCCTAATACTTGATGAAGCATTTCTGTGGTCAGCAGAAATTTTAGCAGCTCAAGGACGTCGCCCAGAACAAGTATCTGTAGAAGAAATTTCTTGGCTCAAGAAATTACGACAAGGCTTAGATAGAACTCGACGCAACTTACTCAATCAATTACGAGCAATTGTTGGCCAAGGACCGCTAAATGAAGATGCGGTGATGGAAATAGAGTCAATGTTGCTACAAGCTGATGTGGGAGTAGAAGCGACAGACTTAGTGATAGAAACCCTACAAAATAAATTGCGTGAAGAAATTTTACCCCCAGAAGAAGCGATCGCCTATCTGAAAAGCATTTTACGAGATATTCTAGATAAGCCATTCCAAGATTCTGAAACAATTAGTCCTGCCTACAACTTAACTTTTGTCCCAGAAAAGGATACTTTGAATATTTGGCTGGTTAATGGTGTAAATGGGGCAGGTAAAACCACAACTATCGGTAAAATTGCTCATTTAGCTACTAAGTCAAACTACAGATGTTTAATCGCTGCAGCAGATACATTTCGAGCAGCAGCAGTAGAACAGTTAAAAATTTGGGGACAACGCAGTGAAGTAGAAGTAATTGCTAATCCTGGTAAGAATACCGATCCAGCAGCGGTAGTATTTGATGCTATAGTAGCAGCTCAAGTCAGAAATACAGAATTATTACTGGTGGACACTGCCGGAAGACTACAAAACAAGAAAAATTTGATGGACGAACTCAGTAAAATCCACCGTATAGTGCAGAAAAAAGCACCAGATGCAGTGGTGGAATCTCTACTGGTTTTAGATGCTACACTTGGTCAAAATGGTTTACGACAAGCAGAAGTCTTTGCAAAAGCTGCTAAACTTAGCGGAGTAGTATTGACAAAACTTGATGGAACTGCTAAGGGTGGTGTTGCACTAGCTGTTGTCAAGCAACTAGGTCTACCGATTCGTTTTATTGGTGTGGGAGAAAGTCTAGAAGACCTCCGTCCATTTTCTAGTTATGAGTTTGTTGAAGCTCTTTTAAGTGGTTAGATATTCATCGCTCTTACTCTGGAAGATGGGTTATTTCAGTTATCAGTTATCAGTTATCAGTTATCAGTACCTCTAGCTGTTTGCGCAGCATGACCTAGGAAAGTATTGGGATTGAAATCTGAAATATTCTTTTCTGTTGGTCGATTTGATAGAGACCTAGCCATCCCACCCTTCGGGAAGCTTCGCTTTTTCCTAGGTCATGCTACGCAAACATGACGGCGACAGCCGTTAACGTAATTATGCGTTAGCAAAACGACCACTTTTTATTCCCTTAAAAGGGGAGGTTTTAGACCACAATTTTTCGGTAATGGTATAACAGTAGTAGTCGTGAAAAAACGGATGTATTTTTCAGTAGAAGTGTGGAAGTAATTAAGGTGAGGGGTATCAGACTCTATAATTTTGATTTCCCTCTATGGGTTAGGGTGTTAAGGGTGTTTTTAAAATAAAGAATCATCCTTGAAATTTACTTTAAACTACAGGAAATAAAAATAATCAAGCTCTATATTGATATTGCTTTCAGTATCTAGTAATAATTAGTATGAAAAATATAGCAGTAAAAAAAATCAATTTAACAGAAATATTATTTATACTTTAAAGCTGACAATAAGTGATATAGACAAAATTTTTGTTTGGTAAGTGAACGTTAATTATTGTTTGTCCTTCTTAATCTAAAAAATAATATTTATAGCAACAGAAAGAAGGAAGAATAAAAAAATTGAGGTTGTCTGAGTTTTAAACTTTTGAACTATCCTAACTTTTGCTTCGACTTCTATATGTATAAACGAAGCCTAGAAAAAAATAAAATAAAATAAAAAATAAAATATTGAATATTAATTAAAATTAGAGTAGTGAGACTTGATATGATCTTATATTTGTCACAAATTTCGTAAGCATTCAGCTATTAGCTCTTATTAGAGGGTTTTAATGAATATAGACTGTTTCAACCAGCCTTTAAAGTAAGTATAAATTATGACTCAATTAGTAAAATTTTTATCTAAAACTGAAAGCAATATTAGTTTAGGAGAAAAGCTTTATGAACTGTCTTACTACAAAAGTTGCCTTCCTTGCCCTTAAAGTCCGTTGTTAATTTAAACACCGTCCTTTAAGTAGAGAGTCTTGTTGCTGAAGTCCGCAGTTCCTCCGGAGGAGGCTAGCTGACTGCTAATAGCTGTTTGCTTACCAATAATTTAAAAGATCGTCTATGAAAAAATACTATTTTAGATAAAAAAATGTAAATTATAGCGTTTTTCAATATAGATAGACTACAGCTAAATCATTCTCTTACTGCCTAGAGACGTTGCATACAACGTCCATACCTGCCTAACCAAAAATAATTTTGTAGTCTACTTAAATGAATTGTGTTGTAATAATTTATTTTAAGCTGATAATTTGATAATTATGGTAAAAAAAAATCAAATACTGAAACTATAACATTGAGTTGACTTAGGAACTTATCCTGAAGATATTGTGGATAAGTTAATAAACTAAATCTAATAAATTGAGGGAATAAATTTCTATCTAAAAAAAATCAAACTCAAAAAAGGCATAGCACCAAAGCAAATAGCTCCCATCAAAACTCTTAGCAAAACAAGACAGAGAAAAGGTAACAGCAACTAAACAAACCCAGACTTGCCAAAACTTGAGTTAAAAATGTATCACCAACCCTTAAGCATCAACAGACTTTAAGTAAATCAAATCTATATATAAAACATAATGACTATAGTGCCAATACATCGAAACTACCCCGAACCAACTGACCAAAATACCAGTGAGACATCTTCATCAGTAACATCAGTATATGCTCTCAAAGAAATGGTGGCCCGTTTACACAAGGAACAACAAAATGTTAATGATTTATTAAGTTCTCTTGGCTTTGCCTTGCGTAGCTTCAATAATCTCAATCAGTTTCTAGAATTGATTCCTCTAATTGGTTGTCGAGTAACCGATGCTGATGGAGGGGCACTGGTATTATTTAAACCCAATGGTCAAGTTAGGTTCCAACAACTACACTGCCAAGAAGGCCGCCAATGTCAAGATATTCGCCAAGCATTAGAAGTCGCAACTCGTCAATTTATCACAGAAACAACCTTACCCGCAGAACTGCAGGAAATCTCAATTCAAACTGCTAGTTTGGACTATCAAGTTAGTAACTATCTAGGCAGTGATGTTCAATTATTTGGGGCATCAATTCTGGTGAATAACTCAGAACGAGGTCGTCTATATGTATTTAGTCACGATCCAGAATATGTCTGGACACCAGCTAGACAAAAATTAATTCGTCTAGTAACAGATCAGACTGCAGTAGCTATTGCTAATGATGAATTAGCTACATCCTTACGAGAAAAGGAACGTTTGGACAGAGAACTAGAAATAGGGGCAGAAATTCAACTGCAACTATTGCCTCCAGAATGTCCAGAAATTCCTGGTATTACCCTTGCTGCTCGTTGTCAAACAGCAAACCGAGTCGGAGGAGACTATTATGATTTTATCCCCTCCAACTACGACCAGTTGAATTCCAAAAACAAAAAACAGCAAAACTGTCGCTGGAGTATAGTGATTGGAGATGTAATGGGCAAAGGTGTACCTGCTGGTTTAATTATGACCATGACTAGAGGAATGTTGAGAGCTGAGGTATTAAACCGCCACTCACCAGCACGAGTCCTACAACACTTGAACCAAGTAATGTATGCTGATTTGGAAAGTTCCCATAGGTTTGTGACTTTGTTTTATTCAGAGTACGATCCAGAAACCAGCATTTTGTCCTATAGCAATGCGGCCCATCATCCTCCAATGTTGTGGCAAGCTGCTAGTAACTCTATTGTGCAGTTAGATACTTTGGGAATGTTGGTTGGTTTAGAAGTAGACCCTGAATACCATGAAGCGCAAGTTAAACTTAATCCAGGAGATACTATTATTTATTATACAGATGGGTTTACAGATGCAGCTAACCAAAATGGCGATCGTTACGATGATATTAAGTTGAGCGAAGCTTTCAAGTTTGCGTGTCAAAATTATCAACAACCGCAAGAAATATTAAATTACTTATTTGCTCAAGTAAAACAATTTGTTGGTGAAGGAAATCAAAATCCAGATGATATGACTCTAGTAGTTATGAGAGTAAAATCTTCTACAGCAGATTAACGAAGTCAAAAGTCAAAAGTCAAAAGTCAAAATTTAGAAGTTGTTTTTGTTACGGGGATTTGAGCAAGCCTCCCAAAATATTTCGCCAATCAAGGTGGAGTGGCGCAAACCAATTACTTTGATAAATACTATGATTATTAATATAATTTCCAAAACTACATCAGGTTTGAATCCGATCATTTGTGAGACTAATATTCTAGATTTGTTAGGACCAAAAATATTGTATAGTTGGCAACTTTTGGCTCAACAAGTTGATGTAAACTTATGGTCTGATGTGCAAAAAGCTTGGAACAATTTTATAGAATGTGGTCAAGTTTGGGCACTATTAGTTGGTTTATTTATTGGTTGGATGGTTAAGAGTATTTTGCCTTAATTACATAGCAGAAGGAAGAAGGAAGAAGGAAGAAGGAAGAAGCTTGTGATGTCTGCGTCTTTTCCTTCCATTGCTATAAAACCTGACATCTCAATAGCAGAAGGAAGAAGGAAGAAGGAAGAAGGAAGAAGCTTGTGATGTCTGCGTCTTTTCCTTCCATTGCTATAAAACCTGACATCTCAATAGCAGGAGGAAGAAGGAAGAAGGAAGAAGGAAGAAGCTTGTGATGTCTGTGTCTTTTCCTTCCATTGCTATAAAACCTGACATCTCAATAGCAGAAGGAAGAAGGAAGAAGGAAGAAGGAAGAAGCTTGTGATGTCTGTGTCTTTTCCTTCCATTGCTATAAAACCTGACATCTCAATAGAGTTAAATAGAAAAAAAATCTACAAAATGACGCAAGATAAACAAACTTGGAGCAAAAGATTTGAAAAGGCGTTGCATCCTACTATAGCTAAATTTAATGCCAGTATTAGTTTTGACATTGAATTAATTGAGTACGATATTACTGGTTCGGTAGCTCATACAAAAATGTTGGCTAAAACAGGTATTATTTCGGCAGAAGAAGGTGAAAAGTTAGTTAAGGGTTTAGAACAAATTCGTCAAGAGTATCGAGAGGGAAAATTTTGCCCGGATGTAGATGCGGAAGATGTTCACTTTGCTGTGGAAAAAAGACTTACAGATATTACTGGAGATATTGGTAAAAAGTTACATACAGCTAGGTCGAGAAATGACCAAGTAGGGACTGATACGAGGCTTTATTTACGAGAAGAAATTCAGCAAGTTAGGGCTTTATTAAGACATTTTCAATCATCTTTATTGGGGTTAGCTGAATCTAATATAGAAACTTTAATTCCTGGTTATACTCATCTACAAAGGGCACAACCTTTGAGTTTAGCTCATCATCTTTTGGCTTATTTTCACAAAGCTGAAAGGGACTGGGAACGACTAGGAGATGTTTATCGCCGAGTGAATGTTTCTCCTCTTGGTTGTGGTGCTTTGGCAGGTACAACTTTTCCTATAGATAGACACTATACTGCTGAATTATTAAAGTTTGAAAAGCCTTATGCTAATAGTTTGGATGGGGTAAGTGACCGAGATTTTGCTATTGAATTTCTCTGTGCAGCTAGTATAATTATGGTGCATTTAAGTCGTTTGGCAGAGGAAATAATTTTATGGTCATCTGAGGAGTTTAGGTTTGTTACTTTAACTGATAGTTGTGCTACTGGTTCTAGTATTATGCCTCAAAAGAAAAATCCTGATGTGCCAGAGTTAGTTAGGGGAAAAACAGGCAGAGTTTTTGGTCATTTGCAAGGTATGTTAGTCATAATGAAGGGACTGCCACTAACATATAATAAGGATTTACAAGAAGATAAAGAAGGTTTATTTGATACGATAAAAACAGTTAAAAGTTGTCTAGAAGCAATGACAATTTTACTCAATGAAGGTTTAGAGTTTAATAGCGATCGCTTAACAGAAGCAGTTTCAGAAGATTTTTCTAATGCCACAGATGTGGCCGATTATTTGGCAGCTCGTGGCGTACCATTTCGAGAAGCTTATAATTTAGTAGGTAAAGTTGTGAAAACTTGTATTTCTACTAATAAATTGTTGAAAGATTTAACCCTAGAAGAATGGCAAGAATTACATCCAAAATTTGCAGCAGATATTTATCAAGCGATCGCTCCTGAACAAGTAGTATCAGCACGGAATAGTTATGGTGGTACAGGTTTTGAACAAGTAAAAAAAGAAATTGCTACAGCTAAACATAAATTGGCAATTTAATTTTCTTTAATTGTCAGATTCTAGATTTGAGTTGCTAAGTCTCAAATCTAGATTTGACATTTTACATATCAAAATTTATCGCTTGGAACCTTAAACAGTCAAATGTACTATTGATCTACAGCAGCAGTTTCTTCTGAATTTTGCTCGTTACTACCATTTTCATTATTGTTAGATGAAAACTTAGACGAATATCGCTTAGAAAAAAAACCTGTACCTTTTTTCTTACGAAACTTACGTGCGTAAGCCAGATTACGTTGTGCTTTCTCTTTTTTTGGATTACGGCGTTTAGCCATTATTACCTCACTAATTGACATCCTCCCGGCTTTGTCTTTGAACGACAAAGGGGGATTCCTAAACCTCGCAATTTAGGTTTCTGCTTCTATGCAACTGCCTCCAAGGCTAAACCTTTTTTTGGTCTTACAGTCACTCCACAGACTGAAACTGCTAGCCCATCAGCCTCAGTAATTATAACACACCGTTGGGAAAACCAATTAATCTTAAAGTTTTCCCGTGCCTCCTTTTATCTTCCCTTTTCAAATAGGGGCTATAGGGGATAAAGAACAAAGGTGCTTATTTTTAGACAGTTTTTTTATTATAGCAAAGACTTGAATATTTGCCTACTAAAAATAAATCTAAAAAGTCAGCAATAAATATAGCAATATGATTTTAGTTGTGAGATATTGGAGACTTTTGTTCTAGGGAATAGGGAATAGGGAAGAAACGAATACATAAGAATAAGAAAACTGCTATATTTTATGCTTTAAAGGAACACCTCAATTCTCACATCTGATTCCTGATTGCTATATTTTATCTAGAATTACTAATATATCAAAGTATATAGGAATGTTATCTGATAGGGAACAGGGAACAGGGAACAGGGAACAGGGAATATATAGGAAAAAAGTATTTTTGCTTGCTATGAGATGCACCCGAATTATTTAATTATTAATTATTAATTCTTCGGTCACAAAAACTTATCAAGTTGGTATTAGACATTATGGATAATTGCTATAGCTTTTCTCAAGTTACCGAATTATTAATTATTAATTATTAATTATCAAATAATTCTGGTTTAAAGCCTTCCCTTTTAAGGGGAAAAAAAGAAATAATATCTCCTTATATTCAATCCTCTCGGTTTTAACCAGAGGTAATTATCAATTATCCATTATCAATTATCAATTAATGAATGAGGTACAGTTGTTTTTCTACTCCCTACTTCCTACTCCCTAAAAAAAAGGAATTTTGTACTTCATGCTTATTGTGAATTACTATAGTAAAAACAAATAAAATAAATCATAAAAAATGCCAAGTAATCCCTATCATTGGATAGAGAAGTCCCTATCAACAATACATAAAGCTAACTGGTATCGTTCAGTCAAAACTATCGAAAGTATTCCCGGCGCAACCATAAAACTAGAAGGAAAAAAATTCATAAATTTTGCCAGTAATGATTATTTAGGATTAGCAGGAGATCCACGTTTAATTGAGGCAGCTATTCAAGCAACAAAAGAATTTGGTACAGGTAGCACTGGTTCTCGTTTATTAACAGGTCATCGAGAAATACATCAGGAATTAGAACTTGAAATAGCCAAATTAAAACAAACAGAAACAGCATTAGTTTTTAGTTCAGGATATTTAGCAAATATAGGTGTAATATCTTCAGTAGTCAGTAAACGTGACCTGATTTTATCAGATAAATATAATCATTCTAGTCTAAAAAATGGAGCTATTCTTAGCGGTGCAGAAATTATTGAATATAGCCACAATAATATTGAAGAATTAACAAATAAACTAGAACAATATCGAGAAAAATATCGTCGCAGCTTAATAATTACAGATAGTGTTTTTAGTATGGATGGCGATTTATGTAAGCTGCCATTATTATTAGATTTAGCAGAAAAATATAACAGTATGTTATTAGTAGATGAAGCTCATGCCACAGGAGTATTTGGAATGAATGGAGGAGGTTGTGTCGAACATTTTAACTGTACAGGAAAAGAATTAATTCAAATTGGTACTCTCAGCAAAGCATTAGGAAGTTTAGGAGGCTATGTTGCTGGATCAAAAAAATTAATTGAATTTCTCAGAAATAGAACACCCAGTTGGATATATACAACAGGTTTAACTCCCGCAGATACTGCTGCTGCTTTAACAGCTATAAAAATTATCAAAAAAGAACCAGAACGTCGTCTCAAATTATGGCAAAATCTAGAGACTTTATTGAATTTATTAGAAACAGAAAATCAACAGTTAGGAGCAAAGAAAAAAAACTTGAATGAGCGATCGCCAATTATCTGCTTTCCTCTCAAAAATGCAGCCGAAGCATTAATAATAGGAGAAAAATTAAAACAAGCAGGAATATTTGCTCCGGCCATTCGCCCACCTACGGTTAATACCAGTCGGATTCGCATTTCATTAATGGCCACCCATGAAACAAATCATATCCAGCAATTAGTCGCAGCATTAGGAGAAGTCATATCATGTCCGGTTGAATAATTAGACTTTGGTGGAAGGAAGGCAGAAGGCAGGAGGCAGGAGGCAGAAGGTTTTCTCCTTTTTTCACCTTAATTTTATACACAAACGATGCTACCGGACATGATATCAGAAGTCAGAATTCAGACATCAGAAGTCAAAAGTTAGAAGTTAGAAGTTAGAAGTTAGATTTGATCAACTAAAAACTTTAATAATGCCATAGTTTCGGGCAATTATTTGACATTTAAAGTTGGAAACTATTTGTGACATCCCTAAAGTAAATTGGTATGATACCAATTTAAAAAAAGAATGTTATACCAATTTCATAAAATATTGTTACAGTAACGACACAGCTCCGAAAGGCAACAGCTCATCTGGCAACAGGGAAAGAAAAACAGAAATATTAAAGAGGAAAAAAAGTGAAAACTTTAGAATTTATGGAACTTATGATTTTTTCTTTTAGGAATAAATCACAAATTAAGATGTAACTACCTTTTTTGAATTTGGTATTACGAATCGGTTTTAACCAGAGGTAATTATCAATTATCCATTATCCATAATCAATTAATGAAACTACACGCACCTTTTATATACTAAAAATCATCTCCATCACTCAGAAAATTCGTAATTTCTTCTACTACTATATCCGGCATTTGTTCCGGTAAATTATCTCCACCAGAATTAATTAAATGAAGTTTAGCGCTCGGCAATAAATCCGCATAAAACTTACTCATAGATAAAGCAATATCAGTATCTTTATAACCTTGTAAAATTAATGTTTTTACTTTCAAAAAAGCCAAATCTTCTTTCAATAACTCAGATTGAATTTCCGCCCATTTAGGTCTAAATAGAATTTTACTTCCCGTTGAAGAAAGCAATAATTTTTGTCGAAATTGTAGAATTTTCTTAATTTTTGTGTGAGCGCCTAATAACCTAATAAAAGGATATATCAATTGTAAAGCCCAACACAAAAAAGAAGGTTTTTGAGTTAAGCATCTAAATAACCGCCAACGTGCTTTAACAGCAGCAAGATTAATTCCTTCAGGAGATATTAATATCGTGCCCAATACTTGTTCAGAATATTTGAGAGCATAACTAGCAGCTATCCAACCCCCTAAAGAATGACCAACTAAATATACCTTCTCCAATTTCAAAGTAGTTATATATTCAGCCAAAGATTCTACTATTTGATTAATTGAATAATGAGTAGCAGAAAATTCTGACTCACTAAACCCTGGTAAGTCTGGTGCAAAGCAATGGTAATGTAGACTCAATCGTTCCATAACTGGTAACCATTGATTACTATCATGCCAAGATCCATGCAGAAAAACTACATTATTTGAATTACCACCAATTTCACGCCAAAACAATACTCCACCAGACAACTTGACACGAGAATTACGCCATAAAAAGTGCATGACTATGGAATTATAAAACTTAATAGATATCTCCATAAAATAGGGAACAGGGAACAGGGAACAGGGAACAGGGAACAGGGAGAAATAATTGATAATTTATAGAGATCTCACCTTATATTATAGATATATAGCGTTTCTCAAATTACTGAGGTACAGTTGTTTTTCTTCTTTTCTACTCCCTACTCCCTACTCCCTACTCCCTACTCCCTAAAACACAGGAATTTTATACCTAACGCTTCTTGGGAATTGCTATATTCAAGTGAAAATACCTTCAAATAATCCTTTTCTATTATGAGATTATCAAATCACGAAATTAATCTAAAATTGTCAAACCACTAAAATAATCCTTTAATTGTCGGCTGTAGTCGTAGCCAAGATTATCCGGTATAGACGTAACTTCAAAAGCTTGAACACCAGTAATTTCCACAGCATCTTGAACATTCAAATCTCCCTGAACATCAGCCTCAACCAAAATATTAATAGAATGTAGTCTAGGGTCTCGATCTGGTGCAGAATATACTCCCACTAATCTACGAATTTTGACTAACTCTAATCCTGTTTCTTCAAGTAACTCCCTTTTCACAGTAGTTGTAACATCTTGGCCCCATTCCACCATACCTCCTGGTAGAGCATATTTATTATTGTCACGGCGACGAACTAAAACTATCCGGCCATCAGGCAAAATGGGGACTATATTAACACCTGTTACAGGATGGCGGAAAATTAAGCCAATTACAGTTTGTCCAATTTTCCATAATTGACTTATGAGCTGAGGAATCACAACTAAAATATAAAGCACTTTCAATAATTATTTTTGTAGGTTTTTTTATCTAGGAGCAAACAAAAAGTTAGTTTACAAGCTGATATTGCCGATTTTTTTTACCTAATTAATAAGGTACAATTTTTACAATTTTTACCAAACACCTTAACTGGGAATATAGGAGCAAGTATTGAGAATAAAAAAATTATTATTACAATCCCTAAATAATATTTCTTGAAAACTATTCTCTTGCTACCTAACTAAAAGCTTAGTCAAACATATAACATATTGTAATATCCTATAAGTAAATTGCACTTAAATCAATTTGTCAATTCCCATCAAAGGAAAATATCAATAAAATGCTCAACGGTCTGCTCTTAGTTCCATTAATAGGTGCTGCTATCATTGGTTTTTGGCCAACCACTCTCTCGCCAAAACTAGCCAGGCAACTAGCTCTAGTTGTGGCCATAATTAGTCTCATATGGTCCTTAGTGTTACTAACTGAATTCAACCCACAAGATCCAAATCTACAGTTCGTCGTCTTATTTCCCTGGATAGACTCCCTTGGTTTAAGCTACTCCCTAGGTATGGACGGTTTATCCCTACCATTAGTAGTCTTAAATGGTCTGTTAACTGCTATTGCTATTTATGCCACAGACGAATCAATCAAAAGACCCCGTTTTTATTACTCCCTAATATTGTTGCTAGCACTCAGCGTATTTGGAGCTTTTCTCGCTCAAGACTTACTACTATTTTTCCTCTTCTATGAACTAGAGCTAATTCCTCTATACCTATTAATAGCAATTTGGGGAGGGCCAAGACGGGGTTACGCATCCACAAAATTTCTGATTTACACAGCAATTTCAGGAATTTTCATCCTAGCTGGGTTCCTGGGAGTAGCGTGGTTAAGTGGCTCATCTAATTTCGCTTACGACCAAGCAGTTGCCCATACCCTACCTTTAGGAACTCAACTATTATTATTAGGAACTATAGTCATCGGGTTTGGCATTAAAATTCCTCTAGTACCCTTCCATACATGGTTACCCGATGCTCATGTTGAAGCTTCCACACCTATTTCCGTACTTTTAGCAGGAGTGCTGTTGAAATTAGGGACTTATGGTTTACTGAGATTTGGACTAAATATGTTCTCGGAAGCTTGGGTATATATTTCTCCATGGTTAGCAATATGGGCAGTAGTCAGTGTACTTTATGGTTCATTTAATGCGATCGCCCAAAAAGACATGAAAAAAATGGTAGCCTATAGTTCTGTTGGTCACATGGGCTATATTTTATTAGCAAGTGCAGCAGCAACTCCCCTCAGCATTTTGGGCACAGTATTTCAAATGATTAGCCATGGTCTAATTTCAGCCCTACTATTTTTATTAGTGGGAGTAGTTTACAAAAAAGCTGGCACCCGTGACATAGATGTATTGCGTGGTTTGTTAAACCCAGAACAAGGTTTACCATTGATTGGTAGTTTGATGATTTTAGGAGTAATGGCAAGTGCTGGTATTCCAGGAATGGTTGGATTTATTTCCGAATTTTTAGTGTTTAGAGGCAGTTTCAATGTGTTTACAGTTCCTACTATTCTATGTATGATCGGAACAGGATTAACATCAGCCTATTTTTTGCTGTTAGCGAACCGAGTATTTTTTGGTAGGTTATCTGAAACAGTTGTGAATTTGCCTCCCGTACAATGGTCAGATAGAATACCATCTATTATCTTAGCACTTCTAATCGTCATTTTAGGAATACAACCAAACTGGATGTTGCGTTGGACTGAAACTGAAGCAAATGCTATGAGCGCAGGTCAACCTATGTTGTCACAGGTAGTTAAAAAATCGGGTGCATCTCAATGCGTGAATAAAGCCAAAAATTTATCGCTTTTAGGGAACAGGGAACAGGGAACAGGGAATAGGGAATAAGAAAAAAGTATTTTTGCAAATATGAGATGCACCAAAAAAATCAGCGATCGCTCCTTTACCAAAAAATTGTGGTTTAAACTTTTCTCTTTTAAGGGGATAAAAAGAAAAAATTTCCTTTGAGTCAATCCTTGCTTTTAAAGGAGAGGTAATAATGAATAATGAATAATGAATAATTAATAATTAATAATTAATAATTAATTATTTAACTTTCTCTTTCCTCCTGACTATTATCTGATTATTGATAATTATTCAAGCGTGCATAACATCAAATTAAGTTATTCAGAATTAAAACTATATCATGCAATTTTTGTCAAATGAAATAGGGATACAAATAATACCAAATCTCAAAAACTTTTCTATATTTTCTTGAGCAGGGGAGTATGGCCGTGAGTAGGGACGTTGCATGCAACGTCCGAGAGCAAGAAGTAAAAATAAGAATAATATACACTTACTAACTAAATAATTACTGGCATTGCTGAATTAAGGTATGAAAGTAGGTTTATAGGTATGGAGGGAACACTTAACTGGGAACAGGGAACAGTTAATATTAACAAGTAGTTCAAACCATCCAAAATACAAAATCAAAAATATAAAATTATCAAATCATACCCAGAATCAGCAACGCC
>NZ_JAAHHG010000237.1 GCF_010692555.1 Okeania sp. SIO3B5 | reverse complement strand
GTCGGTAGTGGAGACGCACCACCACGCTCTAACCCACCAGAGCCAAACGGTGGTTTACCTAACTTTGCCCGTTACATAGAAAAATGGGATGGTTCAGATTCTCAAATCTCAGGTTCATTTATTCAGTTCAAACGTAGTAACTATGCCACAGGGCCATTTACTTCAGTAGTAACTAACAATGAACAAAATTTAAGCAGGTTCAATTATAACGTCCAAAATCCTGGACCATACAGAAACCTAAACGGTAAAGGAACACAACCCCATTACATGGCTCCTAACCGGATTTATGGATTTGATGTAGGTCTGTTGTATCAGTTGCCAGACTTGTTCTCAGCAACATTTACTCAGCCAGCAACCAGCAAACCAACAGAATTATTCCGAGAAGTAGACAGAGAAAACCTCTGGGTGCAAAATTTGCTCTGTGCCAAAGAAGATGGAGGAGATTTCGCTCTGCCAGAATCTCAGCGGCCAGATACCTGCCCTGTTCAGGATAACTCTTAGGCGGTTGTTGTTGCGATCGCTCCTTGGGCGATCCCCCCTGGCCCCCTTGAGAAGGGGGGAAGGACTTCAAAGTCCCCCTGAGTGATCCCCCCTGGCCCCCTTGAGAAGGGGGGAAAGACTTCAAAGTCCCCCTTTATAAGGGGGATTTAGGGGGAGCGAGAGCATTGATATGAGCTAAGTTGATCGGCAGGTATTAATTCAATTTCAGGATTAACTCTTAGGCAGTTGTTGTTGCGATCGCTCCTTGGGCGATCCCCCCTGGCCCCCCTTGAGAAGGGGGGGAAGGACTTCAAAGCCCCCCTTTGTCAGCTATGCTTTATAAACATCTTTCTTAACATAAAACTTGACAAAATAGAGAAGTTATGCTGCTATTCAATGAATATTTTGGGAGAGTAAACCTATTTAACTAGAGGCTTTTGTCCCCATATTCCCCTTTGGGAGCAGTAGGGGTGAGTCCCCATCTCCTATCATAAAAGGGTTTTAAGAGTTTCTGATCGGGGATAGCTTTCTAAGAGGGGAGAACAACCTTCCTTTTTAAGGGGGATTTAGGGGGATCGATAGTATTAATATTATCTAAAAATACAGGAGGTATCTCTGAAATGATTTCAAAAAAACTACACAAACTTATATATCAGTCAACAGAAGCTGGCTATACATTAATGGAATCTATGGTAGCGATGGTATTAGTCAGTATTTTGGCTGTTTCTATTTCGCCAATGTTAGGATTTTGGGTTGCCTCTCGCGTTCAGGCACGACGAGTTGAACTGGGTGCAGTAGCAGCGAGAGCATACATAGATGGTGTTCGGGCTGAAGTGATTAACCATCCTGATTTCTATCTCACCAATCCTACTTTATTAGGAGAAGGAGCTGATGTTAGTACTTTAGTGTGCGAGCAAAATAATGATTATTGTACTCAACCAACCTTAACTAACCAAGGACAATTTTTTTGTGTCAATAATGATGATACGTCAGGCTGTCAAGTAGATAGTGCTACAGATATTGTACTTCACGTCGGAAGTTTTAGTCCTTCGGGAGCGTTTTATCAGCTAGATTCAAATAATAACCCTAGGTATGAGTTAGGTTATAAGTTAGATGTCAGAGCTTATCAGGCTGCTGCTTTCAGCGAACCTGGTAAATTGTTGAGGTCTAGTTCAACGAAGAGTCAAGTCTCACGGGTGAGTGGTTTAGCAGATAAAAAAGCGCCTTTAGTAGAAATATCTACAGAGATAACTACAGGGGAAACCAACTACTTTGAGTTGGAAAACCTCTTGCAATAATTAATTTTAATCTAGATTAGTAGTTATCATCCTTTATTTTAAATAGATATCTGGTGATCATCAAAAATAAAATCAATTTTCGCGCAAAAATCATCAATTATTTCCTCCTACTACCTCTTTTAATGCTTTTAGTCTGCACTTAACTATAGATAAATATCTTGAAACTATTACCAAGGAAAAAATTATGCTGACAATACTTAAATATATACTCAAAAATCGACAACTTAAACGTTTAAAATCAAATCCCAGTACAAGGGGATTCACAATGGTAGAATTGTTAGTCAGTACGATAGTTGCTTTTTTAATTATCACTCCTTTACTATCATTTGTAGTAGATATTTTGGATACTGATGTCAAAGAACAATCAAAAGCTAATACAGAACAAGAATTACAGTCAGCAGTTAGCTATATTACTAACGACTTGAAGGAAGCTGTTTATATTTATGATGGAGATGGTACTAAGAGTATTGCTGAAAGTATTGCTGAAAAACTCAAGGGAGATTGTATTCTAGAGAAGGAGGAGGAGGAGGGTTGCATTCCAGTATTAGTTTTCTGGAAACAACAGTTAATTGAGGATATTGTTCCAGTTAACAAAACAAATGATCAAGTAGGTGAGGATCATTGTGATAGTAACCCATGCGATGATGCTCAAGTTTACTCATTAGTTGCCTATTATCTGATTACTGGTAATAAAGGTAACTCTCCCTGGTCTGGTGCTGCAAGGATAGGCAGATTGGAAATTCGAGATGGAGTTCGTAACCCGGCTGAGTATTATGATTATTTAGATGAAGGTGGTGACAAAATGGAGTTAGCAAAGCGAGATAGTGGTTTTCAGATATTTGATATTAGTCCTACTATCGCAGGTACCTTTGAGCAAAAAATGGAAAAATGGGAACCTAATGGCGAAATTACAAAAAATATAGAAGTATTAGTTGACTATGTAGACCATACTTCAGGCAGTGAATATATTAATGAAACTCCAGAAAATGATACAGTGCCAGATGATGATTTTTGTGAAGATAATCTCGGCTCTTCTGGCAATTCTAATGGGAATGCTGACTTAGTTGGAGACCCTGAAACTTATCGGGGTTTCTTTGCTTGTGTTGACTCTAAGCAGACTCTTGCACAAGTTTATATTGTTGGAAATGGTCTAGCTAGAAGTAAGGATGGAGCAAAATATCAGGAAAACGAAGCAGCTTTATTTCCCACTGTTACTATTACAGTCAAAGGCAGAGGTGTTTTGAGCGGGAGTTAGATAATACTTGTTTTAGTACTTATGTTTTCGGCACTTTTTCGGCATTAAATGCTCTGCAACTTGTTTGCACAACATGAACTAGAAAAGAAATCTCAATCCCAATTTTTGGGTTTTTGCTCATAAGTCTGTGAAAAAATTAAAGTGGTAGTTATGAAAAATTTAGTTTTATTCAAGCTGATTAAACATTTATTTTCATCTCAAATAGAAGTCGATAAAAAATTACCGCACTCGTCAATATTTCCCACAACTAAAACTAAAGTCTTAGCACAGACTCAGAAAGATTCTGGGTTTACAATGTTAGAGTTGATAATAGTAGTTTTGGTAATTGGAATATTATCAGCGATCGCTGCTCCTGCGTGGAATGCTTTTATTGACAGACAGCGTATTCGGACTGTGAATGATGATGTCTTGCGGGTATTGCAAAAAGCACAACTTGAGGCTAAGAGGAGGAAAGACGACGTTAAAATAGAATTTCTGTCAGTAGATCCGCCAAGAGTAGATATAGAGGGTATAGAGCAAAGCTTAAACCCTACCGGTGATATTAAAGCAGGAATGATTGAATTAGTTGTTCTGGAATGCCAACCTGATGGCAAGGACGATGATGGCAACTGTACAGATTATGAACCAGATACAGATAATTCTATTACCTTTGATTTCACAGGTGCAGTAGATGATGAGGACACACCACAAGAAATACCCTTTGTAGTTACAGTTTCTAGACCCAATGGGCAAAGACGATGTGTATTTGTTCAAACTCTTCTGGGTGGGATGAGAACAGATGAAGGAGAATTCACTTCTGGAAAAGGATGTCCAGAATCAGATTGAAAAAATTAATGACCTAATATCAATTCTCATACCAAATTGAATACCACTGACAATGCTCTGTCAAACCTAATACTGGTTAACGACGGGGCATTTTTTTTATGCCGAATTAAGCTAATCTTAAATTATAGCAGGGAACAGGCCACAATTCATCTGTGGGAAAAATATTTCTCTATCTTAAAGTTTATTATCAGCATAAGTATCTAACCACCCATTCTTTGCTATAGAATACAAGCGCAGATAAAAATATTAAGAAAAAACAGTCAATCAGGGTAAAAATGAACGGTAAAGTCTCGTTATCCGTAAAATCAACTATTATTAAAAATTGCCGAAAAAATCTATCAGAAAAATCACTGAGACAACAAGAAGCAGGATATAGCCTCATAGAATTAACATTTGTTGCTTTGATAATAGGCTGCCTCGCAGCGATCGCCGCTCCCGGATGGCTAAACTTCACCAATAAGTACCGCCTCCGTACTTCTACAAACAAAATATACCAAATAATGCAGAAGGCACGGACTAAAGCCATGCAAAATAAAACAACTTGGCAAGTAAGTTTCCAAGAAATTACCAATCCCATAGGTCAACCCGTCATTAGATGGGCAGTACATAAACCAGCGATCGCTCCTGGCGATCTGCCAGCATCAGTATGGAAATACTTAGAACCTGGCATTGAGATAGATGACAACGAAAAGAATGATAAAGGCAAATATGAAACAACTTTCCGGATAGTTAACCCCGATACTAATAAAGTTACTACTGACAAAACAGACCCCATTTACCGTACCCTTTTTAACTATAAAGGTTGCCCAGTTTATCACTCAACAGATCCATGTACCCGAACTACCTTGCTAGCAAAAGGTCGCATTACTTTAAAGCCACAAAACCAAGACAAACCCAAAAAATGCGTCATTATTTCTACCTTGTTGGGAACTATGCGAACTGGAAAAGACCATGAAAAAGCTGATAAGACCGGGAAATACTGCCGTTGACGTAGGTTGGGTTGAGAGAAGCGTTAGCGCAGCTTACAACGGTTTTCATTTGGGTAGACCACTGTAGGGGCGATTCGCGAATCGCCCCTACAAGGTTTTAATTGTGAAAATGTGGTTCATCTAAAACCTCTTTTTTGAAGGTAAAAAAGAAAAAAAATCATTTTAGTCAACTCCAGTAATAATTAATTATTAATTATTAATTATTAATTATTAATTATTAATTACTGAATCAAACTTTCCTCCAATTCTAACACCTGCCAAACTTCTTCAATCAACTCCTTCAAACCAATACCAGCAACAGCAGAAATCAAGAAAACTTTTCCCCCACTCATCTCCCTAAACCTACTCACTAACTCCTGTATTTCTTCACTTTCTAAATCTACAGCATCAACTTTATTCAAAGCTAAAATTTGCTTTTTATCTTTCAAATTTCGCCCATAAACTTTCAACTCATTTTGAATAGTTTGATAATTCTCCACCGGATTAATATCTGTAATATCTATCAAATGCAACAATAACTTAGTCCGTTCAATATGCCTCAAAAATTCATGCCCCAAACCTAAACCAGCAGAAGCACCTTCTATTAATCCTGGAATATCAGCAAAAACGGTACCATCTCCCGTCGGTTTTCTCACAACTCCTAAATTTGGAACTAAAGTAGTAAAAGGATAATCAGCAATTTTCGGACGAGCAGCAGAAAGAGCAGCAATTAAAGTAGATTTTCCCGCATTTGGTAACCCAATAATTCCCACTTCAGCTAACAGTTTTAACTCCAATCTTAACATTCGAGTTTCACCCTCCAACCCAGGCAAAGCATATTCAGGAGCGCGGTTACTATTACTGAGAAAATGTTTATTTCCTAACCCACCTTTACCACCTTTTGCAACACAAAAACTTTGTCCCGGTTTCACCAAATCTCCCAATAATTCCTCTGTTTCCGCATCATAAATCATCGTACCGGGGGGCACTTCAATTAAGCGATCGCTCCCTGAAGCACCAGTCATATTTTTTGGACCGCCACGCTTACCATTTTCTGCTTTAAAGATGCGTTGAAATCTAAAATCGAGTAAAGTTTGAAGATTTTCAACTGCCACTAAAATCACAGAGCCACCACGGCCACCATTACCACCAGATGGGCCTCCAGCAGGTACATATTTTTCTCGGCGAAAGGCAACCATACCGTCACCACCTTTACCAGCTTCTACTTGAATTTCTGCTTGGTCAATAAATTGCATATTTATCGAAAATGCTGCTAATTTTTAGTTGAATAAAAAGTCATGCGTAGGGGCGAGCAACTCCCAATGATTACATCTTACCCCAATTTTTTTCGGGATGCAAGACTAAATCCTACCGATTTTTCTTGAGCTTCACACAATGAGATTTTGGGAATTTGTCCGTTGAGCGATCGCTTCTATATCTCCATTAATCATTTATCACAAATGCTGTTTTGGCGTTGAATAAAAAGTCATGTGTGGGGGCGAACGACTCCCAATGATTACATCCTATCGCAATTTTTTTCGGGATGCAAGCTAAAATCCCATCTCTTTTTTTGAGCTTCACACAATGACATTTTAGGGATTTGTCCGTTGAGCGATCGCTTCATATATATAATCATTGAGCGCAAATGCTGTTTTGATGTTGAATAAAAAGTCATGCGTAGGGGCGAGCAACCCCCAATTATTACATCTTACTTCAATTTTTTTCGGGATGCAAGACTAAATCCTACCGTTTTTCTGGAGCTTCACACAATGATATTTTGGGAATTTGTCCGTTGAGCGATCGCTTCTATATATATCTATAGATTAATGCTACTGATTTTTAGTTGAATAAAAAGTCATGTGTAGGGGCGAGCAACCCCTAATGATTACATCTTACTTCAATTTTTTTGGGGATGCAAGCTAAAATCCCATCTCTTTTTTTGAGCTTCACACAATGATATTTTGGGAATTTGTCCGTTGAGCGATCGCTTCATATATATAATCATTGAGCGCAAATGCTGTTTTGGAGTTGAATAAAAAGTCATGTATAGGGGCGAGCAACCCCCAATAATTACATCCTATCGCAATTTTTTTCGGGATGCAAGGCAATATATCACCTGTTTTTTTTGAGCTTTACACAATGAGATTTGAGTGAGGTTATTTGTTAATTGAGCGATCGCTTCTATATATATCTATAGATTAATGCTACTGATTTTTAGTTGAATAAAAAGTCATGCGTAGGGGCGAGCAACCCCCAATGATTACATCTTACCTCAATTTTTTTGGGGATGCAAGCTAAAATCCCATCTCTTTTTTTGAGCTTCACACAATGACATTTTAGGGATTTGTCCGTTGAGCGATCGCTTCATATATATAATCATTGAGCGCAAATGCTGTTTTGGAGTTGAATAAAAAGTCATGTACAGGGGCGAGCAACCCCCAATGATTACATCCTATCGCAATTTTTTTGGGGATGCAAGACTAAATTCTACCAATTTTTTTGAGCTTCATACAATGAGATTTGAGTGAGGTGATTTGTTAATTGAGCGATCGCTATATATATCCATAGAACCCCCGCTCGTATCTTTGTCGGTGATCCAGTTTTTTACCAGGAGCGGGATTCAAGAGTTAGGAGTCAGGAGGAAAAAAAGAGGGAAGAGGGGAAGAAAGTTTTTTTGTCAGTTAATCAACAATACTTAGAAATATCCTCCTGACATTCATCTGCCAAATAAGATAAGGCACGGAAACGTATACCAACCAACTGGTCGTATAGTGGGTTAAGTTTACACATAGCTGGAATGTGGGCTACTTTCTTACCAAAAATCACAATGTCTCGCTCAAATGGACATTGAGGGGGAATCATTTTACATACCATGTGAGCCACTTTTGGGTCATGGATATCCCATCCATCCAACCAGTCTTTGATGGGAGCAAGTACAGTTTGATGATGTTCGGGGTCGTGGGGAATAATAAAAGTGCCAGTATGTTCGGTTTCTTCAATCCAACTGTCTAAATTATCTTCTCCTGCTTGTTCCTTGGCTTTTTCCAGATTTTTTCTAAGTGCATCTAAAGCTTTAACCTTTATTCCTAAAGCATCACAATATCTATGAAGTATGTCATCTTCAGTAACAGAATAAATTCCATCTGCCAAGGCTACCATTACAGCAGTTCTCATAAAATTTTCTGCTATGGTAGGATTTTCTCCGAGTACTCTAGCTAAATCATCTGGATTAATAGGTTGTAATTCTGAGATTTCAATTTTAGAAGCAAACTCTTCGTGACTAAAATGGTCAAATAAATCTTTCTCTGTCGCATCTAATTCTCCATCAGCATAAGCAACGCTCATTAGTCCCCTTAACCAGGTAGTAGTTTGTTCTTTATTTAGGGGAGATTTTACGATGCTAGTCATGGCTTAACCTCTGATTAATATATAATTGACTAACTCCTAAAACCAATTACAAGTTAAGTTGGTATTGGGAGCTATTACTTATATTTTACCTCACTATCTCTAGGCTAAAATCCTAAAATTTCCGATTTATGTTAACTTTATTTATTAGGGTTTTAGTAATTATGGCTACATCATTTTTAATGAAATTATGATGATAATCTTTACCTATTACCCAAAAGTAAAAATTAAATCTTCGTTCCTTCTTCTCTACAAATAAATCATCTAACTTATTTCCTCTAAACTGGGTGCATCTCAATGCGTGAATAAAGCCAAAAATTTATCGCTTTTAGGCAACACCTCATCTGGCAACAGGCAACAGGTAATATATAGGAAAAAAAGTATTTTTGCTTGCTATGAGATGCACCCTCTAAACTTACCCAACTTTGCCATAATTAAGAATTATTGAAGGAACCAGAGTTGATTAGTTCTAAAATATCCTCTAAATGAATGCGAGTGCGGGCATCTTGCCCGCGATGAATTTATCTCACTAAAGTGGAATCTGCTGTATAAGTTGGTATTAAAATTTGTTATTAATTTTTATTCATTCAGAAGTTATTCGTATTTTTTTAGTTGAGGAAAATTATTCATAAAATTTACACAAAATTAATTAAATTTTTTCCATAATTTCAACCTTTTTGCTGCAAAATTTACTGATAACTGATAACTGAAATTATCCATTACCAATTACAATTGTTGTATTCTGCATTAATCCATAACAAAAGTATCCTTGTTTACCAATAAACAATCAAACAAATATACCCACCTTACAGCTAAAGAACGTAAATTTATTTCATTTCCAGCTCAATTATTACTAGATAAAAATCTGCTAGTTGGTAAAATTCTCGACTTTGGCTGTGGGTTGGGAAACGATGTTAAACTACTACAACAAAAAAACTTTCCAGTCACTGGTTATGATCCTTATTATTTTCCACAATATCCCCAGGAAAAATTTGATACTATTCTCTGTTTTTATGTTTTAAATGTTTTATTTGAACAACCACAAACTCAAGTTTTGATGGAAGTTTCACAATTATTAAAACCTGGAGGTAAAGCTTATTATGCTGTTAGAAGAGGTTTGAAGCGCGAGGGTTTTCGAGAACATTATATACACAAGAAACCAACTTATCAGTGTTTAGTTAATTTACCTTTTAAATCTATCCACACAGATGAGTTGTGTGAAATTTATGAGTATATTCATTATAATCAGCAAAAAAATTCGACAAACAATTGTTTATTTTGTAACCCGCGTAAAAATTTACAGTTAATTATAGAGTCAGCAAAAACTTATGCAATACTTGATGGCTATCCAGTTACAAAAGGGCATACTTTAGTTATACCGAAGCGTCATTTAGCAAATTATTTTGAGTTACCTGTAGATGAACAATTAGAGTGTTGGTTAATGGTAAACCAGGTACAGAAAATTTTACAGGAAAAGTATAATCCGGATGGGTTTAATGTAGGGATAAATGTTAATCGTGCCGGAGGACAAAAAATGATGCACACAAATATTCATGTCATTCCTCGGTATCAGGAAGATACTTTAGGAGTTAAGGGAGGAATGAGGTTTGTTTTACCAAAGAGGTAAAGAAAGGAATAATTAATTATTAATTATTAATTATTAATTATTAAAAAGGCTTTAGTTATCTAGGAGAGAAGGAAAAATATTGTTTTGTCTAAGTTTTAAGCTTTTGATATGTTCTAACCTTTCTTTCAACTGCTATAAAATTAGAAGTTTTTCCATTGTATAACTTTGACACTAACGTAAGCATTCAGCTATTAGCTGTTAGCTAGCCTCCTCCGGAGGAACTACGTTAACAGCAATTAGTAATGAATAATTACTTCTAGGGTTTAGTCAGAGGACGCATGGCAGTAACTTTTTATTCTTTCTCAATTTCAAAGGTTGCTTTTACCTTCCCTAAAATTAATAGCTGATAGCTAATAGCTGACGGCTGAATGCTTACACACTAACTAATTTTTTTAGATATAAAATCAATGAATCAGCGATATTGTAAAAAAAGGATTTTTTTTAGTGGGTACTCTGCGCTCTGAAACAACTTTTCTACAACAAGTATTAAATGCTTATTCCCAAATAGCGATCGCTCCTGAAACTAATTTTATCAGGACTTACGCAGAGACTCTACATATAGCGAGGGCGAATACTATTTGTCCTACAGATGGTGGTTTAAAGGTCAATTTGCTTAAGTCCTGTTTATGAAAAAATTTTGGCAAAAAAGAAATTATACAAAAACTTATAGCGAATTTCATCTCAGTCAGGTACGCTAATAGCGAGCAAGATGCTCGCACTACTGAAGCTTGATTAATACTTGTAACTCACATACTAAAGCTTAAAACTCAAACAAAGCTATATTTTTCCTTCTTCCTTCTTCCTTCTTTCTTCTTCCTTATTTACCGAAAAGCGACGTTGAAAGCCCCCGTGTTTTAACCGGCGGATGAAAACAAGCGAGTCCTTTAGACTAGACAACTTTAGTTGTCCTGTGCTATTATCTGGATATACAAATGTTTAGACAAAAGTAAACAGAAAGCTAAGTTTAGACTTAAGCCGACTGTGTAGGGGCATCTTGACTTGTCCCCAAAGAGTATATCTTTGGTCAGCTAAGGAGAGACGAAGCAACAAGGATTTATCGGTGTTGCGTAGTATCAACTTAGAATCCCCTCGGCAATAGCTGCGGGGAGTAGTCAATTACGCTAGATTAAATATCAGTTAAATTAGAGAATAAACTATTCTTAGTATTAGTACGAGTAAAAGAATTCCAGGTTCCCAAATCTTTGCCAGAATATCCACATAACATAGCTCTAGCAGAGTCACTCAATCCCTGCACCAAAGTAAAATCAACTCCAGCAATACTAGGAATATTATCTAAACTTGCCCCCGTCAAATCAGCACCCCGCAGATCGGCCCCCTCTAACTCTACCCCATTGAGTCGAGTATCACGCAAATTAGCACCTATTAAAAAAACTCCCTTCATATTAGAACCACTGAGAGCTGCACCTTGCAAGTTAGCACCTGTCAAATCAGTACCACTTAGATAAGAACCCCGCAGATTTGCCCCTTGAAGGTCAGCTCCTCGGAGGTAAGCTGTATTTAAGAAAGCTCCACTTAAATCAGCTCCTGGCCCAACTGCTCCTGATTTTTTATAAGCAAATCCTTCGGGCCAAATTGTTTGACTATCATAGTAAGCTACTTGTAGTTTAGCTCCTGCCAAATTAGCGTCAGTCAAATTAGCCTTTTGTAATTCAGCTCTATTAAGATAGGCGTCGGTTAAATCTGCTCCACTCAAATTAGCTCCCTGAAGATTTGCTCCTCGTAAGTCAGCACCTTTGAGATTTGCTCCACTTAAGTTTACTTCGCTCAAGTTAGCTCCAATGAGGATTGTATTATTTAGATTGGCCTGTTGTAAATTGCTTTGACTTAGATTGACTTGATATAGTTCAATTTGACTGATATCTATACCTTGTAGATTACTACCTGTCAGATTTTTGTCTTGCTGATAAGCTTGAATAATTTCTGTAGCTGATTGAAACTGCATTTTGTTTGAAAATTTTAGTTAATTGTATAGCAAGGAAGGAGTTGCTTTGGACATAGATTGATGATGAACCGTAAGGAAATACTTTTCCTACTTTTGCCTGTTGCCTGTTCCCTATTCCCTATTCCCTATTTCCTGCTATATATATAAAGTATATGTTTGATTTATCCTATAGATTTTTATTGATTTTTATTAACTAAAAATTTCTTAGATGTTAACAAAACTTTAGGGGCAAAAAAAAATGAAATTTACACCACCAATGACAATGATGGATTTTTTTCTCAAAAGTGAGGGAACTTGGTTTTCTCAACGTACTGTTCATCATTTTGATTCTGTTCAAGATGAGTCAGGGAAATCTAATTTGATCGTCAAAGTTTTAACAAAAGATGACCCTAAAGTTTGGGAAGTTTGTGAACAACAAAATGTAAATCCAGCTTTAGCAACAGGTGGTGCAAGTTTTAATTGGCAAGATAATTTAGATGATGATGAACCTAATCCAAATTATGCTGCTATTTTAGTAGATATTCCTGATTCGGAAATAGGCTCAACAGGAAAATTTTTGCGTAATCGTGGTTATGTTGAAGGTATTCCTGTAGTGGGTAGATATCATTTTGCCACAGATGGAGTCTTGACAATTGACACAGAATATGAAAGGAATCAAGGGCAAGAACGTTGTTGGTTTCTGACAGATGACTTTCGAGTTCGTGTGAGTACGGTACGGATGATGAATGGTGTTAATTTGATGGCTTATTGTTCTGAACGTCGCTGTATTACTCGTAAACAATTAGAAGCAATGATTGAGAAGAATATTGCTAGAAGTATAGGTTAATATGCTTAAATATCTAGACCTCTAGCTAATTAATATCGATAGTTGTGGTATAATGAGGGTAGTAAGGTTAGGATTGTGTCAACAGTATAATCTTAACCTCACTACATTTACTAAACAAACTAGATCAAGTTATCGGTGTTTGGCAGACACTGGTAACTATTTTTTTTCTTGCTTGCGCTTACTAATGGCCAAACCCAAGCCACCAAAGGCAAGAATACCCAACATCGAAGTAGGTTCGGGTGCCTTGACAACTTCGCCTTGAGCCGTAAAGTTTCCTCCATCATTACCAATAGTATCTCCAAAGAAAAATACACTGTCGTGGGATTTGAGCGTCTTGGCAGGTTTGTTACCTAATTCAGGTATGTAGAACCACCAGTCTCCTTCAGAGAGCGTTACTTTAACAGCACCAGTATCTAGCTCTTGACCTAAGAATAACGATCCTGCTTTCATGGTTGCCATTACATCATTAGCGTTAACATTACCACTATTATCGTTATCAAAGGTGAATTTCAGATCGTTTGTAAGTTCAAACATTCCCGCACGATCAACACCAGCAACTGGTTCAAGATTAACAGGAGATACCAGTTCAAAAGTTCCCACGGCAGAATCACCTGGTATTATATCAAATAACCCAGGAGTATCGAAGAAGGGTTCAAAGTGATTGGTAGCAATAAAACTAGCTACTGCTCCTCCCAAGTCTAGAGGACTGAAGGTAACGTCAAAACTGCCTCCTTCAGCATCAAAAACATCTTTCATTTCCTGATTAAAGTTAGTTGTTCCATCCTCCCATTCTAGGGTAGATATTTCACCTTTAATAGCTTGAACAGGAGCAGTAGCGATGCCAGTTATAGCGATCGCGCCGATAGCTGCTACCCCAACGGGAGCGAGCTTTTGTAAGAAATTAGGTAAATTCATCGTTGAATCCTTAGATGTAGATACTTTACAAAAAAACGGGAATAAGGGAGATGTTATTTATCACCCATTTAGAGTTAGCTATGTTATTTGTTTAACAACTTTTAACTTAGGTAACTCTACATACTACTTTAGTCTTAAGCAAAAAAAACAGCAACAATAAACCCCCATTTTTAGTAAATCTTAACTCCTCTTAAAGCATCTAAATATATGAAGTTTGTGAAGACTTTACTAGATTCTATATAGATCTAGAAAAAATGACATAATCATACTAACTAATAATATTCATACTTGTATTAAATCATACTAATTTCATCGAAAATTGCTATAAAAATGTGGATATCAAGAATATAGTTTTGTAGAACAATTGATAAAATAAGTCTTAATAAATAATATTGAGATTATCAATTGTTACAAATTAATTGACAAAAAAAAGTAACTTTTTGTGAAGTATTCAATGTACTAAAACCTGATCAAAACGGAGATAAGTGGGAATTACCGAAAAGCGGCGTTGAGAGCAAGCGTGTTTTAACCAGGGGATGAAAACAAGCGAGTCGTTTAGACTAGACAACTTTAGTTGTCCTGTGCTTGTATTAAATACAATAACTTTTCGGTCTGCCCGTTTCAAATTTAGATGGTAACAATCTACCTAAATTATGGTGAAAAACCCAATGATTGGAAACCGTCACCGAAAAGAACAAAGTGTGGTTTGTATAGAACCGATAATAATTGGTGTGTTAATGCAGGCTTTAATGGGGCTGCAAATATAATCACAAAAGTAAGCCGCAAAGCTGTAGGGGCGATTCGCGAATCGCCCCTACTTAAGCCGACTGTGTAGGGGCACTTTGACTTGTCCCCAGAGAGTGTATTTCAGCTAAGAAAAAACGAAGCAACATGGCTTTATCGGTGTTGCGTAGTATA
>NZ_JAAHHG010000236.1 GCF_010692555.1 Okeania sp. SIO3B5 | reverse complement strand
GCTGATTAAATCTAAAAGTATTTACAGATAAAGATTTTAGCCTTTTTGGGGTCTAAAAAAGTGCCTGGTATCATGTCTAAAACCCTCAAAAAGTTAGTATTTTAGGCTCATAGTTAGGCAGAAAAATCATTCTTGCAAAACTTAGCTCCTACCTTCTATAAGTACCCATTTCTCCTGTCTCCTGTCTCCTGTCTCCAGTATAGCTGTCTCCTACCCTCACCCATAAGACTTTTTCAGCAAGCCCTAATTATTAATTATTGAACCCCACCCTTCCAAGAACTGACTGTCAAATTTACATAAATATAACGATAAATTATACCATAATACTTGGTAAATTATGTTAATTTTTATTTTCTTATCAAAATAATATTGGGTCGCACAACCTCGCCTTTTAAGGCGTAATATTTTTGGAGAGTTGCTCAAATCCCCTACTTCCCCTCCTCGCTCCCCTCCTGGGAGGGGCGGGGGTGGGTTGGGGAGGGGCGAGGGGTTGGTTAACTTCTGACTTCTGACTTCTGACTTCTGACTTCGTCAATCTTCTGGTTTGGCCGATTCTGGTTTAGCCAATGATTCTTGTTCACTTAAGGCCAACAGGGCGTGCATATCAAAGGATGTTCTGAGTCTACTTTCTGGTTGGCTGACTGGTACAAATCTGTTTTGTCTCCATTCAACTTCGATAATTTGATTTCCTTGCTCTAGTTTAGTTCTTAAGTTTTTTACTACCAGTAATGTTTGCATTCGCTCCAAAGCAATCATAAAGGCTCTTGTTTGGGCATAAGTTCCTTCATATTCTACTTTGAATTCTCGTCGCTTTAATTTACCATTTACCAGTGGTCCTAATGAATTATCATTAACTATATAGTTGCCATCTTTTGACTCTACTGGTTGAAATTTAATCATTTTTGCCTGTCGGTCTTCATCGCTAATACCTGTATTAATTTGATCGATCAGCTTATTCATATCGTACAGCAGAGTTTTCATGGTTTTTTCACTGGCAAATAAGCTGGTTACGTCTTCTCTTTGTTTTTCAGCTTCCACCATTTCTGCTTCTGCTTTTGGTCGTTCTTTTATTTGTTTTTTCTGTTCTTTTATAGTGTTTTGTGCTGTTTGTATTTCTGTTCTTAATGCAGCACTTTTTTCAATGGCTGGTTTGAGCTGACTATATCCTAAAAATCCTGCTGCTCCTAACCCCACAATGCCAATAACTGCTCCGAGAAATCTGGGGTCTTTGAGTGAGATACCGAATATTTTCGGACCCCCTACTTCATCTTGTTCTTCAAATTCTGGATTCCATTCATTTGCTACTACCATTTTTAAAATACTCCTTTTTCTGTTAATATTTCTATTCTATCTACTAATCCAATTGCTCCTTGACTTTTTAATTGAGGCAATAATTCTGATGCGCCTAAAGGGCTGAGATTTGTTTCTATTTTATATTCAACTACTTCTGGTAATTCTGGTATATCTGGAGCTAAAACTGACCTAGATTCTTGTAATTCTAGTCTGGTTGGATTGGCTTTTTTCGTAGCACTAATTAGTTTGGTTTTTTCTACTTGAAAAAAGGGAGAATTTTGCAGTAGCAATAAAAAGTCATTGACTTGCCCATAAGAATCTGCAGTGCCAGAAAATGATACAGTTGCTGTTGGTTTTGGGGGTGCTGCTGCCTCTTCTTTTTTATCCTCTTTTGGCTTTTTTGATGCTGCTGGAGCAACTATTTTTGGTTCTTTTTGTTCGATACTAGCTATTTTTACGCCACGAGGTATTAGGGTGCCAAATTCTCCCAATAAAGCGGACCATGGTTTAATTTGGTCAAAAACTGTTGCTAAGGCTTTTGCTTCTGCTTTAAATGTTTTAGTTTTTTCTTTAATTGCTTCTATATCTTTAATTTGGGCGTTTAGTTTGCTCAATTCGCCATTTAATTTGTCTAGGTCTGCCTGTAATTTGGTGTTTACTTGATTGAGATAGAACCATCCACCAGCAACAAGGCCATTCACTGCCACTGCTACTGCTGCCCCAATCAGAATTGGTCTGGGGTCTTCTAGTGATGGTCCCCCACCACTTGCTGGTTTGGGAATATCTTTTTTATATTCTGGGCGGTCATTTAGAAAATTTATATCTAAGCCATACATAGTTAATTTAAACCTCTCTTAATCCTAAACCTAATACCACTCCTAGACTGGAACGTTGTTCTGGTGGAATTTCTTGTTCTATTTCTAGGGCTAAAGTTTCTATTGGATCGACTTTAGATGCAGGTAAACTTAAACGTTGCATAAAAAAGTCATCTATTTGTCCTATTGCTGCACCCGATCCTGTTAATAATAATTGTGCCACCTCCAAATCTTCAAATTGATTGAGATAAAAATCTATTGAGCGTCGTAGTTCATCCCCTAGTTCTGCTAATACTTTTAGTAAGGCGTTAGTTCCGGGGTTTGGTTCGTTTCCTGTGACTCCCATTGTATCTAATACTGGAACGGTCATTCCTAGTAGTTCGGTAGTATCTCTGGTTGGAGGTAAGTTCATTGCTTCGTTTAAGGAAGATTGCATTTGATAAGTACCAATGGGAATTGTCCGGTTAAATTGAGGTACTCCATCTACTACGATAGCAAGTTCAGTACTGTCAAATTCTAAATCTGCTATTACTGTTGCTTCTTGGGGTCCATATTGTTGAAGTATGTCTTTTACTGTTCGGATTAAGGCAAAGTTACTTACTTCTAAAACGTCTATTGCTAATCCTGCTTGGGTGAATACTTCTATGTAGCTATCTGTTACTTCTTTTCTTGTTGCTACTAAGGCTACTTGTACTTTTTCTAAATCATCATTTGGATCGACTATTATTCCTAATTTTTGGTAGTCTACATCTGCTTCTTCTCTGGGAAATGGTAAGTATAAACCTGCTTCTTGATTCATATAGTCTTGCAATTCTTGGTCGTTTAATTCTGCTGGGACGGGAATTACACGAGTTACTGCTTCTCTGCCTGGAATTGCTGTTGCTACTCTTCTGGTTTTTATATTGTTTTCTTCTATAATTGACTCTATTAGTTCTGATACTGTAGGGGCATCAACTATTTGACCTTCTAAAAATACATCTTCTGGTACTTCTGCTGTGGCAAGGGTTACTAACTTTAATTTGTCTCCTTGTTTACGAATTTCAGCAATATTTATTCTTTCTGGGCCTATCTCTACTCCTATTCCTGGTTGCTTTTTTTTTAATAAGTTTTTTAAGTAATTAACCATGGTTTTCCTGATTTTAATTTAATAAAAATGTGTTTTTTTAATTTTCCCTAATTAGAGCTATAAATTATGGCTGTTTTGAATCAATTAAATGGTGTATGATGAGGCAATTTAACAGTTATCAGTAAGTGGTTCGGTATTGAAATTTTATCTCCCAATTATGTGGTTTAAGAGGTCATCTCTTTTTAGTGCTTCACAGAATGATGATTTTTCTGTACTTTGGTTATGGGGGTATCTCTGATATGTGTTCAGTTTTGAGGTTGAATAAAAAGTCATGCGTAAGGGCGAGTTACCCCCAATAATAAAATACTATCACGATTTTTTTGGAGATGCAAGGGGAAATACCTTGCCATTTTTTTTGAGCTTCACACAATGATAATTTTCTGGATTTATGAATATAGCGTTGGCGAAGCCTAGCGGTAGCTACATCGCTTCTATGATGAGTAAATATATTGATATTGTTGATGGGGTGAAAATTTTTAGTGCTTCACAGGATGATAATTTTTCTGTGCTTTGGTTATTTGGGTATCTCTGAATATGTATTCAGTTACGAAATTCTGTTTTGGGGTTGAATAAAAAGTCATGCGTAAGGGCGAGTTAACCCCAATAATAAAATACTATCACGATTTTTTTGGGGATGCAAGGGGAAATACCTTGCCGCTTTTTTTGAGCTTCACACAATGATAATTGTCTGGATTTGTTAATATAACGTTGGCGAAGCCTAGCGGTAGCTACATCGCTTCTATATGAGTAAATATATTGATACTGTTTATGGGGTGAAAATTTTTAGTGCTTCACAGAATGATGATTTTTCTGTGCTTTGGTTATTTGGGTATCTCTGATATGTATTCAGTTACGAAATCCTGTTTCGGGGTTGAATAAAAAGTCATGCACAAGGGCGAACTACACCCAATAATAAAATAATATCATGATTTTTTGGGAGATGCAAGGGGAAATACCTTGCCGTTTTTTTTAAGCTTCACACAATGATATTTTTCTGGATTTGTAAATATAGCGATACTGTTGATGGGGTAAAAATTTTTCGGTGTCGCCACTTCATTTTTTTGGCATTGCATAATTGCGGGATGATTTTGTCAGAGAGCAGAAACCATAATCCCCATCTCCCCGTGTCCCCATGTCAGCCGAAATCATCTCAGTATTCAGCAACGCCTTTTTTTAGTGCTTCACAGGATGATGATTTTTCTCTGCTTTAGTTATGCGGGTATCTCTTATATGTATTCAGTACCTAGTTATTCAAAGTGCACAATCTCTCATAACTTCAAGAAAAGTAATCGAGAGCCTGGAATCCACCTATTTTTAAGGGTGGAGGAAAAGCGAACGGCGGTTTCAACCGCAAGGATTGTTAAACAACACACAATTTATTAGACCTACGAATCAGTTGTACTTTTTTAGGAGAAAATTGCCCAATTCGTTTCCAATTGTGGTCATAAACGCTGATATTTTTGGTTTGAGCGTCAGTAAAACCACCAATCCATCCGCTGTAAGTTTTTCCTGCTTTCTCAGCAATAACTTTATCCCCATACCGAAGTTTAAAAGGAGTAATTGTTCCACCTTTGCGTTTACGAATACCGCCTTTTTCTGCATTATCAAAGTGTAATGCACGACGAAAATAAGCAGGTCTAGTTATTACTCGAAAAATGGAAGGAGTAATGTTAACTGAACCTTTCCAACTATAAATGTCGTAGTTTTTCTTGGGAGTTACCCCATGTCGGACAAATTCACTGGCCGCCAAAGCTATACCATCAACTGCATGAGATTCGGGCACTTGAGCTCTTTTATCTTTGATTTTCTCCAATCCTAAATGTTTACGAATTTGACTGGTTCCATTGTGATTTTTCTGCCAGCCATAGACGGTCTTCACTGAGGCAATAGATTTGAGTTTTTCTACACACCAACTTTGCCCAATCATAACTGGAGAAAACCCTTTACCCGAACGCGCTTTTTTCCTGCCGCTAGTTAAATCTACATCGGCTTTAACCAGTTCGTAAACAATCGTGGTAATAGGAAAAACTTTGGACAACTCTGTTATTATCCTAATTTCCATTTGCCTAGATGCTCGAATAGATGGAGCCAATTTACCTTTTTGACGGCGATTATCGAATCGTTTTTGTCGATGGGCACGCTGGTTAAAAGGTACTTTTCTATTAATCCTCCTGCCACGTCGTATTCGGCGTTGCAATGCTCTACCTCTGACATTTTTGATAACTTTTCCTTGCTTAATCACAGTAGAGCCAAGTCGTTCTTTGACTCGCTCAAACGGCAAAACTAAATGAGCGGTATAAAGAGTGAATTTGGCCGACTGGACTGCAATCCCTGTATAGTTTTTGCCAGGGTCGCAACCAACTGTTATTTTCTGAGTTTCACAGGCAAACGACGGTTCAGCTACTAGCCGGACATAATACAAACCCGCATCATTCCAATGCTCAGTTGCTTTTCCTTGTTTAACCCAACGACGTGCCCGCGATGCTTTTGTAGGCATTACAGGAGAGCCATCAGGATTTTGTACTGGTACTCGAATCATCAGAGATAATCCTTTTCGAGAAAGTTGTATGTCCCTAAGACCACCAAAAGCGTTGTGTCCTGCAATAACGCAGTGCCTTTACCCAAAAAGGCCAACAGATAATCTGAGCTAGGGAAATACCCAGAAGTGTTATCGCTTTTGGCTCCATGGTCTAGCCAACTCTTAGTCGGATATTGGGTTATCCAAGCTGCGTGGCTTCAACCCGCAGAAGTTGACTAAAATAACTATATTTCAGATACTTTTTTAATTTTATAAAATGTTTTACATCGTTAAATGGAATCGGTTTAGGTTATTTGCTACATTCGGACTAATTTTAACATTTTTGATTAGTTGCACTACTCTCTCTCCTACTAACTTAAATACTCAAGAAATTAAGTTTTGGACGATACAGCTTCAACCTCAATTTACGAATTATTTTAATCAATTGATTACTGATTTTGAAAATGATAATCCAGATTTATCAGTACGATGGATAGATATACCTTGGTCAGTGATGGAAAAGAAAACTCAGAGTGCTATTTTGGCAAAAAATCTTCCAGATGTAGTTAATCTTAACTCAAGTTTTGGATATCTATTGACTGAAACTAATGCCTGGTTAAATTTGGATACTATATTATCAGATTCGGTAAAAAATCAATATTTACCTAACCTTTGGCAAGCTAGTAAAATTAATGGTAAAAGTTTTGGTATCCCCTGGTATGCTACAACAAATATAACTATTTATAATTCTCAGCTATTTCAACAAGCAGGACTAGAGCAACCTCCCAAAAATTATTCAGAGTTAGCAGAGGTGGCTAAACAGATTAAGGAAAAAACTGATAAGTACGCATTTTTTATTTCTTTTCTACCAGAAGAATTGTCAGAGGTATTAGAATCTTTTGGCAAGATGGGAGTGACACTGATAGATGTTGATGGAAAGGCTGCTTTTAATACTAAAACTGGTCGGGCAGTATTTAAGTATTGGGTTGATTTATATCAAGATGGACTATTACCAAAGGAAGTATTGACAAAAGGAAGTCAAGCTGGTGTTGATTTATATCAAGCTGGAGAAATAGCTATGTTGTTTTCTGGATCGGAAGCGATCGAGGCAATATCTGAAGATACACCAGAGATTGGACAAGTCTCAAAACCTGTATCTCAAATTACAGGTGAAACTGGTAAAAAGAGTATGATGCTAATGAATTTAGCTATTTCTAGTAATACTAAACTACCAGACCGAGCGCTGAAATTTGCTTTGTTTATTACTAACAATCAAAATCAAACGGCTTTTACTCAAGAGACTAATGTTCTACCTTCTATAACTCAGACTTTAGAAAATAATTATTTTCAAAGTCTTCCTTCTAATGCTTCTACTCAAGATAAGGCTCGAATTATTAGTGCCGATCAAATGCTTAAAGCAGAAGTTTTACTTCCACCAGTTAAAAATTTGAATAAGTTGAAACAGATTATTTCTCGAAATTTACAGGCAGCTATGTTGGCAGAAAAAACTGTTGAAAAGGCGATCGCTGATGCAGCATTTGAATGGGATAATTTATCAGGAATATAGGAAGAAGACTTAACGAAGTCAGAAGTCAGAAGTCAGAAGTCAGAAGTTAACCCACCCCTAACCCCTCCCAGGAGGGGAGAGGAAGTAGGGGATTTGAGCAACTCTCCAAAAATATTGCGCCTTAAAAGGCGGGGTTGTTAGACTCATGTTATTTTGATAAAGAGAAAAGTTTTTTAAGAGTCTTGATTTCTCATTATTAATATAACAGGTAAGTCTACAGTTTAACTGTAAGCATTTCCTACGGACTGTTGCACAAACAGCTATTAGCTGTCAGTTATCAGTAACAATACTCTCTTCTTAATACAGTGTTTAAATTAATATATAGCAATCCTAAATTGGTTGCGGGTAATCAAAAAGTAGATAAAAAAAACTGAAACTTTTACCTGTTCCCTGTTTCCTAAAAACAGTAAGATTTTTATACACAAATAAAATAGGATTAATATATACTTTAAGAGCAAGGGAGTCAACTTTTGTCATCAGACAATTAATAAAGCTTTTATCCTAAACTAAAATCAATAGCTGATGGCTGACTGCTGAATGCTTACGTTTAACTTCAAATCAACTATTGAAGTATTTCAATTGTTTAGCGCTTCATAGACTATTTATTTTTTTGATGAAAAGATTATTTCTAGATAAAAAAATTATAATATTCAAAAAAAAATTAAGTAAGCATTCAGCTAGCTAGTGCCGCTACGCGGAAATCAAAAGTCAAAAGTCAAAAGTCAAAAGTATTGATTGGTAAGGCTTTTCGGATTTTGTAACTGGTTAGTTATTTCTGCCATCCTGCACTAGCATTCAGATTTATGAACTTATGAACATATTCAAGCAATAACTGAAGTTAGGCTATAGCCAATTTCATTAATGAATTTTAATTCTCCTTGGTGGATAATTCCTCTGATAATTCCTCTCTATAGGAATCCTATTTTATTCGTGTCAAAAATCTTACTGCTTTTTAGGGAATAGGGAATAGGGAATAGGGAACAGGGAATAGGGAATAGGGAACAGGGAACAGGTAAGAGTTTCAGTTTTTTTATCTACTTTTTGATTTGTCGTAACCTATTTAGGATTGCTATAGTTATGATGTAACCATTCAGCTATTAGCACTCAACTTTTAGATGTTTCATAAATAATGAATATACTGTCTCCATAGTCAAGGTCAGTTTTTTTTCAATACTTTTAATTCTCCTTAGATCTATCAATACTAATTCCTATTAAAAAAGTAATAAATCAATAGCTGATAGCTGATGGCTGAGTGCTGAATGCTTACGTTATGATAATGAGTTAATCACAAATAGCTGACTTCTGAGTGCTGAATGCTTACCAAGTATTCCTGACTGAAAGCTCCATAAATATATTTTCTGCAAAATTAAATACTACATCTAGGACTTACGCATATACGCTATATATAGCGCTCAAAACTATTGTCCAATAGTACTTGGACTCTATAAATAGTGCCTTTGCGTAAGTTCTGACATCTTTAAAATTCCCTTTTTTTTCTTCTACTTCTCCTTTCTATCTTCATACTGGTTATTTTTGTAATAAATCTATTTTTAAAATGTTAGCTGAATCGGGGTACTAATTAGGGCTTGCTGATTAAATATAAAAGTATTTATAGATAAAGGTAAGTGCCTTTTTAAGTATCAAAAAGTGCGAGTTTTAAGTAGTAATGGTTCAAAAAAGAGCGGATTTTGGTCAATATTTGGGCAGAACAATCTTGGAAAAATTCTTACTCCTACCTCCTCGCTCATTCCCATTTATTCTGTCTTCTGTCTCCTGTCTCCTGTCTCCTACTCCTACTAAAAGACTTTTGAGCGCAAACCCTAATTATATTATTCTGTCCATATAGAGTTTTTTTAAATTGATTAAGCCAATTAACTAAACTTCAACATAAAACTATGACCATGGAAATAAAAAATGCTATTTTACTTGTATATTCATTGCAATAAATAAAACTTAAATCTAAATTTGAAATAATTTTACCAGTTTTTAAATCAGGGATGACATCAAAATTTAATAAAAATTAGTGAAAATTATTGAAAATTAGTGAAAATTATCAGTGAAAAAACAGAAGATAATAATCAACTTTCTCAGTAAAATGAAATGAAATTGATGGTTATTTGATTTTATCTGGGAAATAGCTACAAAGCTTTTGAGAAATTCATCAGAATTTCTCATCAATTTACAGAACTTTTGAGGAAGGGTAAAGAACAGTTTAATACTAAAATCTCATATCTATAATTTCTAAACTCTTAAAACTTCGTACCTCATCAACTCCAAAACTGCTGTAAGTGAAATTACGGATATTAAAGCCCTTCAGTTACAACCTTCTGGGGCTAACTGTTAACTGATAACTGATAACTGATAACTGAAATAACCTGTTGCCTAAAAGTAACCATATTTTTGAAGCAACTCAAATAAAATTAATATAACATTTAGAAAAATCAAGAATACAGAACTCAGGATTGCATAGATGGAGTATTTAAAAATGACTATGACAACAAAACCAACTACAGCTAGATTTTTTAAACATTTAATCCGTTTAATACCTAAACAATTTAGTGGTAAGGTAGAACTTCAAAATACGGATGGACAAGTATGGCAATTATATTTTTATAGGGGTTGTATAACTTGGGCGACAGGTGGTAGTAATTCCTGGCGAAGATGGCGCAGAAATTGTACTAAATGTTGCCCCCGCATTTCTCTAGAAACTCTTAGTTTATATAAATACGATGTTTGTGAAAGCCGTCAATATTACATAGTTAATAATCTACTAAAACAAGAAAAAATATCACTTTCACGAGCTATATATGTAATTAAAAACACCCTGATAGAAGTATTGTTTGATTTAATTCAGCAAGATCATTTAAATACTTTAAAAATTACCTCTCTCACTTGTCATCTACAAGCGGAAATGAAACAACCAATTTTTCGCTTGAGTATCTATGAAGCTTTTGAAAAAGTTAAGCCAATATGGCAAGCTTGGTGCGAGGCAAATTTACAAAAGTATTCTCCCAACTTAGCTCCTGTATTGAGTAAACCCGAACTCTTACAAAAATATACATCAGCTTTGACATACCAAAAATTGCAGATGTTAATTAGTAAAAAACTAACACTACGAGATTTAGCTTTTTACTTAGATATGGATTTATTAAAGTTAACTAAAATATTTATGAATTATGTGAGTAAAGAAATAATTCAATTAACTGATGTACCCGATATACCTGCATTATCTGTAGTGAAAATTGATGCACTAAACAGGCAAGCAAAAGAGATTCAAACAAAAAATTCACAACTGCCAGAAACTATTATCAAGAACCAGAAAAAATTAGTAGCTTGTATTGATGATTCCTCCATAGTTAATCAAGTTATGGGAAAAATTATTACAAAAAAAGGCTATCAATTTATAGGCATTCAAAAGTCTTCATTGGCTGTGTCTACTCTCATAAAAACAAAACCAGATTTAATATTTTTAGACATAGAAATGCCTATTGCTAATGGCTATGAAATTTGCAGCCAACTTCGTAGAGTACCTCATTTAAAAAATACTCCTATAGTAATTCTCACTGGAAGAGGTAGTGTCATCGATCGAGTTCGCGCTCAGTTTGTAGGGTGTTCTGAATTTATAAATAAACCAGTAAACTTAGAAAAAATTGAGGCAGTTATTCATAAATACCTGTATTTAGCAAACACAAAAACAGAAATTTCAGTCGTAGGGTCTTTAGTTCCTGCTAGTTGCTAGAAAATGTCCTAATAAATATAGAGAACCACATAAAACCATCGGATTTTTACTTTCAGCCACAGCCTCTTCCATCGCCGTTGTTAAATTGGGGTAAGCTTGACAAGATGCTAATTTTGTGCAAATATTCTTAGCTATAGTAGTAAGCTGGCCCGTATCAGCCGAACTATGGTCTGGGACAGGAACTAAGTACAAACGATCGCCCGGTCTAATCAGGGCACGAAAAATTTCTGAATGTTCCTTAGTTGAAAGCATACCCATAACCCAACTTACAGATGGGTAATTCAGTGTCCTGACATATCTCCCTAATACTTGGGCAGCAGCAGTATTATGAGCACCATCAATCAATAATTTACGGTCTTGCCATTTTGTCCATTGCAAACGCCCGGGCCATTTAGTATTAGCCATCCCCTCTTTAATTGCTGTGGGAAAAATCTGCCAACCCTGTTTTTCCAGAATATGAATTGTCTCAATGGCGATCGCTGAATTTATCAACTGTACATCTCCAAGTAATGGCAGTGGATATTCAATACCTTGATAATTAGCCATTGGCAGAGAATCATTTTCTCTACTCCCCTCTAATAATTCAGCAGGTTTTACCCAAACTACAGGACACTCCAAGTCATTAACCCGGTTTTGTACTACTTTTTCTGCCTCTGGTGGTAGTTGCCCAATTATTGCAGGACATCCTGGTTTAAGAATACCCGCTTTTTCACCAGCAATATCAGCCAAAGTTGGACCTAACCTTTGCCAATGTTCCCAACTAATTGAAGTAATAACAGTTACCATTGGTTGCTGACAAACATTTGTGGCATCTAGTCTTCCTCCCAACCCCACTTCTACAACCGCTACATCTACTTCTTGTTGAGCAAAATACAACCAAGCTGCTGTAGTAATAACTTCAAACAGAGTGGGTGAAGCTTGCTCTGGATTAATAGCTGCTTCTACTTCTTTTAATAACTCTTCTAATTTAGCAGGAGAAATTTGTTGTTCGTTAAGGCAAATACGTTCTGTCCAGTCTACCAGATGAGGTGAAGTGTAACGTCCAACTTTATATCCTGCTGCTGTGAGGATCGAAGATAAGTAAGCACAGACAGAACCTTTACCATTTGTCCCCGCAACGTGAATAATTGGTACTTGTTGATGAGGGTTTCCTAAGTTATCTAAGAGTTGGTAGATGCGTTCCAGACCAAACTCAACACCAAAGTGTTCAAAGCGTTTTAAGAAAGATTCTATTGAGTTCACAGTTTTTTATAGTAATTAGTTAGGGTTTGCTGAAAAAGTCTTTTTGCTGGGGTAGGAGACAGGAGACAGGAGACAGGAGACAGGAGATAGGAGACAGGAGAAATGGTAATGTAGAGGAGGTAGGAGCTAAGTTTTGTCCCTTAATTTTTCTGCCCAACTCTTGCACAAAATGCTAGTGTTTTGAGCAATCTTTACCGAAAACAGACGCACTTTTTTCAACCTAAAACAGCTAAAACCAATATCAGTCAATGCTTTGATATTTAATCAGCAAGCCCTAGTTATTAGCTATCAGCCGTCAGCTTTTTTTTGTTTATCTAAATTTTAACTTATTTATAGGGTTTGAGAAACTTTTCTGGAGATGTTTATGAAAATCCTATCCGAGCAAGGTCTGAATCATCGCCTCACATAACGATCCCTTGAGCACTTGATCGAACCTAACAAACATAGGTGAACTATTCAGTTCTAAAAATACAAGTTGCTTCGTTTTTGGATCTGTTTTGAAGTCAGCAGCTCCAAAATCCATCCTTAAACTTGCCATCAACTTTCGTAATAACTCCACTTCATCTGGCAATGTTGCGAGAGGAATAACTTCCGCATCTGGTTGAACCCGATAATCTAGATGCTGACTACGAATTTCAAAAGCAAAGGCATAATTTCCTACTATATATATCCGAATTTCTGGAGCGACTAATCGATTTTGGATAATAGCTGGCATTGCTGCACAACCATTCCGAAATTGGATAGAAGAATACAATTGTTCTAGGGAATAACAAAAATCACCCCCTGCAACTGGCTTCGCAATTGCACTTCCCGCAGAATATTTGCCCAATTCCTCACCTTCATTTGTAATCAAATCCTACTGCCAATGTAGTTGCTTGAGGAGGTTGTTCCTCTCCTACTGCCAATGTAGTTGCTTGAGATTCTTCTTCTCCATATGCCAATGTCGTTGGTTGAGAACCTTCTTCTCCATATGCATATGTTGTTGGTTGAGGAGGTTGTTCCTCTCCTACTGCCAATGTGGTGGCTTGAGATTCTTCCTCTCCATATGCCAATGTCGTTGGTTGAGAACCTTCTTCTCCATATGCCAATGTCGTTGGTTGAGAACCTTCTTCTCCATATGCCAATGTCGTTGGTTGAGGGCCTTCCTCTCCGTATGCTCGTGTACTTGGTTCTTCCTCTCCATAGGCATATGTTGTGGCTTGAGATTCTTCTTCTCCTACTGCCAGTGTTGTAGGTTGAGAGCTTGCCTGGCCAGGTGCGATAAACTCACCAGCATGAACAGTAATGGAATTAATGCGGGCCGAAACAATTACCGAATCTGCACCATTGGTTGGTGTAAAGTCCACAGTAGCCATAATTGGCGTTAAGCGTGGAAGACTAACATCTGATGGTTTATCAGCGTCAAAACTAAATTCTAGGACAGAATCATCTGGATTAGGATCGGCTGAGTTATCTAAACGAGGATTTGTCCATCCGGAAGTTGCAGTCAGTCCCTCTGCTTGAATACTGAGCTTCAGCGGAGACTCGTTGACATCCTCCCCGGCTGTTAGGCACGGGGATTCCTACCGAGCCTTAGCTCTTCGGCGGGTTGACGTCTCACAGGCTGCTGCTACCTTGGCGCTAGTCTTACACTTGCCTCCACGTCCGTTTCTTGCTCCGCGTTCCCTTGCGCCTTTCGGCGGCGCGGGTTCGGTGCGCTTTTTTGTCTCCGAATGCCCAAGGAGCGACTAATATATTTATCGCTGCGTTTTCGTCCCTATCGTGTTTGCTGCCACAGTTTAGACACTCCCATTCTCGCACTTGAAGGTCTAACTTTCCACCTTTGAATCCACAGCTAGAGCAAGTTTGAGATGTGGGTTCAAGGGCGACTAATTACTCTGAAATCGCGACCATATTTTTCTGCTTTTCCTTCTAGGAATGTTCTGAAAATTCTCCAGCCTAAATCTGAAATTGCTCTAGATAGTTTACGGTTTTTCACCATACCAGAAACGTTTAAATCTTCTAAAACAACTGTTTGGTTTTCACGAATTATTTCAGTAGATAATTTATGTAGAAAATCTGTCAAGCGTATCTTTCAGCTTGGCATGGAATTTAGCTACTCTAACCCTGGCTTTTTCATACCTTTTTTTTTTTGATATTCTTAATATTTAATTCTTATAAATTAGGCTTGCCGATTTAATTTTAAAAAATTTAACTATAAAAAAAATTTCCTTTTT
>NZ_JAAHHG010000235.1 GCF_010692555.1 Okeania sp. SIO3B5 | reverse complement strand
TCATCGGGTTTGCCTGGAATGTGGGCACGTTTATTAGCCTCACTTTCTGGGGGTAGAACATCTTTTAATTCTTTTAAATCTGCGTCAATGGGTAGTAAGTCGGGAGGAATTGGGCGATCAAGGGCATCCAGTTTGGCCTTGGCCTTTTGATATAATTGCTTGAGGGTATCATTAGCTTTAAGAATGGCCATCAATTTCTGTTTATTCAAATTCCAGTCGTTAGGATTTCTTTTCAGTTGTTTGCCTAAATCTGTTAATGCCTCGTGTTCCTCTTCGCTGAGGGGATTTTCCAGGTTTTTTAAGGCTAGCAATAGGGCGAGTAAAGTATTGGAAACTGCTGTAGTCATAGATGTAGATATAAGAGTAGAGTTCGGAATAATAAGTCCATTATAAACGAGCAACAGATATTAGGAGCAATTAACTATGGAAGAAGAATTTATCGACTTAATAAAGCAACTACTTACTTGTAATAATTGGGAAGAAGTTAACCAAGTTTTAAACAGCAATCAACAATTAATAGTGCCAAAATTATTGCCATTACTGACAGAGGCAGCAGAAGACCTCGCTGGCAATGGTGACTTTGAACGCGGGAATTTCCTACTGCATCTAACTCTGAGACTGGGAGAGTTTCTCGGCAGTTCCCAAATGTCTTCTACAACTAGAAAGGAGACCGCATATATTTTATTACAGATCGGAATTAGGTGGCATCAAATCAACCTATTTTCCTTTGCTATCAAAGCTTGGCAACAAGTTCTTGTTATCTATAGTCAAACCAAAGACCGTCAAGGACAAGTAATTTCTTTCGGTAATTTGGGTCTTGCTTACAATTCCCTGGAGCAATACGAACAGGCAATTTACTTTTTCCAACAGTCTTTACAAATTGCCAGACAAATTAGAAACTCTCAAGGACAAGTATATTCTTTAGGTTGTTTGGGTAATGCTTACCATTCCCTAGGGGAATATGAACAGGCAGTTAAGTTCCATCAACAGTCTTTAGAAATTGCCCGGCAAATCAAACATCGTCAAGGAGAAGCAAGGTCTTTGCATAACTTGGGTAATGTTTACCATTCCCTGGGGCAATATGAACAGACAGTTGAGTTTTTACAACAGTCTTTAGTGATTACACAAGAAATCAAAGACCCTCAAGGACAAGCAAATTCTTTGAATGATTTGGGTGTTGCTTACCGTTTCCTGGGGAAATATGAACAGGCAGTTGAGTTTTTACAACAGTCTTTAGTGATTAAGCAAAAAATTAGAGACTCTCGAGGACAAGTAAATTCTCTGGGTCATTTAGGTATGGCTTATTATTTCCTGGGGCAACACGAAGGAGCAATTGAGTTTTTCCAACAGTCTTTACAAATTGCCAGACAAATTAGAAACTCTCAAGGACAAGCAAATTCTTTGGGGAGTTTAGGTCTTGTTTACCATTCCCTCGGAGAATACGAACAGTCAATTGATTTCTACCAACAGTCTTTACAAATTGCCCGACGAATTAAATACCGCAAAGGAGAAGCAAGTTTTTTAGATAGTTTGGGTATTGCTTACTATTCCATAGGACAATATCAACAAGCGATTGATTTCCATCAACAATCTTTAGACATTGCCCGACAAATCAAATACCACCAAGGAGAAGTAAGTTCTTTAGGGAATTTGGGTAGTGTTTACCGTTCCCTAAAACAATATCAAAAAGCGATTGATTTCCATCAACAGTCTTTAGAAATTGCCAGAGAAATTAAAGACTCTCAAGGAGAAGTAAGTTCTTTGGGGAATTTGGGTAGTGCTTACCATTTCCTAGGGGAATACCAACGAGCAATTGATTTCCATCAACAATCTTTAGAAATTGCCCGACAAATTAAATACCGCAAAGGAGAAGCAAGGTCTTTAGCTAATTTAGCTATTACTTACCGTTCCCTGGGAGAATACAAGCAAGCGATCACTAACTTCCAAGATTCTCTGAAAATTGCATCCTCCAAAATAATGCCTACAGAATATGCTAGAACAGCAATAGACTTAGGTAACCTTCACTTTACTCAAGAGAACTGGGAGAACGCGGTCTTAGCTTACACTAAAGCCATAGAAACAACTGAAATGTTAAGAACGAGAGGAAAAACCGACGATCGCCGTCAAGAAGTTATCAAAAATGTCATCGGTGTCTATGCCAAGACCATCGAATGCTTTGTCAATACCGGGCAATGTTCCGAAGCTTTGACATATGCCGAACAATCTCGCAACCGCCAGCTAGTCGATTTAATGTATAGCAAAGATGTTTATTATCGAGGAGAAACCCCCCCAGAAGTCGCCAAGTTATTGCAGCAATACGAAGAAATACAACAACAACTAGACAATGTGCGGTTTAACAACGAACCCCTAAACAACCACCAAGAAGTTTCCAAATATAGACAAATGGGTCTTTCTTACCAGGAAAATAACGATATCGTTACCTCCTTAGAAGCGCAAAAACAGGAAATTTACAGTCAAATTCGCAAATTAGACCGAGTATTAGCAGAAGGTTTAGCAGTAAAACCCCTAAAGTTTGCCCAGTTACAGAATCTCGTTCGGGATAGTCCTACTACTGCTATAGTCAGCTTTTATAGCATCTACGAAGACACCTACACTTTTATCCTCGTTGGTAATAGTGTAGATTTGCATCGTTGTGGACAAGGTTATGAGATGCAAGTCTGGTTGCGTAAAAACTGGTTCCAGCCTTATACTTGGTATTCTCTACCTGAAAGCGATCGCCCACCTCTATCGAAAATAGCTGCAGCAAAATTGTTAAAGTGCGATGTAAGCATAATTGAGGATGTAGAAATAGAAATAGATGCAACGGTTGTATTATTCAAAGATGGCACTAGCAAGTCGGTAGAGGAATCAGAATTTGACAAATTATGCGAGCAATTAATGCCAACCTACTTGTTCTGGAATGAACAAATGCCATCAAAGCTCAAAGAAATTAGTCAGCGGTTGCAGTTAGATAAATTAGTAGAGAAATTAACAGGCATCCAAGAATTAATCATCATACCCCACTTGTACTTACATCAAATCCCCTTCGCCGCCCTACCCCTAGCAGATAACCAATATCTCGGCGATAAATTCCTCATCCGCACCCAGTCTAGCTGCCAAACCCTCGACTTCTGCACCCAACGTCCGCCCATATCCACCCAAACCCCCGCTTATGGCATAGTCGAAGATACCCAAGAAGACTTGCCATGCAGCAGTTTTGAAGCTCAAAAAGTCGCACAAATATATAACGTCGCCACCGATAAATATCTCCAAGGCACCACAGCAACCGTCAGCACCTACAAACAATTATTACAGCAAGTACAAGGATTATTATCCAGTCATCACGCCAAATCTCGCTTCGACAACAGTCTGGAGTCAGAATTAATCTTAGCAGATGGCAGGATTACATTGAGCGACTTATTATCTCCCGCCTTCCGCTTCCCCGACTTAGACGAAGTATTCCTCTCTGCCTGCGAAACCAATCTCGGGACCACAGAAATCACCGATGATACCATGACCTTAAATACAGGTTTTTTATGTGCTGGTGCTAGGGGTGTAATCAGCTCTTTGTGGGCAGTGGATGACTTAGCAACATCATTGTTTTCCTTATTTTATCATCAGAAACGAAAAGCTGGTTTGAATCGTCCCCAAGCGTTGCAAAAAGCTCAACAAGATTTACGGCATTTAACAGGGAAGGAGTTTGAGAGGGAATATTATGGAGAGTTAGAGGGGTTGCTGAATGAGAAGTTGCAGCTCGCATCTCAGAAGAAAGCGGCGGCAAAACAAGAGCGCGATGGTTGTGCGGAAGATGCTCCAGAGTATGAACAGTTGCAGGCAGAATATGAGAAGCGGGAGTGGTTGGAAGAACGGATATTGAAAACTAGAGATATACGATTAAAAGCAGTGTGTGAACAAGAGCATCCATTCGAGCATCCCGAATATTGGAGTGGGTTTATTTGTGCGGGTTTGCGTTGATCGTGGGATAGGGGGATAGGGAGATAGGGAGATAGGGAGATAGGGTGATGGTTAGAGAGAAATTTGGTATAATATACAGGAATAGCAGATTGCTATAATAAACATAAAAAAAAACAATGTCAGCCAGGGATTTTTTTCATAATGAAGTTAAAAATGCTCTCATAAAAGACGGATGGTCAATCACCCATGACCCATTATCTGTTAGTTTCGGTCGTGTAGATATGTCTATTGACCTTGGAGCAGAACAACTAATTGGGGCAGAAAAAGATCATCAAAAGATAGCAGTTGAAATTAAGAGTTTCTTACCAAAATCATCAGCTATTTCTGAATTTCATACTGCCTTGGGACAATTTATTAATTATCGGGCAGCACTAAAACAGAAGGAACCTGACCGAACACTTTATTTAGCTGTGCCTATAATTGCTTATAACAACTTTTTTAAACTTGAATTTCCTCAATTAATGGTTAATGAAAATCAAGTCAAATTAATTATTTATAACCCAGACAAGGAGATAATTACAGAATGGAAAAGCTAGAAAAATATCGTCATTTAGTCCAGGCATTCTTATTAGAATATAGCAAAAATAAACCTGCTTATGGAGAAATTGAAGTACAGCCAATTTTTGATACTGTACGAGACCATTATCAAATAGTTTATCTTGGTTGGGAAAACGATCATTTGATTCATAGTTGTCCGATTCATATTGATATTAAAGGAGAAAAAATTTGGCTTCAGTGGAATGGAACTGAAGTGGATATTGCAGAAGAATTAGTAATGAATGGAGTCGCAAAAAAAGATATTGTTCTAGGATTTCATACGCCCTTTATGAGAAAGTTTACAGAATATGCTGTGGAATAGTTCTAATAGTTATGCTGCAAATTATTAAAATAGTAGGGGAGCGGGGGAGTAGGGGAGCGGGGGAGTAGGGGAGTAGGGGAGGGGAGTGCGACTCCAGTAGGGTGTGTTAGGCGCTTACCACAAATTACCATTGAACTGTCAATATTACATAGCGCCGTAACGCACCGTTGAGTAGTAGCACCACCTATTCCATCTCAAATATGTTGGTGCTATTCCATCTCAAATATGTTGGTGCTATTCCATCTCAAATATGTTGGTGCTATTCCATCTCAAATATGTTGGTGCTATTCCATCTCAAATATGTTGGTGCTATTCCATCTCAAATATGTCGGTGCTATTCCATCTCAAATATGTTGGTGCTATTCCATCTCAAATATGTCGGTGCTATTCCATCTCAAATATGTTGGTGCTATTCCATCTCAAATATGTCGGTGCTATTCCATCTCAAATATGTCGGTGCTATTCCATCTCAAATATGTCGTTGCTATTCCATCCCAAATATGTCGGTGCGTTACGCTTCGCTAACGCACCCTACTGGACTGACACAGCTAAAATGGTGCAATAAGTGTAGGTTGGGTTGAGGGACGTTAGCGGAGCTTATCCGTTAGGATAAACCCAACATTAGCAAGCTTTTGTTGGGTTTCACTGCCGTTCAACCCAACCTACATTTTTAGGTGTGTCACGCCACTACTGGACTTGATTTATTACCGAATAATTAAAGTTTAAACCCTCTCTACATTATGAAGTGCAGAATGTGGGTTATTAATTATTAATTATTAATTGTTGAATAACTATCTCCCTTCACAAAGAAGCCGATCGCTTTCTTTAACATCGGGACTATTCTGCAAATAGTCGTGAACAACATCACAACCCCGTGCCAATAAATTATCTAAATCAAAGTTCCACAATATTGCTACCCGGTCTCTACCTACCGCACCAAGAATTTTACCATCTGGACTAAAACTAACATCCATTACTCCTTCTCGAATACCTGCTAGACTTACCAACTCTTCACCATCAAGAGTCCAAATTTTTACCGTGCCGTCATCACTACCACTAGCAATAATTTTGCCATCAGGAGCAAAACTCAGACTATTCACTTGATCCTGATGTCCCCTGAGAGTAGCGATCGCTTGACCTTCAGGAGTTAATAATTTAACTGTATTATCAGAACAAGCTACAGCAAGAATTTTTCCATTTCTACTAAAAGTCACCCTCTTCGCAACATTACACAACCTTTCAACCTTTGCTAGTTCTTCACCCTTTATACTCCATATTTTCAACACAACCTGACTCTCACCCCCAACACCAACAGCAGCGATCGCTCTTCCATCCGGTCTAAAAGTCACACTTCTGAGTTCAGAAATACCCCCTGGAATAGTCAATAATTGTTGACCGGGAATATTCCATAATTTAATCGTTCCATCCAAGCTAGCAGTTGCCAACATTTTACCATTAGGACTATAACTAATACTATAAACCCGGTCCTTATGTCCGGAAAGAGTCGCATTCCCCAAACCAGCTAAATTCCAAACTATTCCTATGCCATCAGCACTTGCAGAAGCCACAGTTTGACTATCAGGACTAAAGCTCAAGCTATGAATACCACGTATATGTCCTTTTAAACTTGCTAACTCTTCTCCATCTCGACTCCAAATTTTCACATTCCGGTCGTAACCCCCAGTAGCGATCGCCTTTCCATCAGGACTAAAACTAATGGCTGTAATATAACTGGTATGACCTTTGAGAGTAAGCAGTTTTTGTTCTTGAAGATTCCAAAGTTTAATCGTATTGTCAGCACTAGCAGAAACAAGAGTTAATCGATCGTTACTCAAACTGAGACTACTAACCAAGGTACCATGACCTTTGAGAGTAGCTATTTCTCGACCATAATGAGTCCAGAGTTTAATCGTTCCATCAGAACTTCCAGAAGCAATAGTCTTGCTATCAGCACTAAAATTAACACTGACAACTGGACTTTTATGACCTCTGAGAACACCTATTTCTTTACCATCTATACTCCATACTCTCACAGTACTATCCCAACTTGCAGTGGCAATAGTTTTACCATCCTGACTCACACTCACACTCAAAATTCTGTCTTGAAAACCTTTGAGAATAGCCAATTGTTTGCCTTGAGAGTTCCATAACTTCACTGTTTTGTCTTCACTAGCAGAGGCTAATACTTTACCATAGCTGACACTGTAAATTTTATCCTGATGTGCTTGAATAGACTTCAATAGTTTCCCTTGAAGATTCCAGAATTTAATTGTTCCATCTACACCACCAGAAGCGATCGCCTTTCCATCAGGACTAAAACTCACACTATTAACTGCTCCTTTATGTCCTTTCATTGTTACTAATACTGTACCATTCTGACTCCAGAGTTTCACAGTACCATCATCACCAGCAGAAGCTAACATTTTACTATTAGGACTAAAGTCAACACTGTAAACAGCGCCTTGATGTCCTGTTAAAGTGACTAATTCTTCCCCAGAATTACTCCAGAGTTTGATCGTACCATCATCACTAGCAGAAGCAATTATTTTCCTATCCTTGCTCAAGCTGATGCTATTCACTGGTTGTGTATGTTCTGCCAGAGTTCTGCGCGTACTCACACCATAAACAGTTTTGCCCAAAGCAATTAAAATTCGCATTCTTACATCTGCTGATACTCCTGAAGTATTGCCTAACCTCGTGCCAGCTTTGATAGCAGTAAGTAAAGCATCAAATCGTTCGTTAGCAGTAAACTGATTTTCTGCTAATAAGCTCAAAGCATTAAGTTGAGAATTTAATTTCTCCTTTTCTGCCACTTGCCAATTAACAAAAGAAAATCCACTTAACCAACCTAAAATTAAAATTAATCCTATTATACTTCTGATGCGAAAATGGTTTTGAAAACGTTTGTGGTTGATACTTTTTTCGAGAAATTCTTTGGCTAATACAGATACCAAAGCACTATCAGCATCACTTTCTAATAAATTTTCAGCTAAACTTAACTTGCGCCCACTTAGTAAGTATTTGTCTGATTTATCTTTTTTTAGCCACCTTTGAGCATCAGCTTCCATACCAGGTTTTTGTTTAATTGCCTCCCGGTTAGACTCTACCCAAAAATTTAACTGAGACCAATGATGAATAATAATATTATGGGCTAATTCTACTAATGTTACTGTTTGATTAGTGTTTTGATAGTTTGTGAATTTAGTAGTGATAATTAATCTGGCTTTTGCCAATTTTTTCAGTACTTTACTCACAACTGCTAATGACTGTTGAGGGGTAATTAGATCGGTTTTTAATACTCGTTTGCAGCTTACTACTGTATCTTCATTTATTTGTACCAGTTTGAGAAAAATCTGCTTTGCCACCTGACGTTCCCTAGCATTGAGGGAGTGATAAGTTCCATAAGCTTGTTTTTCTAGACAACCTTTGACACCACCTAAGTTAATATATTGATTCAGAGTAAATTGATCGGTTAGACGCTGTCGCCATAGTTCTGTTAGAGTATATTGTAATAAGGGCAAATTAGCATGACTTTCTGTATCTACAATCATTTGTTCGACTAATTCTGGCTGAATTTCTATGCCTACTTGTTTAGCAGGTTCGGCGATCGCTTGTTGCAATTCCAGTTGAGTCATCGGTGTTACCGTCACTAAATGAGATTGAATTTGCCTAGCTAACCCAGAATATTCCTGTTCAAAGCATTTACCTAAAAATTCTATCCCCATAGTAATAATTAATAGAAATGTACTAGCATGAGAGTTATCTTGGTAATTTTTGTCTATTGCTCCCATCAAACATTCAAAAAATTGCTGTCTCTCTATTTTGTCTAAACACAGGGTAAAAACTTCCTCAAATTGGTCTACTACCATTACTATTCTGGGTGCTTGAATATTTTGCAGAACTTGTCTAAACCCACTAGCACCCTGTTCCATTAATTCTTCGATTTCTATGGGCAAATGAATTATACGTTCAGTATCAGCCTTTTTTATCTCTTGCTCTAGGTTTTCATTGTCAAAATTTTCTGTTTTCGGTGGTGCTGCGAGACCGGATTTTCTTTTTTCTGGCGATCGCCTACGGAGTCGTTTTGTTTCTTGTGTTGGTGGTGGAGGTGGATAAGGAATAGATGATTTTGACAGTCGCTTTTGTTGTCGATCCTGCTGAGAAGTTGATGATAATTCTCGATCTTTAGTAGTGTAAAGTTGTAATGATTTTTGCTCTGGAGTTATTGTTTCTTCTGTTGTCGGCGTTAACAATGTCTGTAGTTGATAATCTACAAATGCTGCTGCTAAATTTTTTAAAGGATGTTCTCCTGGTCTAATAATTAATATTGGCCAAGTGTTACTCCCCGACAATCTTTGCCCCAGTTTAAGTTGATATAATAACCCTGCTTTTACCACACTTGATTTACCAATTCCACTAGCTCCGACTACTGCTAAAAAATTCCGAGAACGAACCTTTTCTAAAAGTACATTTGTCAAAGCTTTTCGACCATAAAAATATTTAGAATCTTTATCGTTAAACTCAAATGCAGCTAATCCTTTATAAGGGCAAACTCCGGCTGTCAAATCTGAATTTTCTTTAGCTTCTTTTTCCCCTGTCAAAATAATTTCGTTACCAGAATTATTAAATACTGGATGTACAGTAGAAAGATTTAATTTTCTATTTATATAGTCTATTAAACTATAATTTGTTACCAAAACATTTGGATTATTTTCTGGCTCTAAGGCTTCTAATAAACAATTTGTGAGAAAGCTATTTTCTGAAGTTATTTGTGTTGTAGAATTTTCTATTCCTTGAGAAACAAAAATATAACACCTATCATTATAAGTTGATTCTATATTACTCAGACTTGTTTGTAAGAAATCAATTTTTTTTCCCTGATGGTAACAGTCTAACCATACTATTTGTTGTTTGACAGGAGATTTTTGTAATAATTGACTTAACCAATGTAGTGAAATTCCCCATTTTCCTTTCTCAGGATTCGTATCACTGGTTGCTAAAAATCCTTCTTGAACCCCTCCTTGTTCATCTAATAAACTATTTCCAACAAAAAACAATAAAGCTGTTTCAGGAATATTATCTAGAGGATTAAATAATTTAGAAATAGCTTCTTTCAAAGCATTTATTTCACAGTTTTTAGTCTTGGGATGAGGATCTACTTGCCAAGAACCTTCTATATTAGCTCCTGGAAAGCGCTGCACTTGAAAATTGCCATAGGTTTCTAATAGTTGAGCGATCGCTTCTGCATCCGCTGCTGGTTTAATCAAATTTCGGGGTTGAGCAGAGCTATCTTTGAGTAAAGGATAATGATTAATGCCTACTACTAATGCTTTTCGGTTCATGCACGGTAGCCCATTTTAGTTAATAACTGGCCAATTTATTATAATATCATGTCTTTTTCAACACCGACAATGAAAATTTTAGGGAACTAGGGAACAGGGAACAGGGAATAGGGAGAAATTTATCAGAGAACACATTTTTATTATCGCTAATTAATTAGACTTTATATAATACCAATTTTATGTGAGGCTGTACATAATTATCAAATTCACCATTGGCACTCTAGTTCCTTTGTTTTAAGATTTAAGAAATGTTAAAAGAAATGATTTTGTTCGTGACTTTTACGTAAGCATTTCCTCCGGAATGCTGCGCAAACAGCCGTCAGCTATTAGCTAGCCTCCTATCGGAGGAACTGCGTTAACAGCTATTAATTTGGGAGAAGGTAAAAATAATTGAGAACTTGAGACAGAATAAAAGTTACTGTTAAAGTCTCCTTCCTAAACCTGAGAAGTAATGAATAATTACTAATTGCTGTTAACGTAGTTCCTCCGGAGGAGGCTAGCTGACTGCTAATAGCTGAATACTTACGGTGTTAGATAAATTTTTATCCTCTACAGCATCAGACCTATAAGCACTATTTAAACTGTTGAAAATTATCATTTAATCATTACCGAAAAATGCTGATAGCTGATGGCTAACGGCTGAATGCTTACACTTTTACTTCTCTTGCTTACAGAGGTTTTCCTGATTGGACTTCACGAGTATCTACTAATTTGTACTATTCTTGATGCTATTTATACCGTCTAATCCTCTTTTGTGTAATATCATGTCCGGATAAGAGCGTGATAAAAAAAACTTTCTTCTTCTTCTTTCTACCCTCCTGTCTCCTGTCTCCTGTCTCCTGACTCCTTCGTCGTTTATTTATAACTGTTCAACCGGACATGATATAACAAAGCCCCGCCAATAAATAAAATTATCAAATTATCAAAACGTCTCAGCGTTAACCAACTCGATCCGTTTGGGTAAGATTAGTTATATCAACTACCCAAAGTTGTTAGGATTTGGTAACAAGTAGTAGGATTGAACACATGGCACAATATAAGCAAGCACTGGTTAAGGATGGTAAAAACCCAGAAGGTCTAATTGTCTTTCCTGTGTTCATTACCCAGAAGGAAATGGATGCGCTTAAGGATTTTAGAGTCGGCGATCAGGATACATTTGTAGTAGCCTATCCTAAATCTGGTACGACATGGATGGAGCAAATTGTTCACTTGCTTGCTAGCAATGGAGAGCAAGGTGAGAAAGTATTGAGTGAAGCAGTTCCTTGGCTAGAAGGTGCGGCAACTCGTTATGGAGGTTTAGAGAATTTCATCAGAGATACTGGCGATCGCCGTTATTTTCATAGTCATTTACCCTTGTCTCTGATGCCAATGTTTGGAAAAACCAAAGCCAAATATATTTATGTTGCTCGCAATCCCAAGGACAATGCTGTCTCCTATTATTATCATGCTTGCAGCAAAATGGGATACGAGGGTAGTTGGAGCGAATTTTTTCAGCTATATGTTGAAGGCAAAGTTGCCTATGGCTTGATATTCGATCACGTTTGGGAGTGGTGGAAAGTTAGCCAAAATTCAGATAATGTGATGTTTGTCAAGTACGAAGATATGAAAAAGGATTTAGCTCAAGTAGTTACCGATGTTGCTAGCTTTATAGATATCCCCTTAACTTCAGATTTACTGGATGTTGTGGTTGCTGCAAGTAAATTTTCGGCAATGGCGATGAATCCGAAAGCTAATCTTGATTGGGTTCCCCAGCGAGAAGGTATTCCCAAACATATGCGAAAGGGAATAGTCGGAGATTGGAAAAACCACTTTTCTTCAGAAGAGAATATGATTCTTGATGCTCTATATCAATCAAGAATGGTACAATATGGTTTGGAATTTGAATTTGAGTAGAGCTGGAGTTGTGTTCTATAGAATTAATTTGTTTAATTTGTTGGCTCAAATTCTGATGATGATTCATGTATCTTGTTGCGCTACAAATTGAAGTGCGGAATGTGGGATAAAATGCCTTTTGACTTCACCGGAACGTTGAACTCGGTGACGATCGAATTAATTGACGATGTTGCATACCTAAAGGTCTTAGAGCAATGCAGCAACAAAGAGCCACTCCGTCTTAATCCCATTCCGTTCTACGATTAACCCATGCAAAATATCAAGATTGCAGGCACAATTCGAGCGTTGATTTAAAGTCGAAACTCCTAAAATACCTGAGTCCATAACTTTTAACAGGGTGGGCATTGCCTACCCTGATTCATATCATAGCCAGAACTATAGCGCTACTTGAAAAGGGAACAGGGAACAGGGAACAGGGAACAGGAGACTGTAAAAAGGTTTTAGGATTTAAAAATGTCCTAACCTATTTGCGTAGTGCTATAAAAAGAGGCGATCGCGATTTGCCAATACCGCAGGGCGATCGTCTCTTTATCCTTGCGACTAACTGACAATTTATAGGCTCTTTTAAGGTGACAATGATTTTCTATTGCTAGAATTTCAATGCAAAAAAAATTAGGATTTGATATTGACATTGACACTTCAGAGAAATATAGTGGCTTTGTCAGAGCTAAAGCTTTAACAGCAAACCAATTTATCGTCACCTACGGGAAATGATTTGGTAACGAAACCTAAAACTTTCCCTGGGACGATTAACACTGTGAAAGTGGAGCTTGGAGATTCAATTGAACCCTACCAAGCTTCGGAAGATATGAGTAATATCATGTCCGGTTGAATACTTACATTTTGGATGAGGTAAGGCAGAAGGCAGGAGGCAGGAGGCAGAAGGAAAGAAAAGGTTAGAAGGGAAAAGGTTTTTTTATCACTGATTATCCGGACATGATATAATGAAGACTTCTGGGACATAATCATTCAGCAGCTTGAGAAACATTATTCAACCAAATAGCGATCGCTATTCACAGAACTTACCCATGAGGTAGGAAAAACGCAGGTCATCCAACAGCCGAATCGAATACCTAAGTAGCTAATGAATTTAGTCTCGATGGGGCGGATTGAGTGACCCAACTGGGTGAGCAATGCTCACCCTAATTACTCAGAATAATAAACCTTACAAACTAGGACTAACAAAAATATGTCAAATATAGATCAAGCTTCTTCAGCTACTATTAGAAAGCAGAATGAGTACATAGAACTTGCTCAATTTTATGATTTATTGATGCAAGCAGGTTATTACGATTATCAAGCCTTTGTTAATTCACTGGCACTTATCTTAGGAAGCAGAACAAAAATCCTAGATGTGGGTGTCGGAACTGGCTTACTTACTGAACAAATGCTGCAAGTTCAGGATTACGATATCACAGGAGTAGACTTTTCTGAAGAAATGCTTGTCAAGGCTCGGCGTAGGTTGTCAGATTACAATGTCAAGTTATTAAATTTAGACATTAGAGACTATCCAGAAAATGAGTCTTTCCAATCTATCATTTCTAGTGGTGGTGTTATCTGTATTTCATACCAAGATGATAAACAGTATCGATTATATAGTTACTGCGATGATAAGTCAGATCATCTTAGCCTACTGCGTAAACTCTACAATCTCTTAGAAGACAATGGATTACTAATTATTTCAATTCAGGGAGAACACAAGGACTATTCAAAAGCAATATCAGAAGATATTACTTACTCTCAAGAAATCAACTATTCAGGTGACTACATGACAAAGTGGTATACATTTTCCAATGAGGAAAAAATACTGGCACTTGACATCCTCCCCGGCCTAAAGGCGCGGGGATTCCTACCGAGCCTAAGCCCCTCGGCGGGTTGACGTCTCACAGGCTGCTGCTACCTTGGCGGTAGTCTTACACTTGCCTCCACGTCCGTTTTTCGTCTCCGAATGCCCTCCGGCGACTAATATATTTATCGCTGCGTTTTCGTCTCTATCGTGTTTTGCACCACAGTTGAGACACTCCCATTCTCGCACCATCAGGTCTAGCTTCCCACCTTTAAAGCCACAATCTGAACAAACTTGAGATGTTGGCTCAAGGGCGACTAATTACTCTGAAATCACGACCATATTTTTCTGCTTTTCCCTCTAAAAATGTTCTGAATTGCCTCCAACCTAAATCAGATATTGCTCTAGATAACTTACGGTTCTTAACCATACCAGAAACGTTTAAATCTTCTAAAACAATTGTTTGGTTTTCACGAATTATTTCAGTAGATAATTTATGTAGAAAATCTGTCAAGCGTATCTTTCAGCTTGGCATGGAATTTAGCTACTCTAACCCTGGCTTTTTCATACCTTTTAGACCCCTTAGTTTTATGAGATAATGACTTACTTAATTTTCTTAATTTCTTAATTCGTTTCTTAAGTGGTTTAGGAGCATCAACCTTTGTACCGTCACTAAATGTAGCAAAGGTTTTAATACCTAAATCTATACCTACTGAATTATCAGTTTTAGGTAATACTTCTGGTTGTATTTCTACTACAAAACTCAAGAAAT
>NZ_JAAHHG010000234.1 GCF_010692555.1 Okeania sp. SIO3B5 | reverse complement strand
GACGTGTGAGCTGGGGGTGGGGGAGTGGGGGAGTAAGGGAGTAAGGGAGTGGGGGAGTGGGGGAGATTAAATATTAGACATCTGGTAAAAATCCAAAATCAAATCAATTCTTACCCATAAATTATCAATTATTTCTCCCTGTTGCCTGTTGCCTGTTTCCTCTTTTAGAGGAGATTAAATATTAAAGTAATTATAGAATTATCAAAGATATATTATATAGTAATATGATTTGAGTTGTGAGATATTGGAAACTTTTAGGGAACACCGGATCTGGGAACAGGGAACAGAGAAGAAGAAAAAAACTTATCATATAAATATAATACTTGCTATATTCTATACTTTTAAGGAACACCTCAATTCTCACAACTAATTCCTGATTGCTGTATAACCGAATTCTATGTCAGAACTCAGGAGAAATGGGAATTAATTAGGAAGTAGTCGGATAAATTGTTCCTTAATTTTTCTGCCTTTGTCTGTCAAGAATACTAATACTAACTAAATCTCAAAAAGTTTGTTATTTATCTTTAGTAACATGGAGATGGGTAGCTAGTGAGTAGTGATACCAATTCTCTATAAAGTTGCGCTTAATAAAAGATAACAGCTATTAGTAAAACTCAGGTTTGGGTAAGAATTATTAAGGGTATTGTTACAGAGAAATGGTATGAGATGGTAATCAAATATAGCATTATTATTCACAAATGGTATAACTTTTTGAGTTCTTTAGACCGAAAAGTTGGCAGTTTTTTCGATCTAAAAACGCACTTCCCTTTATCTGTCAATGCTTTGATAGTTAATCAGCAAGTTCTAATTAATACTAACAAATACTATAAAAGCTACTCATTCTGAGTCCTGACTCCTGATTTGTAGCTCCTATGTAATAACTAATCCCTCATAACATGATATTATAAAAATTATCTATGAAGTTGTGCTTAATCAAAGATGATGACGATCGGTAAAATAAGACCGTAAAAAAAATTATTAAGCGCATCGTTACAAAGAAATAGTATTAGGTAAAATATTATTACCTACAATTAATCCTCTTGAAAAAAAGGTAAAAATAATAGATATAACTATCTAAAATGAACTGGAGCAAATATATTTAAGCATATCCGTTCGAGATATACTTTTCCATAGCATTCTTTTTTTAAACTGGTATTACAGGAGGTACTGTTAACTGATAACTGAAGTGAAGAGGGTAAAAAATACAAGGAATAGGAAATAGAAACTATTGCCCGTTTTTCAATTAAATTTTGAGTCAAACCGAAAATCAACTTAATTCATAGTAGCAAAAAAAAAGAGAGAAAATGTCACCAACAAATCCTCCAGAAAGTGCAGCAGAAAAATTCCAGCAGAAAGCAGAAGCTTATGTAGCCGAAAAAAAATTTGATGAGGCGATCGCTTCTTGTGAATTAGCTATAAAAATAGAAGAGAATTATGCTCCTCCCTACAAAACTTTAGGTAATATTTGGCAAGTAAAGGGAAAATTAGAAGCAGCCGAAAATTACTATAAAAAAGCATTAGAAATTAAATCAGATTGGCCGGAAGTATATGCTAATCTTGGCAGTTTGTATGCCATACAGCAAAAATGGCAATTAGCTATATCTTTTTATCAAAAGGCTGTAGAACTGAAGCCACATTTTGCTGGAGCTTATCGCAATATGACAAAAGTATGGCTACGTTTGGGTAATGAAAAATCGGCTACATATTGTCAGTATAAAGCACTTTCTCTAGAACCTGAAAAAGCTACCCTAGAAGAAATGATTAACTTAGGTAAAAATCTACAGCAACAGGGTAGTTTAAATGAAGCAATATCTTGTTACCGAATTGCTATTAAGTTAAATGCTAATTCAGCAGAAGCTTATCAAAATTTAGGAGCTGCTTTAAAGGAGCAAGGGAACCTAGATGAAGCGACAGTTTGTTTTCGCAGAGCTATCGAACTTAGAGCTACTAATACCAATACAAAAGTAGAAACTTCAACAGATATTAGAGCTAATAAATATAATTTAGTTTCTAGTAAAGAATTAGAAGCCCAAGATACTTTAATTGGCAGTTTAAATAATCACGAAGAAAGTGCTAATGATACTCTTGCTGCAGCAGAACAGATAAATAATATTTCACCTCAACCAACTGTAGCTGCCATTAATACTGAAGATATAGAAACTTATATGATGGTGGCAGAGACTTATGTGAATCAGAAAAAATGGCAACAAGCTATTACTGTAAGTCAGAAAGTTATTTCAATTAAACCAGAACCCAAAGCTTATAAAATAATAGGTAATTCTTTACAAGCTATGGGTAAATTAGAAGCAGCATTAGATTGGTACAAAAAAGCATTAGAAATTAAACCAGATTTTGTAGAAGTTCATGCCAACCTAGGAACTATATTTGCTCAACAACAGCAGTGGGAAAAAGCTATACAATATTATCGAAGAGCCATTGCAATTAAACCAGAATTTGCTGGAGCATATCGTAATTTAGCAAAAATTTATACTCAGCTTAATCAGTCAGCAGCAGCAGCAGAATGTTTATTTCAGGTATTAAGACTAGAACCTGGAAAAGCCACAGCAGAAGAATTTTTATATACCGGAAATACTCTGAATGAAAATGGTCAATTAGAACAGGCGATCGCTTGTTATCAAGGAGCAATTCAGTTAAAGTCACAGTTAGTAGAAGCTAGTTATAAATTAGGAGAAATTTTAATTCAAAATGAGCGGTGGGAAGAAGCAGTTACTTGTTATCAAAGAGTTATATCTGCTAATCCAAATAATGTAGAACCTTACGAAAAATTAGCAGATGCTTTATTAAATCAAGGACAGCTAGAGTCAGCTTTACAAAATTATCAAACAGCTAAACAACTAGAACCAAATAAAATAGAAATAAAGGAAAAAATTGGAGAAATTTACTATAGATATGGAGAAGATTTCCAAGAACAAGGAAAAATAGAAGAGGCAGTTCAAGCTTATAGTAAAGCAACGGAAAATTATCCAGAATTTGATATTCCCTATGGAAAGTTAGGGGAAATTTTCTCACAGCAGGAAAAATGGGAAGAAGCTGCCAAAGTATATAAAAAAGCAAGTGAAATAAAATCAGATAATTCTTGGTATCACAATAGTTTAGGAGAAGCTTTCAAAAAATTAGAAAAATGGGAAGAAGCTGTTGAAGCATACCGCAAAGCCATAGAGTTAAATCCTGACTTTTCTTGGTCTCATAATAACTTAGGAGACTGTCTATTAAAACTAGAAAAATGGGAAGAAGCTATTGTACCTTATCGTCAAGCAATAGAACTAAATCCTGACTTTACTTGGTCTCATATTAACTTAGGAAAATCTTTGTGGTTATCCGGAAATTGGCAAGAAGCAATAGATCCATATCGTCGTGCCATAGAATTAAAAGCAGACCTACCAGAAGCTTATCAAAAATTAGGAGATGCCCTGAAAAAACGCGCTCAATTAGATTTAGATGAAGCCATAAAATGGTATGAAAAAGCCATAGAAAATGACCCGGAAAATGAACAGCTTTATCATAAAGCATTAGAAATCAAACCAGAAGACCACACACTTTATTTACAACTAGGAAATACATTAGTAAAAAAAGGGAAAACTCATGGAGCGATCGCCTTTTATCAGTTAGGTTTACAAATTAATCCAGATGACTCTGAAATTAAAGCTCAGTTAGAAAATTTATTACCTAAAAAAAAGGTTTTAAGGGAGCAAGGAATAGAGGATAGGCAACAGGCAACAGGCAACAGGCAACAGGAAAATGCTGCTCTTTTAAAAAGGGAGCAGGGAACAGGGAATAGGGAACAGGAAAAAGTCGATCTTTTAAAAAAGGAACAGGAAATAGTAAATAAGGAACAAACAAATATTGCTATTTCTCCCTCGACTTCTCCTGTAGTTGAAAAAGAAGATACCTATCAATTATGGCTAAAAGCAAACTTACCTAGCTCAGAAAAACTAAAGAAGATGTCGGAAAATTTAGACACTTTTCGATATCAACCATTAATTAGTATTATCTTGCCAGAAAAAAAAGCATCTCCAGAGTTCCAAGAGACAATTGAATCAGTTATAAATCAAGTTTATCCAAATTGGGAAATCTGTTATATTGCCGATAAACTTCCGCAAAATCTAGAAAAAGATAACAGAGTAAAATTAGTTTTAAAAGATGAAAGTGGAGATATTACCACAGACTTAAATACGGCCTTAGCATTAGCAACAGGAGATTTTATTACCCTGTTAAATTCTGATGATACTTTAACCCCAGATGCTCTCTATGAAATGGCGCTATTTCTGAATAAACATCCAGAAGCAGATATGGTTTATTCAGATGAAGATAAATTAACAAAAGAAGGCAAATTAACTCAACCATACTTTAAACCAGATTGGTGTCCAGACTCATTTTTATCTCGAATGTACACTGGTCATTTATGTATATATCGCCGAGAATTACTAGAAAAATTAAACGGTTTTCGAGGAGGATATGAAAATAGTTATGAATATGATTTAATTCTGCGGTTAAGCGAAACAAGTCAAAAAATATTCCACATTCCCAAAATACTTTATCACAGCAGAATTTCCGAAAATGGAGTAGCAATAAATCAGACAATTTCAGCAGAAACAGCCAAAAAAGCATTAACAGAAGCATTAGAAAGACGAGGAGAAAAAGGAACAATTTATAGCCTCACTCAACATCCTGGTTTTTATCAAGTTCGTTATCAAATTCCAGAGAAAAAGCTAGTCAGTATTATAATTCCCACCAGAAACTTAGGAGACATTTTAGACAGATGTCTAGAGTCAATCTTTAGCAAAACAACTTACCCAAATTACGAAGTAATATTGATTGACAATGGCAGCGACGAATCAAAAACAAAAGATATTATCGAAGGGTGGAAAAATCAAGAACCACAACGTTTCAAATGTTATGAATATGATATTCCTTTCAATTTTTCCAAGCTCAATAATTTTGCCGCAGAAAAAGCAGAAGGTGATTATTTACTATTCTTAAATAATGACACAGAAGTAAAAACTCCTGACTGGTTAGAAGCAATGGTTGAACAAGCACAAAGAGAAAAAATAGGAGCAGTCGGTGCTTTATTGTTATACCCAGATAATACAATTCAACACGCCGGAGTAGTATTAGGAATGAGGAGTATAGCAGACCATAGTCATCGAGGTTTTTCTCCTACTGATACTGGATACAATGGTCAAATTATTTCTGTGAATAATTATTCCGCTGTAACAGCAGCTTGTTTAATGTGTCGGCGAAAAGTTTTTGAAGAAATTGGAGGCTTTGATGAAGAGTTGGCTGTGGCATTTAATGACGTAGATTTATGTTTAAAAATCCTAGATAAAGGATATCGAAATATTTATGTACCTCACGCTGTTTTGTATCATCATGAATCGAAAAGTAGGGGAGTAGAAAATACAGGAGAAAAACAATTACGTTTCCAACAAGAAATTCAAAATATGAAGCAAAGGTGGAAACACTTAATAGATGCAGATCCTTGTTATAACCCTCATTTAACTCGACAACAAGAAGACTTCAGTTTAAGGATTAAAACAAATGTTGAAGTTGGTGTTTCTTTATATGAAAAAGATCCAGAAATAGCTGGTTGTTCTATTGATGTGCCTAAACCAGGAGTAGAGCAAAATATTAGTTCTATTTGTATAGGTGGATGGGTAGTAGGAAAAACATCTCCTCCAGTAACAGTAGAATTAATTGTAGCTGGCAAAGTAATCAGAGAAATTCCTGCTAATTTGCATCGTCCAGATGTAGGAGAAATTCATCCAGAATTTCCAGAGGCTAAATATTGTGGTTTTTGGGGAGAATTAGAAGTACTTGAATTTGCGCCAGAGGTAAAAATTTCCTTAGAAGCTATTCTCAAAGATGGTTCTCATGTGCGACTGGGAATAGTGAATTTGAAATGTCCTAGTTTGATTTAAAAAAGAAGGAAGAAGGAAGAGGTTCAATAATTAATAATTAATAATTAATAATTAATAATTAATAATTACCTCTCCTTAAAAAGAAGAGAATATTCAATGAGCGTATTTTCAAGCCTCTTGTTTTCCTGCGGAATGCTGCACAAACAGCGAGAGGTACTGATAACTGATAACTGAAATGACATCTGGACATGAATTGATGGATGTAGGATTTGAACCTGTAATTAAGTTAGCCGAGAAATGGGAATTAAATTTTAAATTTTGAGAATTGGTATAAAAATAAAATTCATAGATTATCTTTTCCTTTATGGATTTAATACCCCACCGTTAACGGGAGTGCTTAAAATTGTTTGGGGTGAGAATCCCCATACAATTTTCCCTTCTGCCTCCTGCCTCCTGCCTCCTGCCTCCTGCCTCCTGCCTCCTGCCTTCTTCAATCAAATATCTTGATTCTTAAAATCAACTCTTTCGTAAAGGTCACTAAATACTATTTCAAAATCTAGAGTAGCTAACTTTAACCTTGACTCTTCAGATTCATAATATGTAACTTCCCATTTCTCCTCAGAAGTTTTAACATACTGTTCGATATAAAATTGATATTGATCAATCAAAATATACTCTTTAAACTCAGGAATTGACCGATAAAATTTAAACTTATCTCCTCGGTCATAATTTGCCGTTGATTTTGATAATACTTCAACAATTATTAAGGGATTAGTAACTGTATCTGTACGAGTTTGATGATACGCTGGTTTGTCTTCAATTACCATAAGATCGGGGTAAGTATATAAATTATAATCGGGTATCCATAAGCGAACATCACCAATAAATATGCGATAATTTTTGCCTTTTAACGCAAATTTTAAGTAAGCATATAAATTACCTGTAATTTCATTATGATTAGTAGTTCCACCTGTCATTGATATTATTTCTCCATCTAGATATTCATGTTTATCTTCAGCATTTTCCTCTAAGAATAGATATTCTTCTGGAGTATATACTTTATTGCGTGTCTGAATTTGCATATTTTTTTCCAAGAGTATTGTTATCTTTTCTATGGCAGGTTTAATACCTCACCGTCTAAATGGTGCTTAAAATTGCTTGGGGTTTGTAGACAAGGAGTTGATTATTCATAAGCAATTTTTCCTTCTGCCTTCTTCAAGAATTGGCATTTACTTTTTCCCGACGATTCTATTTTGAGATAATAACTAAAAACATTAAAACTACTAAATTATACCAATTCCCAAAGATAATGCTATACTTGATTAAGACTTCAGTTATTAAGTAATAGTAATGCTTTAGTAATATTTGTAACGATTATCAGTATTAAACCAAGATATCTGAATGTCTTTAAACCCTACTCCCTACTCCCTACTCCCTACTCCCTAATTATAATGTTTGATTGTATTATAGTTGGCTCCGGGCCCGCAGGAGCAAGTGCAGCATATCATCTAGCAAAAAACGGACGTTCTGTATTGGTCTTAGAAAAAGAATCTTTACCTCGATATAAACCCTGTGGAGGTGGAGTTTCTCCCATTGTTCAACAGTGGTTTGATTTTGATTTTACACCAGCCATTTCTCTGAAAATTAACTCCATTCGTTATACTTGGAAAAAAGGCGATTTAGTAGAAGTTAACCTCAAAAATCAAGAACCAATTTGGATGGTACGCCGAGAAGTTTTTGATTATTTTATCGTTCAGCAAGCGCAAAAACAGGGAGCAGAAATTAGAGATAAAACCAAAGTTATAGATATAAAATTCAAACACAATAACTGGCAAGTAAACACCAACGATAAATCGTTTATTGGTCGTTATTTAATTGCTGCTGATGGAGCAAAAGGTTCCATGGCAAAATGGTTGGGTTTTAACAATCGTAAACGCTTTTCAGGTGGTGCTATGGAAATAGAAGTACCAGTTGAAAATCAGCAAATTGATAGTGCTTATTTTGAATTTGGAATGTTAAATAATGGCTATGTTTGGAATTTTCCTAAAGCAGATGGATACTCAATTGGAGTAGGTACATTTTGGCGAAAGCACGGTCAAAATTTTGGAGCTTTATTAACAGAATATGCCACAATGTTTGAGGTAGATATTCAAAATATTCAGAAGTTTGGTCATCCTTTATGTTTGTGGAATGGTAATCAAAAATTACATACACAAAATGCTGTTTTAGCAGGAGAAGCTGCTTGTATTGTTGACCCCTTTACTGCTGAAGGAATTCGCCCTTCTATATTTACAGGTATTAAAGCAGCTACAGCAATTAATAATTCCCTAAATGGAGATTTATTTGCTTTAGAAAAATACAGTCAAGTAGTTAATGAAGAATGGGGTAAAAATATGGTCTGGGCACAACGTTTAGCCCAAGGATTTTCTCACTTTTCACATATTGGTTATCAAGTAGGTGTGAAACGACCTCGTGCTACTACTATTATGACTAAAATTTTGTCTGGAGAATTACGTTATTCGGATGTAGTAGGTTCTGCTTTGCGACGACTTTGGCAAAGATGAAAATTTATTCTTGAAGGCAGAAGGCAGAAGCCAGAGGGCAGAAGGGAAAAAAGGAGAAAAATCAAGATAATTTTAGTATTTCTTCGGTACTGTCAGTTCTTAAATTGTATTTATAACTGACTCGTCCAAACATGATATTAAGATGTCGTAAAACTTTGGAGATTTAGTATTATACCAATTTGAAAAAAGAATGTTACAAATAATAAGCATTATTAAAATAATTTGTAGGAAATATCTATTGGACGAAAAAGATAAATTACTATATAAAAAATGGTATCAAACCTATTCCCATACGACTCCTGACTCCTGTCTCCTGACTCCTAAGCAGTAACCTAAATATTTGTAGCAAAGATTTATCAAACTGGTATTATACCCCTCAATTTTAGCTGATAGCTGATAGCTGAATGCTAATAGCTAATTAATAAATTAAATCATCCTTAATTAAAGCTTGAAACTTAGGATTTGAGCTAATTTTAAAAAAATGAGCATCAGTTTCTGCCATCTCTCGATATGGTTGTCCAGCACCTAAATTGATTGCTTGTTCTAAATTTTCAATAGCTAAATATGGCTTATCCTGCAAAGCATAACAACGAGCTTTATTATAGTAAGCTAAACAATAATCTGACTGAATTTTTATGGCTTGATCAAAACAAGCGATCGCCTCAACCCAATCTCCTAAATTTGATAAAGCTTGACCCAAATTATTCCAAGCTTCCTGATAGTCTACTTTAATATCTATTGCTTTTTCATAACTAATAATTTCTCTTTTAGTATTCCCCAAATAAAATAAAGTTTTTCCTTGAAAATTCCAAGCTATATAATGATTAGGCTTAAGTTTAATGACTTCTTCAAAAGAATTCAAAGCTTCCTGATACCTTCCTAATTCAAATAATGCCTTGCCTTGATTATGCCAAGCTTGGTATAAACTGGGTTGAATTTTTATTGCTTGTTTGTAATTTTCAACTGCTTCTCGATAATGTCCTAAACTACTCCAAGTATTTCCAGCATTGTACCAAGCTTGATATAGATCTGGTTTGATTTTTGTGGCTCTTTCAAAAGAAGTTATCGCTTCCCGATATTGTTCTAAATTATTGAGTAAATTACCTCGGTTATACCAAACTAAATGAGAATTTGGTTGAATTTCTATCGCACGATTAAAATTATTTAAAGCTGACTGGAATCTACCTATTAATTTCAAGGAATTACCTCGATTATTCCAGGCTTCATAGTAATCTGGTTTAATTTTTATTGCCTGATTAAAAGCAGTAATAGCCTGTTGATGCTTCCCCAATTTACTAAAATTTACCCCCACATTGTACCATCCTTGATAATCATCTGGGGAGATTTTTATTCGTCCATCCATTTCATTTTCAGGCATTGCTGAATTAAGGTATGAAAGTAGGTTTATAGGTAATAGGGAATAGGGAATAGGGAACAGCGAATAGGGAATAGGGAATAGGGAATAGGGAATAGGGAGCAATTAATATTAACAAGTAGTTCAAACCATCTAAAATACAAAATCCAAAATATAAAATTATCAAATCATACCCAGAATAAGCAACGCCCATTTGGAGACTAATTATTCCTTCCAAAATAATCAGTTAATAGCTGATAGTTGACTGCTGAATGCTTACTTTGTCCCAAATATTCACACCAATAGACATCTCCAATAATAAAAAATCAAATCAATTATCCCAAAGAAATTATCAATTATTTACCTCTACTCCCTACTCCCTACTCCCTACTCCCTCTTTTCTGGAGATGTCTAATAGTATAGCAATCAGGAATCAGTTGTGAGAATTGAAGTGTTCCTTAAAAGTACAGAATATAGCAATTATTATATTCATATGATACGTTTTTTTCTTCTTCTCTATTGCCTGTTGCCTTCCGGAGCTGTTGCCTAAAAGTTTCCAATATCTCACAACTCAAATCATCTTGCTATATTAACCTATTTCAAATCTAGCAAACCACTGGTTTTTAACTTGGGATTAAAGCGAATATTTTCTTCTAAACCTCTAGTTTTTAATATTTCTAAAATATTAGCTTCAACTCGCCTAGATATATTTTTTAAGAGTTTTTCTTTAGCAACTTCATCAATTAATGGGTCACTATATTGTATTGCTTCTGCTTCTGTCATTTCTTGTTTAGCATCTATTGGCTGATTCCACTTTGCTTCTGCAATATCATTACCTATAGGTAAAGAGCCATTTTCATTAATCCAAGCAGTTTTTATACCTTCTAATATAGTACGATTCGGACGTTCAATAGTTTGTGTTTTTAGCCAATAGCAACTATTAGGTTGACGGACTAAGTGTTGTTTCATACTCTGATATATATCACGAGAATAACCTACAAATAGTAATTTTTTATCCTGGTCGAAAATTCCATAAACACCTATTTTTCCTTGTAAAGAAATTGGTAATTTTCCTTGAGAATCAATATAAGGTAAGTATTCTAATTTAGACAATTCTGGAATTTGCATTTGAGTATTAGTCATTAGTTTTAATTTTTCCTATTTAAGGTTAGTTTTACAGCACTTTCCGCTGCCCGTGAGGTACACCCCGAAGCGGGCAAGATGCCCGCACTACAATATTTTCATCATTTACCCTGTACCTCATTTGCCCGAAATATGCTGTAATTAATTCAAAATTGATAAAAGTTGATTAATCTCTAGTGATTTTATAAACGGCGCAGAGACGGCTTGGTTGAAATATTTTAGCTTGAAACATGAAGTTTGGCGGAACGTTAATGATAATATATTCACTAGATTCGTGATACTCCTCAAATTCTTTTGCCATTCCTTTAGGTGTTTCTTTGCTGTAGGGAACTGGTTGAAATATTAATTCAGTAAATTCTAATTTTTGACATGGTAATTGAGAAGTAATTTGTTGAATAAAATTTTCACTTGTTAATAATTTGAATAAAATTTGTTGAGCATTTTGTTCTAACGTGAAGCTACTTTCAAAGCTTTCAATAATTTTTAGACCCATTTTTTTTTACTTTTCCATATTGATCAAATGTAAGCATTTCCTAGGTCATACTCTGCAAACAAATGCGTGAACCTACAGGACTTACTAAAGTTAGCTTGTTACCTTTTTCTTTCAGTGCGGAATGCGGAAGCAAACTTCAAGAATTTATAATTTATAATTTATAATTTAGAATTACCGAATTATTAATTATTAATTATTAAATAATTCTGGTTTAAAGCCTCCCCTTTTAAGGGAAAAAAAGCGGTTGAGAGATGGCGAGGTCCCCTCGCCATATCCAATCAACCAAGAGAAGAAATAATATCTCCTGATATTCAATCAAGAGCGGTTTTAACCAGAGGTAATTATCAATTATCCATTATCAATTATCAATTAATGAAATTGGGCTATTGCTATGATAATAGTATTGCTTGTTGCAATCAAACAGAAAATAACCTTTACTTAATATTACTATTTGTTTGATTAAACTCAACTACTTTTCAAGAAATATAAAGATTTGTTAAAAATAATTTTTATTTAATAAATTATGATATAATAATTAGATAAAAAATGTATTATCTACTATTAAACTATTAAAATTAATATATTGAATGGGGATATGAATTTATGGAAGACACAGAAACATCATCAACAGTTTCAAATAATCCCCAAAGTCAACCTCATTGGCTACAAATAGCAGAATATACTGCTTTAGGGGCTTCAATTGTTGGTTCAGGTTTAGCATTGGTACTGGAAAAAATTTCGTTTGTTGCACCTCCAATAACATTAGCATTAGTATTGAATTCAATTAATAGAAAAAGATTTGAGGAAAAAATACAAAAACATATTAACAATGAAGTAGAAGAACTCAGGATAGATATTGATTCAGTGGATGGGTATTCAGAGAAAATACAAGAAAAATTTACTGAGTTAACTCCAGAGTCTCCCATAAATTTTTCTCAAAATCAATCAGATTTTGAATTCAATACAATTACAAAAGAAGACTGGGACACAATAAATACTAAATTTTCAAATATTGATGAGGAATTACAATCATTAAAAGATTTAACTACAGATTTACAACAGCATTTAGCAGATAATTTACAATCAACAAATAATACTTCTATGTCTAATAAAATTGAGGAACTACAAGCACAAGTGAATAGATTACAAGACTTAAATCGAGATATAGTTAGGCCATATTTTATTCGTTTAATTCGTGCAGTCAAACAACTACATAAAATGATCGAGTCTTAGTTATGAGGCTGTGCAAAAAGTAGACAGTTGAAAATTAGTTTTTATTTTCCTTGTTCTATAACTTTTTTCCCGTCATCTGGGCAACAATTAAATTTATGTTTATGGCAAAATTATCATATAGAAAACCTAAGCATTCAGCTATTAGCATTTCCGTTTGTCATGCTCCGCAAACAGCAATCAGATGCATGAACATATTAAAGCAATAACTGAGGTTCGATGATAACCAATTTAATGAATAAATTTGAATTCTCCTCTAGTATGATAATGAGTTAATAACAAATAGCTGACTGCTGAATGCTGACTGCTGAATGCTTACTAGAAAACTTGGAACAGAGCAAGATAAATGTCACTCCTAGAATTCTAGAAAAAAATTATTTTATCAATATCAGCTGCTGATACTATTGTAAATCAGAAATACACTTTTAACTAATGACTATTTTTGAGAGTTTATTGAAATTTCTATTAATAAGTTTAGCAACTATCTACACTTCTGCTTTTGTATTGCTAAGATTGCTGCAAAACCGATTGATATTTGAACCTGCACCATTGGTATTAGCAACTCCGGATACTGTTAATCTTCCATATCAAGAAGTTTGGTTATCAATTCCCAACTCTAACAAACAGACAGAAAAAATATCTGGTTGGTGGATTCCTCAAACTAAGAGCAATTCTAGAGTTATCCTCTTTCTACAGGGTGCTAAAGGTAACATGGCAGCTCGGAAAAATAGTTACAATCTTGAGCGAGTTGCTAAACTATATCAGTTAGGATTTTCGGTATTTATGATTGACTATCGGGGGTACGGTAACAGTCAAGGAAGATTTCCCACAGAAGCGAGTGTTTATGAAGATGCATTGATAGCTTGGAATTATTTGACTCAAGAAAAAAACTTTTCACCAGAAGAAATTTTTGTTTATGGATACTCTCTCGGAGGAGCGATCGCTGCTAATCTTTGCCTTCAACAACCACAAGCAGCAGGATTAATTGCTGAAGGTTGTTTTACTTCCATGAAAGACATGGCTAAATACAGACACAGACGTCGAATCCAGATATTTCCCCTCAACTTACTGGTAACCCAAAAATTTGACTTCATTAACAAAGTAAAATTATTGGAAATGCCCGTTTTATTTATTCATGGAATGGAAGATCGAGTCGTACCTGTAATGATGAGTCAAAGATTATTTGCAGCAGCAGCAGCACCGAAAAAATTACTCTTAATACCAAATGCAGCACATAACGATCTGGCAGAAGTAGATAGCGATCGCTATCTAGCAACACTACAGGAATTCTTCGATCAGGCAGTCAATCAGTATTCTAGTATTAGTCAAGAATTTATTCATTAGTTATGTATAGCAGAGTAAGCATTCAGCATTCAGCATTCAGCTATCAGCTTTTTTTATTACCTTATAAAGGAGGAAAAAGTAATTGAGAGATTTCCAATAATTAGGGTTTGCTGATTAAATATCGCGCTTATTGACTGATATTGGTTTGAGCAATTTTAGATCTGGAGGGAGTGCGAGGTTTTCGGTGGTAATGGTTCAAAAATTCAGGATTTTGGTCAAGAGTAGAGCAGAACCATCTTGAGAAAATTCTTACTCCTACCTCCTCGCTCCCAAGCCATTTCTCCAGTATAGCTGTCTCCAGTATAGCTGTCTCCTACCTTCACCCATAAGACTTTTTCAGCAAGCCCTAATTAGTTGAAAATGTATTATGAAGTTAAGCCAATGGTTGCTTTATTAATTAGGGCTTGCTGATTAAATACCAAAGTCTTGACAGGTAAAGGTTTTACCCTTTTCAGGTACTAAGGGGGTACTAGCTTAATGGTGGTAATGGTTCAAAAATCTAAGATTTTCGGCATTTCGAGGGGTAGAAAATCACTTTTACGATTCTTCTGACTACTTCTTCTATAATTCCCATTCCTCCTGACTTCACCGATTGCAGGATTGCTGGATTCTACCCCTACC
>NZ_JAAHHG010000233.1:8721-14632 GCF_010692555.1 Okeania sp. SIO3B5 | reverse complement strand
AAAAGTAGCTGATACGAGAAAAGATTTTCATTTCAAAACGGCTAATCAATTATTATCCAATTACGATATTGTAGCAGTTGAGAAACTGAATATAAAAGGTATGGCTAAGTCTAGATTAGCTAAGTCTGTACATGATGCAGGCTGGGGTCAATTTAATACTATATTAACTAACAAAGCCGTTAGCGAAGCTCCTCTGAAAGAGGCAAAAGCTGGTCAGTTAATTGTAGAAGTTAAACCTCATGGAACATCTTTTGAATGTAGCAGCTGTGGTAATAAAGTAAAGAAAACTTTAACTCAGAGACAGCATAATTGCCCTAACTGTAATCTATCAATTGGTAGAGACTTAAATGCTGCAATTAATATTAAAAATAGAGCCAAAGCATTGATTAAAGACTGGCTGCCACCAGTCAAATTTGAAGCCGATCAAGGTACTCAATTGAGCCTATTCGCGCATCAATTGAAGAGGAAGGGCATTCCTTGTTAGCTCAGTTTATGTCTACATAGTAGAGTCCCTGAGAAGCCCGCACGCTCTGCTAGTCTCAGTGTCGGGAGTATGTCACGAAACAGCCTAAGTATTTGTAGCAAAAATTTTAGTATTTCATCTAAAATACCTCACCTATAGCAATACAAGAATTGGTTAGGACATTTTTCAATCCTAAAACTCTTTTACAGTTCCCTGTTCCCTGTTCCCTGTTCCCTGTTCCCTGTTCCCTGTTCCCTGTTCCCTGTTCCCTGTTCCCTAGCGCGTAGCGCTATAAAACTTTTTTCCGGAAAGTTGCCAAGTTCAGTTGTTTATGATAGAAAAAGCCAGATTATAATATCTGAAAATCTATGCTTACCTATTAAGGTTAGTATTATAAGATATCAAAAACTCTGGTATTACTAAATATCGTTAGGAGTCAGGAAAGATTCCATGAATAAATTCTCCAAAATAATATATTTAATTGTCAAATTAACTCTGGTTGCTTTCGGAATAATTGTTATTTTTACAACTTTTATAAAAACAGAATATTCCGCAAATTCTGTTTCTCTCGAAGCAGGCGAAAAAATTGCTGAGATTAGAAATACAAAAGATATCCAGTATGTTAATACTTTAGATTCACAAGTAACTGAAAATAGTGAAGAATATGATGTTATTCAGGTACAAACTAGATTAAAACAAAAAGGTTATTATCCCGGAGCTATAGATGGAGTTTACGGAGAACAAACTCAGGAGGCTGTTTATAACTTTCAACTTAGTATGGGGTTAGAAGCAACGGCAATAGTTGATGAAAAAACTTGGACTTTGCTTCAAGGAAATACTAGCAATTCCCCCCAAAAGTCTTCCTCAGAAAAGTTGCTCTCTCCGGATATACAAAAAATTGTTGACCGAGGTGAGTTAATTGTTGCGATGACAGAGTATGATAATTCACCTTTTTTTGTTGAAAATAAAAGGGGTGAATTGGAAGGATTAGATATTAAAATTGCCAGAGGTTTGGCTGAAGCTTTAGGGGTTGAACTTCAGATTAATCGTAGTGCTAAAACTTTTAATGAAGTGGTTGAAATTGTCGATCTAGGTCAGGCAGATTTAGCTATTTCTAAACTTAGTCAAACTTTGAATAGAGCTAAGATAATTTCTTTTTCCGATCCTTATTTAACTATGCGTCAGGGTTTGTTACTCAACCGAGTACAATTAACTAAGGCAGCTAAAAATAAAGAGACAGTAGAATTTTTGAGGGATTTTGAAGGCAAGATTGGAGTAATTGATGGTTCTTCCTATGAAGGATTTGCCAAACAGAAATTTCCCAAGGCTACAATTGTGAGGTATACGAGTTGGGAACAGGTTGTAAAAGGCGCTATTCGAGGAGATATATTAGCAGCTTACCGGGATGAATTAGAAGTAAAAAAGATTGTTATAAATCAACCAAATGTGGCTTTAAATTTTCAAACTGTTGCCTTAACAGATACTCAAGATCCTATAGCAATTGCTCTGCCATGGTCTAGCAATCACCTGCTAGAATTTGTTAATTTATATCTAAAAATTACTAATAATCATTATAGTGTTAATAGTTTGTTGGATGAATATTCTGAGTTATTAGAAACATCTAGTGCTGATAAATTTAATTGAAGAAGGCAGAAGGCAGAAGGAAGAAGGCAGAAGGCAGAAGGCAGAAGGCAGAAGGCAGAAGGCAGAAGGCAGAAGGCAGAAGGCATCCCCCCTAATCCCCTTTGAAAGCTATGCTTTATAAACATCTTTCTTAACATAAAACTTGACAAAATAAACAAATTATGTTGGAGACTTTAAAAATCTTTTTCTAGAGAGAAAATGTATTTAAAAGTACATTTATTTTGAATAATAAAGTAGTTTTACTTAGATACTATGACTATTTCTCCCTTCTCCCCTTCTCTCCGTGTCCCCGTGTCTCCGCGTCTCCGTGTCCTCGTGTCTGAGGAGTTCCTTATAAGGGATAGCTCTTTGAAAGGGGGGAGGTAGAAGGAAAAATTGCTTATGTATAGTCAATGACAAGTCACTTCGTGTCTTATGAACCTAAGTAATTTTAATTACCCTCTGTCATTTCAGTTATCAGTTATCAGTTATCAGTAAAGTGGGGTGTTAAACCTGTAGAAAAGATAAAATTTTTTGATAATTATTTATGATGAAAAAAAATAAAGGATTCAATTTTTATTCATTAATTAGAGTTTTGCGTAATCCATGGTGTATTTTACCTGGAATTTTACTAGGATTATATATAGGGATTTTTGAAAAAGATATAGCTTTGATGTTAACTCCTTTTGGAAATCTTTATCTTGAGCTGCTGAAAATGTGTGTTTTACCTTTGTTATTTTCCGCAATAACAATGAGCGTAGGTAGGCTAATAAGTAGTCAGGAAGCTAATAAATATGTCAAACGTATTTTAATTGTATTTTCTATTGGCCTTATTGGGGTAAGTATAATTGGATTAATTGTTACATTACTCACTAATCCGGGAGGGAATTTAGACGATTCAAGTTTAACAACTTTGGGTATAATTGTTAACAAATCCCAATTAGATTTAGAGGTATCTCTTACTGGTAAAATGATTGAAGAAGTGGTCGAGCAAAAAACAACTTTAATATCTTTTTTATTGAATTTAGTTCCTGAGAATATTTTTGCATCTTTAAGTGAAGGTAAGGCTCTGGAAATACTTTTTTTTGCTATTGTTTTTGGTTTAGCAATGGGATATCTCAAACAATCTTATAAGGAAGAAGTGTTTAATATTTTAGAAACTATATTTAAAGCTTCAAAAAAGTTAATTGATTGGATAATTTTATTCCTGCCCATGGGTTTATGTTGTCTTTTAGCTAGCCAAATAGCGACGACAGGTTTTGGTATTTTAGCTGCTATGAAAAATTTTGTAATCATTACAATTTTAATATTTTTTATTATTTATGTAGTTAGCACCCTTGTTGTTTGGCAAAAGACAGATTGTTCTTTGTGGGAAGTGTTGATTAGTTTAAAAGAACCAACAATTTTAGCTTTGGCAACTAGGAGTAGTTTTACTTGTTTGCCGTCTTCCATTTCTGCTTTAACTGAACTGCTGAAATTTGAGAAACAAACAGTTAATTTAGTGATTCCTCTGGCAATTACTGTTTGTAGATTCGGTCCCGTGGCTTATTTTGCCACAACTTCCGTATTTGTAGCTCAACTTTATCAGCATCAGTTAAACTTATCTAGTTTTGTAGTTATTATTGTTGCTTCCATTTTAGCAGGGATGGCAACAGCAGGAGCGACGGGAATTTTAACTTTAACATTATTAGATTTAGTACTGCAACCTTTGGGATTACCACTAGAAGCAATACTGGTGTTATTGATTGCGGTAGATCCAATTATCGATCCATTCCGGACTTTGAGTATTGTTCATACAGGAATTGCAGCTACAGCAGCAGTTGCTGATTATAAGCGATCGCCAGCATTAGACTCTCAAGTTCAAAGGTCGATAGTCTAATTCACTAAAGTCAGAAATCAGAAGTCAGAAGTTATATTTTAGCGACTTGAAAGCTGAATTTTACAGTAATTTCAGCTTAAAGCGGTTTTCATTTGGGTAGACTACAGTAGGGACGTTCCATGGAACGTCCCTACAAGGTTTGATGTCTGAAGATGTGGTTCATCAATTTGAAAAGCGCTGTATTATTTGACTTGATGAATTATATCATGTCCGGTAGCATCGGAGCGTGTATAAAATTAAGGTGACAATGAAAGAAAACCTTCTGCCTCCTGCCTCCTGCCTCCTGCCTTCTGTACACCAAAGTCTAATTATTCAACCGGACATGATATTACCAACTATTTGTGACATTTTTCAAGTAAATTGGTATAATTTTTGAGTAGATGAGTTTGGTCTAACAGTTGGAATTTCTTGATGACCAAATGCTAAATCTAAAGTCAGATTGGCAAGAATATCAAGGGGGTCAATATTAATCAGTGAATGAAGTTTGAGTTTTTGCAACACTACTGATATTTCAGTACATCCAGCAATAACTAATTCTGCTCCTTGCTCTTTTAACCAAGTAATAGCATTTTCTAAAATTGAAATTGCCGGTGGGAAAATTTCGATTCCTGTAGCTTTAATTCCCCAAACAGGATTGTAAATTGCATGCATAATATCTCTTTGTAATTGAGAGTTTAAGGGTGGTGCGATCGCAGTTAATCCTAAAGCACTTAAACTATTATGGTAGAGTTTAGCTTGCAATGTTCCTGTTGTTGATAAAACCCCTACTCGGCGACTATGAGGATAATGACTTTTAATAAATTGTGCAGTGATATCCATCATATGAATCCAGGGAATATCTAACTGAGATTGTACAGCTTCGTAAAATCCATGAGCTGTATTACAGGTAATTACCAAAAAATTTGCTCCTGCCATTTGTAGTATTTTTCCATATTTCACCAATGAAGGAGTACAACTTGGGGCATTTCCCAACAAACTTTGAGTACGATCTGGAATATCAGTTGCATTAATTAGAATTGAAACGGGATGATCTTTATCGGAGGTAGCACCTCGTTCTGTATTTAAAGCAATTAGACGACGTTCAAATTCAATATGTGCTAGTGGCCCTAGTCCACCAAGAATTCCTGGCATTGCTTGTTGTCGAATTGCTTGTTTCATCATAATTTTGTTTTTCGTATTTTTTTATTTTTGTTTTGAACTTCTATACTTTAATCATCTTCCTAATTTCTGGTGGTGGTGGTGATTTAAAAATGAAATTCGAGTGATTTTCAGGAGGTAAGGGGGTGACTTTCAAGGCATATTTATTGTGCCAATATCATGTACGGTTGAACAGTAGTAAAGAACTGAGAGAGTCACGAGCAGTCGGGAGTTAGGAGTCAGGAGAAAAGGAGAAAATCACCCTGTAAAAGGAAGAATGCAGAAGGAAAAGAAGTAAGGTAGCAAAGAAAAAAAGAATTATATTATGTTCAGATTTTCTATTTTTCGATATTCACCTATTACCTACTACCTGTTCTTGATTCCCTATTCCGTAAATTTAGAAAAAAATTTTGAAAAGTTTTTGAGCAGATCGCGTAGGGTGCGTTAGTCTACTACTGGACTGACACTGAAAATAGATATAGTGTTTCGGTGCGTTACGCTCCGCTAACACACCCTACTGGACTGTTTCATCTAAAATGGTGCATTAGATTCAATTCAAAAGTCAAAAGTCATGCATTCAAAAGTAAGAATTTTCAAGTTAAAAGCTAATGCACAGTTTTAGATGTGTCAGCCTACTACTAGACTGACACGCCTAAAAATGTAGGTTGGGTTGAACGGCAGTGAAACCCAACAAAACCTTACTAATGTTGGGTTTCGGTCCCTCAACCCAACCTACACTTATTGCACTGAAAATAGATATAGTGTTTCGGTGCGTTACGCTCCGCTAACACACCCTACTGGACCAAATA
>NZ_JAAHHG010000233.1:0-8621 GCF_010692555.1 Okeania sp. SIO3B5 | reverse complement strand
GAAACCCAACAAAACCTTACTAATGTTGGGTTTCGGTCCCTCAACCCAACCTACACTTATTGCACTGAAAATAGATATAGTGTTTCGGTGCGTTACGCTCCGCTAACACACCCTACTGGACCAAATATTTCTCGATTTCCCCTACTCCCTACTCCCTACTCCCTACTCCCTCTTTAGCCTAAAAATGTAGGTTGGGTTGAACGGCAGTGTTAGCGGAGCTTCCCGGAGGGAAACCCAACAAAACCTTACTAATGTTGGGTTTCGGTCCCTCAACCCAACCTACACTTATTGCACTGAAAATAGATATAGTGTTTCGGTGCGTTACGCTCCGCTAACACACCCTACTGGACCAAATATTTCTCGATTTCCCCTACTCCCTACTCCCTACTCCCTACTCCCTCTTTAGCCTAAAAATGTAGGTTGGGTTGAACGGCAGTGTTAGCGGAGCTTCCCGGAGGGAAACCCAACAAAACCTTACTAATGTTGGGTTTCGGTCCCTCAACCCAACCTACACTTATTGCACTGAAAATAGATATAGTGTTTCGGTGCGTTACGCTTCGCTAACACACCCTACTGGACTACCAATAGCTCCCCTACTCCCCTACTCCCCTACTCCCCTACTCCCCTACTCCTTACTTCTGAGTAAATGCCCAAACTCCATTCCAGTTTTCTGGAATACCAGTGGATATTAATTTCTCAATTCTATCTAAATAAAGTTTAGCTGTTTTATCTGAAGAATTTACTGCTAATACTTTGTCGAAATAATGTTTAGCTGAAACTAAATCTCCCAATCGAAAATATTCTATAGCATTTTCAAAATTTGCCTGGGTTTTTAACTTTAATTCTCGCACTTCATCAATTTCACCATCCATCACTTCATAAACATTAATAGGTTCATCTCTACCCTTAACAGATGCCCGGTCTAAAAACCTAATTTGATATCTTTCTGGATTTTTTAAACCCTGAAAAGCTGATTCAGAAATTAACAAAGAAACCCCATAATACTTAGTCAAACCTTCTAAACGAGCTGTCAAATTGACATTATCAGAAAGTGCGTCTCCCGACATTCGAGTTTTCTCTCCCACTATACCTACCATCATATGACCCCAATGAATACCTACGCCAATTTTAATAGGAAATAAACCTTTAGCTTGTAGAGTTTGATTATATTTGTGTAATTTATGAAGCTGAGAAATAGTTGACTGTAGAGCATCATCGACACCATCAGGAAATACTGCCATAATGCCATCTCCCATAAACTTAATAATTAAACCATTTCGACCGCGAATTTCCGGGGCAACTTGTTGTAAATAACCATTAACAAAAGCAAAAGTTTCTTGAGCTGTCATCTTCTCAGATAGAGTAGTAAAAGAACGAATATCAGAAAAGAAAATTGCCATTTCCTTACAAACTCGATCGCCTAAATTAACGTCAATAATATTTTCTTTAGAGAGTAATTTTACATATTCGTGGGGGACAAAACGTCCGTAAGCATTAGTAATTTTTGATAATTGAAGATGAGTTTTAACTCTAGTCAATAATTCATCTTTGGCAAAAGGTTTAGTCAAATAATCATTAGCACCAAATTGAAAACCCATGACTAAATCGGCCACTTGATTTTTAGCTGTTAACATTAAAATTGGCAAAGTTTGGGCAGGATATTTTTCCCGAATTTTAGCGCAAACTTCATAACCAGACATATTAGGCATCATTACATCTAGCAAAATTAAGTCTATATTTTCTTCCCTATCTAAAGCAGCTAAAGCATTTTTTCCATTTAATGCTTGGGTAACTTTGTAGTTATTTGCTGTTAAGTGATTTTTGAGAACTTGAATATTTATTGGTTCATCATCAACAACTAAAATGTGGAAATCACCATCAGCTAAATAACATTCGTTGGGTTCAGTTTCTACGGGTATTTCTACTTGCTCAACCAAATGACGAATACTGTTGATTTCATGAGCAGGAAGACTTGGGACATCGGTTACAGGTTTTTGAGAAATGGGCAGGGTAAAACGAAAATGAGAACCGACACCAACCTCAGATTCAACCCATATCTGACCACTATGGAGTTCAACTAACTGTTTCGTGACTGCTAACCCTAAACCTGTACCACCATATTTTCTAACTGTGGAACCTTCTCCTTGCTCAAATGATTCAAAGATGCGCTTTAGTTTATCAGCGGGAATACCCATACCAGTATCGGAGACAAGGATTATCAGTTGTTTAGATTTATCTATGTCTTGATTGAAGCAATCTTGGGGAAAAGGTTGTAGATCGGAGTTGGTAATATTGTTGTCAATCAATTCTGCTGAGACTTTGACTTCACCAGAGTCAGTAAATTTAATAGCATTACCGATTAAGTTATATAGAATTTGTTGTAGACGGTTTTCATCAGCATAGACGGGGGGTAAGTCTTTAGGAATAGCATTTATTAGTTTGAGATTTTTCTTTTTGCTGACTAAAAGATTTAAGATGACTACTGCTTCTACCACTCCATAAACATCAACGGGTTTAAAGTCTAATGCTAGTGTGTGATGTTTGATTTTAGAAAAGTCAAGAATGTCGTTGACAAGGTTGGAGAGACGACGAGCACTAGAAACTATCATCGTTAAGTTGCCAGTGGTGATTTGATTCAAATTTTCTGTATTGCTTTCTAAAAGGAATTCACCAATACCGATAATGCCATTGAGGGGGGTTCGTAGTTCGTGAGAAGTGTTCGCTAAAAATTCGTCTTTGAGGCGATCGAGTTCCTTGAGTTGTTCGTTGTTTGTTTCTAGAGATTCAAAGGAATTTTTCAGTTGGTTTGCCATACAATTAAAAGAGTGAGTTAGTTCTCCTACTTCATCATTACGATCAATGTTGAGTTGAGTTTCCCATTTACCTTTAGTAATTTCTTTGGCAGCAGAATTAAGTTTGAGAATAGGTGCGGTAACTAAACGTACTGTCATAATTACTACCACAATTGCTACAGCTAAAGCTCCAATACAAAGTAATATAGTGGTGCGTGTATTAGCATAAACTTCTCCCATCACATCAGAAGTCGGGACAGTTATTACAAGTATCCAGTCTAAACCTTGCTGAAGTTCCAGTGGAGCAATATGCAGAAAATGAGCTTGGCCATTAACTGTAATTTTAAATTCTTGAGTTGTTTTTATTTCGGAAAGGTTATCTATTTTTCGCATCAAATATTTGGCAGCTGCTTGAGTTAATTTATTTTGACTAGCTACTGCTTTTATTCTTTGTGGAATTTGACTTTCTTCTGATAAAAAATAGGGATTTTCTGATGTGGAACTAGCAATCAAATCTCCAGAGGTTTCTAACAGAAAAACTTGACTACTAGGGGGAACTTCTAGTTGTCTGAGAAAATCACTAATATCACTCAGAATTAAATCTACGGCTATTATTCCTCTGAATTGCCCAGTTTTGTCTAACACAGGTGCAGAAAATGTAATACCTAGTTCGCCATGGCCAACAAAGTTATAAATTTCACTCCAGGTTGGTTTCTGTGCTTTTATTGCAGCTTGATACCAAGGTCTTGTTTGGGGATAAAAATCTCTACTTTGCAGCTTTTCAATACGTTGACCTTCTTTATTTACGAGATAATCTACACGATTGGGAAAATCTTCATATACTTTTATATTTAGAGTACTATCTATATTTCGTCTGCCTTGAGCATATTCTCCATTTTCATAGTCACCTGTAAAATAAATAGCAGAAACAAATTTATACAATTGAATTTGTTTAATGAAATGAAAGGCTAAGGTATCAATATTTCTGGTATTTAGTTGTTCGAGTTGAATAGCATTGATATTACTTTGAACAATAATGTGAGGATACTCTAGGTAATGATTCAGGTGGTCTTCGACACGATTTGTAACTTCATGTTCCCATTGACTTGCTAATCTATTAACTGCCTTTTCTCCATTTCTAAAAGAGAGATAACCAATTAATGCAAATGTTGTTAATATTTGTAAAATAAAAGGGACAATAAACACGTTGCGCAGGGAACTTTTTCTAGTATTCTCGATCGATAAATCTTGATTTCTAGATGCCATAGTCTTTAAAATAGAGGGAATAATTCAACAATTAATAATTAATAATTAATAATTAATAATTACCTCTTCTTTAAAAGAAGAGGATTGACTCAAAGGAAAATTTTTCGGGTGCATCTCAATGCGTGAATAAAGCCAAAAAGTTATTGCTTTTAGGGAACAGGGAACAGGGAACAGGGAACAGGAAATATATAGGAAAAAAGTATTTTTGCCAATATGAGATGCACCCAATTTTTCTTTATTATCCTCTGAAAAGGGGGAGGTTTTAAACCATAATTTTTCGGGTATAGGGAACAGGGAGAAATAATACCATTTCTCAAAAATTTTTCTACATTTTGTTGAGTAGGGGAGTAGGGGAGTGGGGGAGTAGGGGAGAAGTAAAAAGTAAGAATAATTAACATTAACTAGGCTACTTTTAGCAAAAATATAATTCTAACTGTTTTGATTAATTAATAACTGAAGTCTTACCCAAGTATAGCATTACTTTTAGGAATTGGTAGAATTGATAATTTATGGATAATAATTGATTTTATTTTGAATTTTTACCGAAGAATTAATAATTAGGGTTGGCTGAAAAAGTCTTAGGGGTGAGGGTAGGAGACAGGAGACAGGAGACAGGAGACAGGAGAAATGGCTTGGGAGCGAGAAGGTAGAAGTAAGAATTGTAAGAGTGATTTTTCTGTCTAACTATGCGCCTAAAATACTAACTTTTTGAGCGTTTTAGACTGAAACAGACGCACTTTTTTCGACTCCAAAAAGGCTAAAGTCTTTATATGTCAATGCTTTTAGATTTAATCAGCAAGCCCTAATTAAATAATTCAGGTTTAAAGTCCCCCCTTTCAAGGCAGGGAAAAAATTTATTTTTTCCTTAAGCGTCAATCCTATTCCTTTTAGGGAGAGGTAATTATCAATTATCAATTATCCATTAATGAACAGATGTCTATATCTATATACAGCAGTTTCTGAAGTTATGAGGTACATATATTGATTTTTAGGGAGTAGAGGAGTAGGGAAGATGGGAATTAGGGTAGTGAACAAGCACAAAATATTTGCCCCATCAGCTTTACTACATTAGTCGGAAATTTGCTGTATTTTAGATTATAGCAATTCCCAAAAAGCATCAGCTACAAAATAATTAATAATGAATAATTAATAATTAATAATTATTCAGGAGCGGAGGAGTAGGGGAGTGGGGGAAGTTTTTAGCGATTTATCGTATAAAAAGTACATTTTTGTTGAAATTTTATACTGAATAAAAGTTATTATACCAGTTCCTAAAAGTAACGCTATACTTGGGTAAGACTTCAGTTATTAATTAATCAAAACAGGTAGAATCACTTTTTTGCTAAAAATAGCCCATTTAATCTTAATTATCCTTACTTTTTACCGAATTATTAATTATTAATTATTAATAATTAAATAATTCTGGTTTAAAGCCTCCCCTTTTAAGGGGAAAAAAGCGGTCTCCGGATGGCGAGGGGAACTCGCCATATCCAATCAACCAAGAGAAGAAATAATATTTCCTTATATTCAATTCCGTAGCGGTTTTAACCAGAGGTAATTATCAATTATCCATTGTTTTATACTAATTAAAAATAGATGTAATCAATGGTCATAAAATAATTTTGACAATGAAATTTAATATAGCAATCCTATTTAAGTTGTAATATTTTGGTGGCACTTAGGAGTCAGGAGTCAGGAGTCAAAATTTTAAAGTTTTTCAGTTCAAGTTAACTATTATAAAAATTTTCACAACCAATTTAGGATTGCTATATTAGATATCTCCAGAAAAGAAGGAGTAGGGAGTAGGGAACCCACCCCTCGCCCCTCCCCCTCCCAGGAGGGGAATAATTGATAACTTCTGTGGGATAATTGATTTTATTTTTTATTATTGGGGATGTCTATTAAAAGTCAAAAAAATATGCCACTTATTCTTCAAAAAATTCATCTGGAATTAAGCTATAGGTTTTCTGCTCAAAGTCCAGTATATTATCTTGAGTGGGGAAGTAGGGGCGTTTTATGCAACGTCCCTACACAGAAGTAAGCATAAGAATAATTAACAATAACTGGGGTGCTAATTATCAAAAAATTTATACAGAAAATTTACGTTCTTTCAAGCTTTTAAGCCTTCTTCCCTCTTCCTTCTTCCCTCTTCCCTCTTCCTTCTTCCTTCTTCCTTTTAAGCCTTCTTCCCTCTTCCTTCTTCCCTCTTCCCTCTTCCTTCTTCCTTCTTCCTTTTAAGCCTTCTTCCCTCTTCCTTCTTCCTTCTTCCTTTTAAGCCTTCTTCCCTCTTCCTTCTTCCCTCTTCCTTCTTCCTTCTTCCTTACCTTATTAGTAGATATGAAGTTTAATTTTTTATCATTAAATAAACAATCATCCGTTCCTACAAATAAAAATTTAGTTACCCCTAATTGGCATCTTGCTTTGGGAAAAATAGACCAGATAAAGGCAGATATTTCTTGGAGCGATCGCCACTTTTTTATTCATCAAATTAAACCTACTTTTAGCTCTAATGAAAGGTTTGTTGTTGTGGGCGATCTTTTCTTAACTAATCTGTCACAATTACAAAAACTTTTAGATATTTCTGCCTCTCTTACTGCTACTCAAATAGTTGCTGAATTATGGCAAAGTTATGGGGTAAAAACTTTTTTGTTGTTAGAAGGAATTTTTGCTTTAGCAGTTTGGGATACTGAAGAAAAAGAATTATGGATTGGACGCGATCGCGTGGGTGGACGGACTTTATATTACACTACTACAGACTCAACTATTTGGATTTCTCCTAGATTAAAAATTCTTTCTTCTTACCATTCTAATGAGTTAGATTTAATTGCTTTACGGGATTATCTTTGTTGTGCTTTTGTGCCTGGGGAACGTACTCTTTGGCAGGAAGTAAAAGAATTAAGACCGGGAAGTTTTATCCATTTTACTAATGATTTGAAAATTCCATCACCAATGTCTTATTGGCAACCACAAATACAAGTGAAAAATGCCGATCAACCTTTAGAATATCATGGTCAAAAATTACGTTCTCTTCTAGATAAAATTATTCCTGAATATTTACCAAATAATCAACCAGTGGGAGCCTATTTATCGGGTGGTTTAGATTCGAGTTGTATTGTGGCATTAGCCGCAAAAAATCATGATTATCCAGTACATACTTATTCAATACATTTTGGTGCAGAATTACCTAATGAATTAGAATTTTCTAGTTTGGTTGCCCAACATTGTAAAACTCAACATCACATCCTAGAAATTACGCCGGATGATATGTGGAATAAACTGCCAATTACTATGACAAATTTAGACGATCCTATTGGCGATCCGTTAACAGTTCCTAATTATCTTTTAGGAAATTTAGCAGCAGAAAATGTGGGGGTTATTCTGAATGGTGAAGGTGGGGACCCTTGTTTTGGTGGACCGAAAAATAAACCGATGTTATTAAATAATATTTATGGTGGTTTACAGTCAGGAAATCCGGATATTGTTTCATCTTATCTAAGTTCTTTTCATAAATGTTTTGCAGATTTATCTAAGCTATTAAAACCGGAGATTTGGGAAGCTGTAAAAACAGAATCTTATATATTTGAGTCTGACTTAAATTCTGATGCTGATTATTTAAACCGCTTGATGTTACTCAATATTAAATTTAAGGGAGCAGACCATATTTTAACCAAGGTAAATAATATGACTAGGGCGGCTAATTTAATCGGACTTTCCCCATTATTTGACCAAAGAATTGTGGAAATGAGTTTAGAAATTCCACCAGAATATAAATTATCTGGTGCTGATGAAAAAGCAGTATTAAAACGAGCAGTGGCAGATTTATTACCAGAGAGAATATTAACTCGTCCAAAAAGTGGAATGATGGTACCTGTTAACTTTTGGTTTAGACAAATATGGCAACGTCGAACTAGGAATTTATTGTTAAGTAAAAAAGCAGCGATCGCTCCTTATTTCAATCAAGATTTGATTAAAGATTGGTTAAATTATCGTGGGGATACTTGGAAGCGTTATGGTATTCAGCTTTGGTTATTAGTAAGTTTAGAAATTTGGCTACAAGTTAATCTTTAAGAATTTATAATTTAGAATTTAGAATTTAGAATTACCTTTTCTTATAAATAGGGTTTGCTGAAAAAGTATCTATGGTAGAGGCAGGAGTCAGGAGTCAGGAGTAACGGGGAATTTAGAGGAGGTAGTCGGATATTTTATCCCTTTATTTTTCTGCCATAGTGAGTCTTTAATCCTAAATTTTTGGTATCTCAAGCTGAAAAAATTGCACTTTTTTTTACTCTGAAAAGGCTAAAACTTTTATCTGTTAACGCTTTAATATTTAATCAGCAAACCCTAATATAATTTCTATCATCAGTAGGGACAAAAGGCTATTCTACTTCCTACTTCCTACCCTCTTTTTTACTGTAACGACCTTTTTTGAATTTGATATTATACCAAATTGATAAATATTTGCTACAAATAGCTAGGATATTTATTAGGAGTCAGGAGTCAGAACTCAGGAGTCGTATGGGAATCGCTTTAATACCATTTTTTAGGGCGTAAATTATCTTTTTT
>NZ_JAAHHG010000232.1 GCF_010692555.1 Okeania sp. SIO3B5 | reverse complement strand
GGCTGTTTTAAAGTCCCGTAAGTTAACGATTTAGGGATAACGAGAGATGAGAAGATAGTGGAACAGTGAAATTAACCAAAATTTGCCGATTTTTCAGCAAAGTACGCGTCTTTAAGCTCTGAGAGAATATCTGGTTCAACGCTACTTAAAAGCCTCGATCCCCGTGTCTCCGTGTCTGGTGCGTCCCCGTGTCTATCGAGAATGAAACAGCCCTGCTCCTGGGAGGGGCGAGGGGTGGGTTGTCTCCTACCCTCACCCATAAGACTTTTTCAGCAAACCCTAATTAATAAGCATCTCTATAAAAGAGTAGGGACGTTGCATGCAACGTCCCTACAAAGTATGGGGAAATAATTGATTATTTTATTACTGCTGACTGCTGACTGCTGATTGCTGACCGCTTTTTTAAACTTCATAATCAATAGTAATTTTATCTGCCAAAATTGGCTTAATTAAAGTCTTAATAATTTCTTGATGATGGGCGTTTTTTGCATAAGCATCAAGAGCAGCTTTATCCTTAAATTGGACTACTAAAGCATTATGAAAGCCTTGAGAAAGCTCCGAGAAATTATTCCCACAAGATAAATCAATTATTTCCGGGACTTTCCCTTTCATTCCTTTCAAAGCGGACATAACCGAAGTAATACTTTCTGCTGAAATATCTGGCTGCCACTTAAATAAAACTATATGTATTATCATATAAATCAATCTTTCAAAACTGCTCCTGTATATTAACAGAAATTGAAGTTACTATAGAGAAATTAAAATTCCAATTGGTTCATTTAAGATTATTGGTTCATTTAAAATTGACTGTCGATTAAATAGGGCTTGCCGATGAAATATCAAAGCATTGATAGATAAAGGTATTAGCCTTTTCTAGGTTTAAAAAAGTGCGTTTTTTTCAGCTCTTCATGCTCAAAAAGTGAGCATTTTGGAGTGGCTATGGCAGAAAAATTATCTTGCTATTATGAACGACTACCTTTTCTATAACTCCTATTTATACTTATTCTTAACTACTTCCTACTTCCTACTCCCTACTCCCTACTCCCTACTCCCTATTCCCTACCTCAACAAAAAGACTTTATTCAGTAAACCCTAAATAAACATGAACGAACATATTTACACAAACTATCGTCTACAATTACCAGACCAAGAAACTATTGGTACCCTCATAGTTCGTGATGGAAAAATAGCCGAAATTCAGCCAGGAATAGTTAATATTGGTCAAGACGGGCAAGGAGAATATTTAATGCCTGGATTAATAGAACTTCATACAGATAACTTAGAAAAATGTATGTCTCCTCGCCCTGCTGTAAAATGGCCTTTAGCAGCAGCAGTATCTTACCACGACCGAGACTTAATTAGTTCTGGAATTACAACAGTTTGTGACGCGATCGCCATTGGAGATATTAAACCTAATTCTGTTCGAGTTGAGCGTTTTGGTGAAATGATTGAAGCTATTTTTGAGGGGCAAAAAACAGGCAGACTTCTGACAGATCATCGGCTACATTTACGTTGTGAAATTTCCTTTGAAGGTATATTTACTGCTGCGGAAAAATATGCAAATAATCCGTTTCTTTCTCTCATGTCTTTGATGGATCATACTCCTGGTCAAAGACAATTTGTGAGTGTGGAAAAATATAAAGAATATTACATGGGTAAGTATGGAATTAGCGAAGTAGAAATGAATAAATTTATTGCCTATCGTCAGGAAACTCAACAACAATATGCTCCGAAAAATCGTCAAGCATTAGTTGAATTAGCAAAACAAAATGGAATTTCTCTCGCTTCTCACGATGATGCAACAATAAGTCATGTACAAGAAGCTTTAGCAAGTGGGGTAGTTTTAGCAGAATTTCCAACTACTTTAGAAGCAGCAAAAGAAGCTCATAATTCTGGATTACAAGTATTGATGGGAGCGCCGAATTTAGTATTAGGAGGTTCCCATTCTGGAAATGTATCTGCAGTGGAGTTGGTAGAGCAAAATTTAGTAGATGTAATTTCTTCAGATTATGTGCCTCGCAGTTTATTACAATCTATTTTTATTATTAGTAAAAAAATTGGTAAACCTTTATATGAAGCAATGAAGTTAGTAACAATTAATCCGGCTAAAACTATTAATTTATATCATGATAGAGGAAGTTTAGAAGTTGGCAAACGTGCGGATATAATTACGGTGCATGATGATGGTATAGTTCCCCATTTAACTTCAGTGATTATTAATGGTCGTCGTGTTGCTTAAACTGTTTATTTTACAGAAGGTAGGATTTTTTTAAATCTTAATTTACATAGATTTTGCCAAAGTTAAATGTAAAATCAATCAAGTATTTTAAGTCCTGTTGCTTAAACTGTTTATTTTACAGAAGGGAGATTTTTTTTAAGTCTTACTTTACGAAGATTTTACCAAAATTAAATATTAAAAAATAACGGTAAAATATTCATGTATTAAAATTACAAAGTCAACAGTAAATCTGTTTCAACTAATAACTAATTATACCAATCCCCCAAAATAATGCTATACTTTATTAAAACTTTCAGTTACTAAGTAATAACAATGGTCCAGTAATCTTTTTTGTAACAATTCCCGGTATTAAAGCAAAATATCTTATATCTTTGAACCCTACTCCCTACTCCCTACTCCCTACTCCCTACTCCCTACTCTCAAAATGAATCCAGATATAAAAACAATCATTTCAATTCTTTCCTCAAAAGGTCATATTCAATATAATCAAGAATCTATTAGTCAACTAGAACACGCTCTCCAATGTGCTACTTTAGCAGAAACAGCAAAAGCCAATAATGAACTAATTGTAGCTTGCTTATTTCACGACTTAGGACATCTAATTCATGACTTAGGAGAAGATGCTGCAAATAAAGGTATTAATGACCATCACGAATATCGTAGTATCAAATATTTAAAACATTTATTTGGAGAAGCTGTAACAGAACCAATTCGCCTTCATGTTGAAGCAAAACGTTATCTTTGTGCAACAAAACCTAACTATTTTTCAAATTTATCACCAGCTTCTAAACAAAGTTTAGAATTACAAGGAGGAATATTTTCTTCTGATGCTGCTGCTCAATTTATTCATCAACCCTATGCAAAAGATGCAGTACAACTAAGAATTTGGGATGACCAAGCTAAAGTTGTTGGCTTTAAAACTCCAGATTTAAAACACTTTAATCAGATAATCTATCAAACAAGGGAATAGGGAATAGGGAATAGGGAATAGATAAATATCCGCACCCTATTTGTGTAGCACTATAATAAATTTTTATATAGCAATCAGGAATTAGTTGTGAGAATTGAAGTGTTCCTTAAAAGTATAGAATATCGCAATTATTATATTAATATGGTACGTTTTTTCTTCTTCTCTGTTCCCTGTTCCCAGATCCGGTGTTCCCTAAAAGTTTCCAATATCTCACAACTCAAATCATATTGCTATATTAATTTAAAAGAGAGAATTTACCCTTGATATAACTCAATAACTAAATTTATTAACAGGCAGTAAGTCGGAGAAAATAAATGATAGTTTTTCGGCTATAAATCATTCCTGATCGCTAATATTTAGTTTTGGTATTTCTGTAGCCTTAATGGTATGTTGAGACAACCAACACTTAAGACGGGAGCTGAATATACTATTACAATGTACCACTACTTTTTACTACTAAAAACACCCTAAATATTTATAGCAAAAACTCGTAAAAACGGTATAACAAATTAATTATAACGTAAACATTTCCTGCGGAATGCTGCGCAAACAGCTATTAGCTGTCAGCTATACAGCAACAAGATTCTCTCATATAGGACGTTTTTAAATTAAAATAGACTTTAAGGGCAAGGAAAGCAACTTTTGTAGTAAGACAATTAATAAAGCTTTTATCCTAAACTAAAAACAATAACTGATAGCTGATGGCTAACTGCTGAATGCTTATATTATAACTATAAAAAAACCGATGAATAAATTCCCAAAAATCACTCATGTTATTTATGACTTAGACGGTTTACTTCTAGATACAGAATCAATTCATGCTCAGGTAAATTCAGAAATTACCAGTCGTTATGGCAAAATTTTTGACAAACAAACTAAGTGTAAAATTACTGGTAGAAAATCAATTGATTCTGCCAAAGCAATTGTAGAAATATTAGAACTACCCGTCACTCCCGAAGATTATCTTCAACAAAGAAATACCCTCACATATCAACGCTTTTCTGAAGCAAAACCAATGCCAGGTGCAGTTCATCTTACCCAACATTTATATCAAAATCAAATACCTCAAGCTGTAGCTACCAGTTCTTTCAGGGAACCATTTAGTTTAAAAACAAAAAATTATCAAGAATGGTTCCAATTATTTAATCATATCGTTGTAGGAGATAACCCTAATCTTAAACATGGAAAACCAGCACCAGATATTTTCTTAATAGCCGCTGAAAAATTAGGTGCTTCTCCCAAAAATTGTTTAGTATTTGAAGACTCTTTAGCAGGAATGGAAGCTGCCTTAGCAGCAGGAATGTCCGTAGTAGTTGTACCAGATCCTGATATGGATAAAACCTTATTTTATTCCGCCCATCAAATTCTTAATTCCTTAACAGAATTTCAACCCCAATTATGGCAACTACCACCATTTTTTTGAAGAAGGAAGAATTCAAGAATTTAGAATTTAGAATTTAGAATTTAGAATTTAGAATTACCTCTTCTTATAAATAAGAAGATTAGTTAAAAGGATTTTTTTTTCTTCACCTTCAGAGTTTAATCCCCTATCATAAGATGGAAACATTAACCTAAAACCTAAAACCTACAACCTAAAACCTTCTTCAAAACCATATATTTTTGAAACAGTGATAATATCTAAAAAATAGTTTTTTATGTATACAAACCAACTAAATAATTATGATATTTACTCAACCTATTCCTTTAATTCGCTCCAAATTCGGCTTTACTCTCCTAATTACGGCAACTTTCATTCTTTTACAACAACCACTCAATGCTCAATCTGAAAATTCCGCACAGCAAGAAATTCCAATTCAAGTTCCACCAGAAAACTCTACAGATCCAGAAAACCTTCCTTCTTCTCCAATTCCAATACAACCCACACAACCCGAAAATGTTCGTCCTTTAAATGAACAAAACAGTCTTCTCAGTCTTCAGGGAGGACAACGCTTAATGACCGAAGCTGACAATGCCATTGCCTCAGAGAATTATGATTTAGCTAGTCAGAAACTTCAAGAAGCTCGTCAAATATTTAACCAACTGTCTAATTTCTATAGTCAATTAGCTGCCAGTTTTTCTGGTATAGATAATCGTCTGGCAGATGACCAACGTACCAAAGCATTAGAAACTGCTCAAATGAGAGACCAGGCCACTTATCAATTAGCTTTAGTCCACCGGGCGCAAAACCAACCTGAATTAGCAGTACCATTACTTGTTCAAATTATTAGCTCTCAACAACCCACTCGCGATTTAGGAAAAAAAGCCTACCAACAATTACTAGAATTAGGATTTGTTGATATTCCCTATCCTAGATCCTCTGGAGAGGACCAACCTCCTAACTCATCCCAGTCTCTGAATTAGGGTCTGCTGAAAAAATTGGTTGGTGGAGGTAGGACACGGAGACACGGAGAAGCGGAGACACGGAGATGAGGGAAACAGGCAACGGTTTCGGCCATTTTATGTGAATAAATTTTCTTGAATTTCAGCAGAAAATTTCAGTAAATTAATGCCAATAAGAGCCAATAACTAGGAGATAAATTGAATATAAAAAGCTCCTAAGCCTTAGATATCCTAATTTTTAGCTTTATGAACACAAGCCCTAATTAATATTATGTAGAATAACAGTAACTTTACAGGGGAATAACAATGAATCTAGAAGAAGTTGAATTAATGATTAAAGCTGAGTTGCCAGATGCTCAAGTACAAGTCCAAGATTTAACTGGAGGTGGCGACCACTTACAAGCAACTGTTGTTTCGTCTCAGTTTGAAGGAAAAACTCTAGTTAAACAGCATCAAATGGTTTATGCTGCTGTACAAGAACCTATGGCTTCTGAAGCTATCCATGCTTTGGCTTTAAAAACTTATACTCCTCAAGAGTGGGAAGCTGCGGGACAAACTTCTTAATTTTTGCTTTTGAGTTACAAAGCTGACAGGATTATCTGGTTATATTAGCCATAATTGATTAACTTTGATAATTTGCCCCAATATATCAGGCAAATTAATAGTATCTATAAATCAAACAGCACTCGGCTATTTAGTTAAGGTAAAGATATCAGCAATAGGTTGGTATCAGCTAAATGCTGAATGCTTGGATGACCATTCTATCTATTATTGAGGAAATAGCCATGACTCTAACTCCAGAATTGAAAGCAAAAATTGATGACTTAGTTACTCAGAATAAAATTATGGTTTTTATGAAGGGTAATAAGTTGATGCCCCAGTGTGGCTTCTCTAACAATGTGGTACAAGTATTGAACACTTTAGGAGCTACCTATGAAACTTTTGATGTGTTAGAAGATCCAGAAATTCGTCAAGGAATTAAGGAATATTCTCACTGGCCAACAATTCCCCAGGTTTACATTAGTGGCGAATTTATCGGTGGCTCTGATGTGATAATTGATATGTTCAATAACAATAAAGAAGAACTAGAGCAAAAGGTAGCAGTTGCTTTAGCCTCTTAGAGACTCTGCATTTGTCACTCTAAAACTATTAAAAAAAAGAATGAAGGGTGTTGTTCAATACCCTTCATTTTTAGATGAAAACTACTGTAATTTAGTAATAATCTATTTCAGTTTCAGTTTGTAATGCTGGCATTTCAAAATTTGAAGGGTCATATATGTAGCGAGTTGTTTCTTCCTCCAATCTATTGATTAAAAATGGTTCGATCGCTTTGGAGATTCTCAAAGATGCTAGGTAGCCATCTAAATATATACGCATCTCCTCATAGCGGTAACCACGGTTCCACATTTCGACGAGGGCGTCAGTGAGTTTTTGATAGTGGCGAATTGTTAGAGCGTCGGTTAACATGACCTTTTTATTCTCAGAATTAATGGTTATATTTTCAGTTAAAACCTAGTCTTTAGGTTAATGTAATTTTATTTTTGGTGCAACTAAAGAGTGTTTTTTTTAAATTAGTGTTAATTAACTATAAAGTTGGTATTACACATTACAGCAACACTTATAGCTGAACATTTTTGTGACTATGCTTTTTGCTGCTTTTATTTTAAAACAATTTCCTGAACCCTCTCAACTCTTTAGTAGACTTATAAATCTATTGATTGCCAGTCCATCTTATTTCTACAATAGATTTTTTGTACTTTCCGCTAATTTTCAAAATAAATTCAAAAATCTTGAGTTGGTAAAAATATAAAATATGTGATATACTTAGGGCTTGCTGAAAAAGTCTTTTTGTTGAGGTAGGAGTCAGGAGACAGGAGACAGGAGACAGGAGAAATGGGAATTATAGAAGATATAGTCGTAAAAATTGTACCAAGATTGTTCTGCCATAGTTAGCCTAAAATACTAGCTTTTTGAGGGTTTTTAACTAAAACAGGCGCACTTTTTTCGCCCCTCAAACTGCTCAAACCTTTATATATCAATACTTTTATAATTAATCAGCAAGCCCTACTTAAATCTTGAACACACTACACCACTTTGATTTTGATTGTGCAAAATATCAGAAATCAAGGAAAATTTTCCCTGGAACATAGAAGAAATATTTAAGCAGTGACCTATGTTACAGAACTGTTACTAGACTTTATGTTAACTTAGTAATAGCTAATTATTAAGGAAAGCCAAAGTAGGAATTTAAGTGGGAGCTGCTTGTATTCTAATTGTAGAAGGAAATCCGCGTTTGCGATCGCTGCTTGGTTGGCATTTGCAACAAACAAACCACTCGGTACATCAGTCAGCAAATATTCATCATGCCAAGAAATTAATACATAGTCATTGCCCAAATCTAGTAATTATGGAAGCTGATCTACCTGATGGAAATAGTCTCGAATTTTGTCAGTGGGTTCAGCAACAGCAACAGTCCTTAATTTTTATGCTATCCTCGCAAAAAACTGAAGCAGATATTGTCGCCGGATTAAAATCTGGAGCAGATGACTATCTCACCAAACCTTTTGGTATGCAAGAATTTATGGCCAGAGTAGAAGCACTACTACGTCGCCAAAGGAGTATTAGTTCTAGTCCACCTATAAGTCTAGATTATGGTGACTTGATTATTGATCTAGTACATCGTAGAGTGAGCTTGAAAGGCAGTTTGATTGATTTAACTCCACAAGAATTTAGTCTCCTTTATGTCTTAGCTCAATCAGGTGGAGTACCCCTAACTCGCTCAGATTTACTACACAGAGCATGGCCAGACTCTATAGATAATCCTCGTACCATAGACACTCATGTACTATCTTTGCGAAAAAAAATAGAGATTGACCCTCGCCAACCTAGTCTAATTCAAACAGTTAGGAATGTAGGTTATAGATTTAATAGAGAAATCTTAACTATGAATAGATGGGAAAATAATTATCAGAGCAGCAGACAACCTCAAAAAGTTGCACCTGCTTAATACCAGGCTACTGCAGGATGGCAGAAATAACTAACCAGTGACAAAATCCTAAAACAATTACAGAGCAATACTTTTAACTTTTGACTTTTAATTTTTAACTTTTGACTTCTGCGTAGCGGCACTAGCTCCATTCTTCACTTTCTTGTTTTTGTCTTTGTGCCTGAATAATACTATGGCGTAACTTAACCCAATCAACTTTATTACTAGGAGAGTCTTCAATTAATTCTCCTTGCTCTAAATGTAACAAATGTGTACAAAATTGTTGAGCTAAATCTATTTGATGGTTAACCATAATAACCGTTACTTGACTCTCTGTTAATGTTTTCAACACTTCTATCACTCGATCTGCTGTACCAACATCTAGAGCTGAGGTAGGTTCATCCAATAATAGAATTTTAGGTTGAATTACAACAGCACGAGCGATCGCTACTAATTGTTTTTGTCCCACTGAAAGTTGTAATTCTGACCTAGATAACCAGTCGGGAGGAATATGCAACTGCTGTATCCAATATTCGCATCTTTGCTGAATTTCAGGTGGCCTTATTCCTCTGAGTTTTAAAGGATAAGCGATCGCTTCTGCTACAGACATTCCCAAAAGTTTTGACTCCTGCAAAACCATTGTCACTTGTTGTCGTAGTTGAATAACAGGAATCTTGCTATAGTCCTGATTATCTAAATATATAGAACCAGAAGTGGGGGAATTTAGTCGATTTAATAATCGCAATAGAGATGTTTTACCTGCTCCAGAAGTACCTACAATAGCAACTCTAGCGCCTTTTTCTACAGCAAAAGAAATATCTTTCAGTAAATAGTGAGAGCTAACTGAAGCAGTCAAACTTACTCGGTCTAAATATAGTTGACCATGCTGTCCCATGTTTTATCTTTATTCTTAATGAGTTTAATACCCTGCACTAATGGGGTCATTTCAGTTATCAGTTATCAGTTATCAGTACTTCTACCTGAAGTCAGAGGCTTGAAATTTTGGTGATGGGGTGATCGAGATACATAGAAACAAAAATTCTGTTCTTCCCTCTTCCTTCTTCTATGCAGAAGACTATCCCCATGCACTTTTTCAGTCCTTCAATTCTGCCTTCTGCCTTCTACCTCTTGCCTTCTGCCTTTTGCCTCCTGCCTCCTGCCTTCTGCCTCCTGCCTTCTTCAAGAAATAGCGATCGCGTTGGAAATAGTCCAAGCATCTACTAATAGTAACAATATCGTACAACCAAATAAAATCAAATACATCCAAGGCTGTGATAAAGGACGTACATCAGTTGTATCTATACCAGTCTTAGCCTCAACTATTCTCACCAACTTAGCAAAACCCACTATTCGCATGGGCAACAAATAACCTTTTTCAGAATTACTTACAAAGTAATATACTAAACCTCCCTGACCTGTAGTCCGAGGTTTGAGAGCTTTTATTTCTGCCCAAGGCAAATACCAACCTTTGCGAAACAGGTCTGGCACCCAGACTGGATAAGATACCTTAATTCCCTCATCATCAATAACTACTCGTTCTGTTAGAGCTGCATATAATGCTGCTGCTCCTAGTGCTAGTCCCACTCCTAAAATCATCGGAGGTAGTGGTGCATTTGTGGCTTGAGAGAGAAAAGGTAGAGGTATAGTCAATGCTACATACAAACTTAAAAGGGTTATTTTAATCAGAGGAGAAATTCTAAATATAAAAGTTTCTGAATCTTGGTTTTGAGACATTTTTTATTGCTAAATCTTACTAAGATATATTCAATTTAATAGGTTAATTATTTATTCATTAAAGGTAAGCATTTCCTGCGGAATGCTGCGCAAACAGCTCTTAGCAGTCAGCACTGAATACAAATAATGAATAATTCAGAATCAGGTTTAAGGAGCGTACCTTGGCAACAACTTTTAATTCTCTCTCAATTGTTCAATTGCTTTGATCTCCTACTCCCATAAATAGCTGATGGCTGAATGCTTACCATTAAAAACTTTAGAGGAAACAGGTATAAACCCATTCCCTCTTTAACATCCCTTTAAATACAAAAACACAAAATTACTGCATTGTTTGGGAGTATTAATGTAAGCATTTCCTGCGGAATGCTGCGCAAACAGCTATTAGCAGTCAGCTCTCAGCAATGAAAATAAATGAACCAAGTATTTGCCTAACTTCTACTACATTTTTGAACAAAGAATTGAAGCACAAAAATAACTAGCTTAAATTGTCCACTAAAGGTAATAAAGCTGATAACACAGTTCCGACCATAGGAGGCTAGCTGACCGCTGACCGCTGAATGCTTACGTATTAATTATCTAGGATGTCAACTTTTTTATGATGGAATAATTATCACTCAGTTGGTATATCCTCGACACTTCTAAATTAAATTCAATTAATCTACTGCACTCAAAACTGCTGCTGGTTTTGAAGGGGTTTTCCGTCTTTGAGGTAAAGTAAATAACTTTACTGTAGTATTTTCAGTTTGAGATATAGAAGAATAAGGGCCTTCATTTATTTGGAGGCGATCGCAGGGTACTGTATCAGACAATATAGAACTTGCCATCATGCCTGTATGAATTTCCATAGAAGCCCCTGCCACAGATTCAAAAACTAAACGCTGGCCTGGAAATACAACCCTTTCAAAATACCAATTTGGTATATTACTAATTCTCGCAACTTGGATTTGACTTGTTGCATTAACGTAGCAGCAAAGAATTTGATTTGAACTGTTAGATGGTAAGGGATCAAGAATTTGTGCCATGGTCTATTGAAAAGTTTTTACTTTAAACAAGTTTTAGTTATATTTACAAGTTAACATTAACCGATCCCAATCAGTTGTAATTTTGAATACTGACTTATAATTTTATCATTAAATGGCCCATTTTAACATGAAGAAAGTCTTAAAATTATTCCAAGTTTTTAACTTTTTGGGTAGTCCTGCATGGTAATGGTAGAAGATATATATTTTTTAATTTCTCCCACACTCCCAATCTCCCAATCTCCCCATCTCCCAATCTCCCCATCTCCCCATCTCTCAATCTCCCCATCTCTCAATCTCCCAATCTCCCAATCTCCCCATCCCCCCATCTCCCCATCCCCCCACACTCTCTCTACCATTACTATGCACCACCACCACTTTTTGTTTGCTTGAAGCTTCTTAGACTTGGGAATGAATGTAGCTCTGTATCCTCTGGTATTGGCTTTAGGGAAATTAGGTGATGATTTGCACTCTTGAATTTTTGTACCAAAACTTACATTTTTATAAATTTCATACTTAAAATTAGCAACACCTTTATTTTAAAATTATTAAGATTTTGTATCAAAATTTTAATAAAATAAATACTAAAATTAAATAAGTTCACCATATTTGTTATCTTTCTTCAAAAAAATACTTATAAAAAGTTATATATGTGATAAAAAAAATTGATTATGGAAAATAAAGTTCTTTACGTTCGTCTTCCTTGTAATCCCATTTTTCCCATAGGAGTTGTTTATCTAGCAGATCATGTCCACAAGTGCTTACCAGAAGTAGAACAACGAATATTCGATCTTGGGACAGTACCACCTCTGGACTATAAAACAGCTCTAAATAATTGTATTGATGAGTTCAAACCAAATATATTAGTCTTTTCCTGGCGAGATATTCAGATATATGCACCTGTAGGAGGTCGTGGAGGCAACCCTCTGCAAAACGCCTTCGAGTTTTACTATGCAAAAAACCCTCTGATCAAATTTAGAGGTGCAATAGGAGGTTTGCGGTTAGCTGTTTCTTATTATACAGAACTCTGGCGTAATACAGGACTAATTAAACAGGGCCTCAAAAGGGCGAGAAATTATCGACCTGAAACTCGTGCAGTAGTTGGTGGTGGAGCAGTAAGTGTATTTTATGAACAATTAGGTCGTAGTCTACCTGATGGTACTATTGTATCTGTAGGAGAAGGAGAGGTATTGTTAGAAAGACTACTTCGAGCAGAAGATTTTAACGATCAAAGATGTTATGTAGTCGGAGAAACATCGCCACGCGATCGCTTAATTCACGAAAAACCTGCTCCTGTTGAAAAAACTGCCTGTAACTATGACTATATTAATAGTATCTGGCCAGAATTTGTCTATTACTTACAAGACCAAGATTTTTATATAGGGGTACAAACCAAACGTGGTTGCCCCCATAACTGTTGCTACTGCGTTTATACAGTTATTGAAGGTAAGCAAGTCCGCATCAACCCTGCGGATGAAGTAGTTGCAGAAATGAAGCAACTATACGACCGTGGTATTCGTAATTTCTGGTTTACTGATGCTCAGTTTATTCCTGCTCGTAAGTTTATGGATGATGCAGTTGAATTATTGCAAAAAATCCTTGATGCAGGTATGAATGATATTCACTGGGCAGCATATATTCGTGCTGATAACCTCACTCCCGAGTTGTGCAACCTCATGGCAAAGACTGGGATGAATTATTTTGAAATTGGCATTACCAGTGGTTCTCAAGAACTTGTCCGCAAAATGCGAATGGGTTATAACTTACGGGTAGTATTGGAAAATTGTCGAGATTTAAAAGCTGCTGGTTTTAATGATTTAGTTTCAGTTAATTACTCATTTAATGTCATAGATGAAACTTATGAAACGATTCGACAAACTATTGCTTATCATCGAGAATTAGAGAAAATTTTTGGAGCAGAAAAAGTAGAACCTGCTATCTTTTTTATTGGGTTACAACCTCATACTCATTTAGAAGATTATGCCCTGAAAAATGACGTTCTGAAACCAGGATATGACCCCATGAGTTTAATGCCTTGGACTGCCAGAAAATTATTATGGAACCCAGAACCTTTAGGTGCTTTTTTTGGAGAAGTTTGTTTAGAAGCTTGGCAAAGAAATTCTAATGATTTTGGTCGTGAAGTAATGAATATTTTAGAAGAAAAATTAGGTCGTGCTGAACTGGAAGAAGCTTTAAGTGCACCTATGGTATCTTCTGAGAAAAAACAGTTAGTCAAAGCAAGTTAATATGTAAGTATTTAGCATTCAGCTATCAGCTGTCAGCTATGAATTTTAATTCATTATCTAGGAGAAGGAATTAGTGTTCAAGGAGAATTAAAAATTATGTTTGCACAGCATTCAGCAGGAAATGAAATAGTACTTTCAGCTAACCTTGGTCATTGCTTAATTCTTTCTTTCAAATGCTGATAGCTGTTTGCGCAGCATTCCGCAGGAAATACTTAGGTTAGTGTTAATCGGGGTGCGTTATTAGCGCACCTTTTCGTATTAATAAATTTCATCTAAAACTGTAACTATAATTTCATCAAAAATATAATATTCAATAATATTTATTAGACATCTCCATAAAAGAGGGAACAGGGAACAGGGAACAGGGAACAGGGAACAGGGAACAGGGAACAGGGAACCCACCCCTAACCCCTCCCAGGAGGGGAATAATTGATAATTTCTGGATAATAATTGATTTTATTTTTAATTAGGGCTTGCTGATTAAATCTAAAAGCATTGACATATAAAGATTTTAGCCTTTTTGAGGTCAAAAAAAGTGCACCTGTTTCAGCTCTTCATGCTCAAAAAGGAGCGTATTTTAGGCTCATAGTTGGGCAGAAAAATCTTGGGACAATTCTTACTCCTACCTTCTCTAAGTTCCCATTTCTCCTGTCTCCTGTCTTTCCCCTCCTGGGAGGGGTTAGGGGTGGGTTGTCTCCTGTCTCCTACCCTCACCCATAAGACTTTTGAGCGCAAACCCTATGTATTTTTACCTTTTTTTTTTCAATATTTCTTCCTTCTTCCTTCTTCCTTCTTCCTTCTTTTCTCTTCCCTACTTCTCTATTTCTGCTTTTGATAGAAACCTAACACCTTCTCTGTATAGCTAGCAATCTCACCTTGATTATATTGATTTGGATCTCCTGCCATCCACCATGCTGCTGCTCGACGCACTGCTAAGGACTCATCATTACCACTAGCAGCATACTGCTCTTTCAAAATATCTTCCATTACGCATCCCAAAATCTCCCTTGCTTTTGTTGTGTTGACCTCAAACTCTTTTACAGTTATTTCTTCTCCAGTGCAGAGTTTCGACCAGATACATCAAGCCCGGCAATTCCCGGCAAAAGCTGGGAAAACCGTTCATAGCAGTGTGACGGCAGAACCATCGACACTGGCGGTATCTCGCAATGCTTTGAGGAATATCCCCAAAGCGCCATTCC
>NZ_JAAHHG010000231.1 GCF_010692555.1 Okeania sp. SIO3B5 | reverse complement strand
ACCACAAAATGTAGTATCGAAGAAGGAGTCAGGAGTCAGGAGACAGGAGACAGAATTTTAGAAGAAAATCATAGCTGCCGTGATTGAGTAATCATGTATAGCAAGTATTTATACGTAAATTTTTACTCGGAATTTGATCGACGAAAAAAGTAATTGAGATGATTTGCATAGTATAAATACCTACCTAGCTACGGATTTATATACTACTTTAAATGCTACAAATTGACGTGCGGAATGTGGGTTTAATACCATTTTTAGGCGTTGCTGATTGTGGGTATGATTTTGCCCCCCTAGCTCCCCAATTTTGGGGGGAATAAAACTCTAAAAGTCCCCCAATTTTGGGGGATTTAGGGGGCTTTACCAGAACCAAACAATCGCGCATTCGTACTTCAATTGAGCAACGCCCCATTTTTAAAATTAAATCTACAAAGATGATTTAACTCTGTTCGCTGTTTCTTCTGGTTCTCCAGAAAGTGGGAAAACTAACACGCTTTTAATATTGGAATTATTCACTAATTCGTCAAGGCGGTGTAATTGTTGATCGGTAATACCAATACCGTCATATTGTTTGGCATAATTTAATTCTTCTTGAAAGTTATCTTCATTATAAGCTTGAATAAAGACTCGATCTACTAACCATTTTTCCCAGTCTGCAGCAAAATATTTTTTCGCCCAATAAGGGTTATGATGACTAAGGTCAAAACTAACTGAATTGTTGGCTTTTTTCATTTCTGTTATCATCTGTTTGGTAAAGCTTGTTAATTTTGCTGTCCGGTCTACTTTTCCTGGTAATTCTGCATGATATCCTAGATAATCATCCCATTGAACGGCATCAATTGTTGGATATTTTTTGACAAATTCAACTAAAATTTTAGTAAAAAAGTTAGCTACTTCTTCTACTTCTACATCCAAGACATAATGTTCTATTCCATCGTAGGTTTTATCCACTCCGGGAACTATCCATTTTTTAGCAATTGCTAAGTCAAAAATCGGACTATTTTTATCTATTTTAATGCCTTTTTCAAAGTAAGCATGAACTTCTATTCCTTGTTTATGTGCTTCATCAATTAACCAAATTAACCATTGTTCGTTAAATTCATTAGGGCAGCTATTTGCTCCTAGTATTTGTTGCATTACTTCACTTTTGTACATTGTACAACCATTTCCCCAGACTCCGTGAATTATGGTATTAAATCCTTGTTTTTTATAATAACGAACTCTTTCACGAATTGTTTTTTCATCCGCATTATTAGTTACATAATAACGACTTAAGTAAATTCCTCTAATTTCTTTTTTCTCCCAAGGAGTTAAAACTTTATCGTTGAGGGAATTATTATTAGGCTTAACTGGATTAACAGTATTTTTTTCGACAGGAATAGGTGATGGTGATTCTATTTTAGGTAAATCTGGTGCATTTTTGACGGTTTCTGATGAAGATGATTGAGATGATTCCGTTTGGGTTGAGTCAGTTTCTTTTGATTTTAAAAAGGTTTCTTGTTCAAGGGAATTATTATTAGGCTTAACTGGATTAACAATCTTTTTTTCAGCAGGAATAGGTGATGGTGATTCTATTTTAGGTAAATCTGGTGTATTTTTGACGGTTTCTGATGAAGATGATTGAGATGATTTGGTTTGAGTTGAGTCAGTTTCTTTTGATTTTAAAACAGTTTCTTTTTCGGTTGATGTCTCTTCTGATTTTACAGTGGGAATAGGGAGATTTGGAAATTTATCTTGTAGCCAAGAAACCACTGAATTGTCAGATACGAATTTAGACAAATCGATCTGATTTCTCTGGATAAACCACCAGTAACTTCCACCTAAAATCATCAAAAAAATTAGAATTTCTACCAAACAACCTGAATCAAAAAGACGAGAAGAATTATCCTTTTTTTTAGACATATTCAAGAATTTAGAATTTAGAATTTAGAATTTAGAATTTAGAATTACCGAATAATTAATAATTAATAATTAATAATTAATAATTAAATAATTCTGGTTTAAAGCCTCCCCTTTTAAGGGGAAAAAAAGAAAAAATATTTCCTTATATTCAATCCTCTCGGTTTTAACCAGAGGTAATTATCAATTATCCATTATCCATTATCCATTAATGAACTCTTATTATAAATTAAGAGGATTGGATCAAAGGATTTTTTTTCTTATCTTGGTCTCATGGATATGGCGGAGGTTTCCTCGCCATCCCACCCGACGGGAAGCTGCGCAACATATTTACGGAGCAAAATGACCGCTTTTTTCTCCATGAATGGGGAGGCTTTAGACCTAATTTTTTGGTAAAATTTTAATAAATTTAGATTAGATTTTTTGATTTAGTTAATCTCAATTTAATTTAATCCCCCGGAATAATTACGTTATTACTAAATACATACAACTTCTGATAGAAAAATTTCGGAAATTTATATTTAACTTAATATGTAAGCATTCAGCTATAGCATTCAGTGGTCAGTTTTTCCTGTAAAATGCACTCAAGTTCAGCTTTTTAATCAAGGAATTGCTCTTTGAACTTCTACTACATTTTTAACTCATAAATTGAAGCACTAGAACTAGAAGTCTGAGTTATTAATATAAGCAATTTTGTAGTAGGAAATATATTAGATATGACTTAAAAGCTGATGGGTGCATCTCATATTGGCAAAAATACTTTTTTCCTATATATTTCCTGTTCCCTGTTCCCAGATCCGGTGTTCCCTAAAAGCAATAACTTTTTGGCTTTATTCACGCATTGAGATGCACCCAAGCTGATAGCTGATAGCTGACTGCTGTTTGCGCAGCATTCCGTAGGAAATGCTTACCTTAATATAGAACGATAAAGGGGCTGATTTTTTACTCTTTCTATCCAATTTTGGATTGCTGGAAATTGGCTTAAATTAAATCCTCCTTCATCGGCAACATGGGTATAAGCAAATAAACAAATATCAGCAATAGTGTACTGCTCCCCTACAAAAAATTGATGATTTTCTAAATGTTTTTCCATGACATTTAAAGCTGCATAACCTCCTGTTTGTTTTTGCTTAATTTCTGCTTGATATTCTTCTGCTTTTCCTAAAATACTTATCCAATAACGAGAGGTGGCAATATAAGGTTCATGGCTATATTGTTCAAAAAATAACCATTGCATAACTTGAGCTTTTTCCCATTTATCACTAGGCAAAAATTTTGTTCCTTCACTGAGATAAAAAAGAATTGCATTAGATTCAGATAAAAATTTTCCTGGTTCTATTTCTAAAGTAGGTATTTTGCCATTAGGATTTTTTTGTAAAAATTCTGGGGTACGACTTTCTCCTTTTGTAATATCAATTTCGATTCTTTCAAAAGGGATTTCTAACTGAGTTAACAGTAGACGGATTTTATAGCAGTTACCAGAGGTAGAAAATTCGTATAATTTCAACATATTTGTCAAGTTAACTTCATAATAATTTATCTACAAACCAAGGATTAAAATCCTTGGCTAATAGCTTAAGTCATCTTAAGATGACTCTTGAGAAGTATGCCATCTTTTTCATCTTTTTGTGTTGTGGTTAATCAGTGGAACTTGATATAAGTTAAGTATTAGGGCATGGGAATTGGTATTACAGGGGGTAAAAATGCGGTTATATCATGTCCGGTTGAACAGTGATAAATAAATAACTACGGAGGAGTCAGTCCTCAGGAGTCAGGAGTCAGGAGGAAAGAGGGAAGAAAGAAGAAGAACTGGAGTTGAAGGAGAAAGTTTTTTTATCACTAATTATCCGGACATGATATTAGTGGAGGATTAATCCACATCTACCCTATCCTCCTGACTCCTGACTCCTGAATCCTGACTACTTCTTCAAGTCCATTCTATTAATTTTTCCCTCAGAATTTCTTGAATTTGTTCTTGAACTTTATCTATAGTCAGATTAGCATCTATTCGTACTATCAAAGGATTACTTTTAGCTAATTCTTGATAGCCTTGTTGCACCCTTTGATGAAATTGAATATCTGCTTGTTCCATCCTATCAATTTTACCTCTATTTTTAGCCCTAGTTAAACCAATTTCAACATCAATATCTAACCAAAAAGTTAAATCGCTTTTTAACCCACCCGTAGCAATATAATTAAGTTTTTGAATTAAATCTAAATCTAAACCACGACCATATCCTTGATAAGCAATAGTCGAGTCAGTAAAGCGATCGCACAATACTATAGCCCCTTTTTTTAAATAGGGTTTAATCAATTTTTCAATATGTTGAGACCTATCTGCTGCATATAGTAATAATTCTGCTCTTTCTTGAATTTGTTCTTCAGATATATCTGTATTTAATAGTAATTCTCGTAAAACTTTACCTAATTTTGTTCCTCCTGGTTCTCGGGTGACAATTACTTCTAAATTTATAAATTTTGATAAAAGTTTGCTTGATTGTTTTTTTTCTAATAGCCAATCTCGTAAAAGTTTAATTTGAGTGGTTTTACCCCCTCCTTCTACACCTTCAAAGACAATGAATTTACCCATCATTTTGCATTTTATCTAGGATTCTTATCAATCAAATTATTCTATCATGCCTGGTTGAATACTTATAAATAAATGAACACTGGCACAGGAAAAATAAAAATATTTGCCGTTGAAGCGAGAGGATATGTTTTTTTTACCGAATAATTAGTAATTAATAATTAAATAATTATGGTTTAAAGCCTCCCCTTTTAAGGGGAAAAAAGAATAATATTTCCTTATATTCAATCAAGAGCGGTTTTAACCAGAGGTAATTATCAATTATCCATTATCAATTATCAATTAATGAAGGACATATAGCAATATGATTTGAGTTGTGAGATATTGAAGGTTTTTGTTTTAGGGAATAGGTATGGAGGGAAAAAACGAAGAGATAAGAATAAGATAACTGCTATATTCTATGCTTTAAAGGAACACCTCAATTCTCACATCTGATTCCTGATTGCTATAATATTACCTATAGATAAAATATTAATTGATATTTGATATTTTTCTTTTAGCTGTAAGCATTCAGCCGTCAGCTATCAGCTATTGCTTTTAGTTAGTGATAAAAGCTTTCTTAATTGAGAAACGAAAAATCTTACTACAAAAGTCAGCTCCAAAGTCTATTTCAATAATTGATAATTGATAATGGATAATTGATAATTACCTCTCCCTAAAAGGAAGAGGATTGAATCAAAGGAAAATATTTTCTTGTTTCTCCTTTAAAGGAGAGGCTTTAAACCTTAATTATTCGGTAATTAGGGTTTGCTGAAAAAGTATGATTGTGATGATAGGGAACACTTAACTGGGAACAGTTTAGACGTAAGCATTCAGCTATTAGCTGTCAGCTATCAGCTCTCATGAAAGGGTTTAAATGAATATAGACTGTTTTAGCCGACTGATGGGGAGATGGGGAGATGGGGAGATGGGGAGATGGGGAGATGGAGAAATATTTGGTAATGGTTGAAGATGGAACATTTTTTTATACCGAATTAAACGGATTTGATATTACAATTGGTTGGGGTTTGAGTCCCCATCCACTTCTTCCTTCTTCCTTCTTCCTTCTTCCTTCTTAAATTCAAATAATTTTTCTGTTCTTGGAGTTTTTTATGGCTCGCTATAATGGTGTATTTACTATAGCTGTCGATGTAGAAAATCTACTGTTAATTTTGACAGATATTCTAAATTCTTGTGGTTTTGAAGTTGCCCATATTCAAGGTAGCTATTTAATGGCTAGTGAAGTTCATAGTCAAGTTATTTTCTCTCAACTTGTTACTTTAGATATAAATGTTGGCATAGTAACTAATACTGAAAAAATCAAAATAAATCTAGTAGCTAGAAATGAAGAAATTCCTTTAAAATCAGATAATCATTGTCGTCAAAAATTTGATTTGTTAACTCAGTCCATAATAGAAAATCCTAATTGGGAATTTATCGACAGCATTTAAATGATGGAGGAGTAATTTCAGTTATCAGTTATCAGTTATCAGTCAGGAGTTAGATAGGGCGATGTGCAGGAGGAAAAAAGAAAGAACAGAAGAAGAAAGTTTTTGGGTAGTCCTGCATGGTAATGGTAAGAATATATATTTTTTAATTTCTCCCACTCTCCCCATCCCCCCATGAGGAAACGGAGACACAGGGACGCGGCGTGTCGGTGACACCCTATCTCCGCGTCTCCGTGTCTCCCCCTCTCCGTGTCCTCAAGAACTCCCATCCCCCCATCTCCCCATCTGATATCATGTCCGGTTGAATAATTAGACTTTGGTGGAAGGAAGGCAGCGGGAGCTGGAGGCAGGAGGCAGAAGGTTTTCTCAAGAGTGTCACCTTGATTTTATACACGCTCCGATGCTACCGGACACGATATTACGCACGGACACTAAATCCAGTGAAGGCGTTTTGCTCCGCTTTATATGTTGCGGAGCTTTGCGTTAGCAAATGCCATTCGCCCCTACATATGGAGTTTTCAAGGTGAATTTGTGTAAGTCTTGAAAATGTTTCATCTGAGCGCCAGAGCGCAAACCTTCCTAAATTCTCTTCACTCCTGGGTAGTCCTACGTGGTAATAGACATCTCCGAAAAAGATATAGATTTTTTGCAGGAGTAGGCAACAGGCAACAGCTCATCTGGCAACAGGTAAGATGTTTTTACGCGCAAAGGTACGAAAAAAGATTTTTTAGGGTGAATTTTTCGTATCCTTAGTCTGCTCTAATTAAAAGATTTATTTTCTGGATATGTCTAATGGTAAGAATATATATTTTTTAATTTCCCCCACACTCCCCATCTCCCCATCCTTACAATGGTAAGTTTTTAAGATTTGACACGGAGAGGCGGTGAGACGGGGATGGGGAGATTGGATAATTGAGTAATTAATTCAATCTATTTTCTCTATGTTATTAAAGAAAACCCTCGCGTCCATCTATCTGCGCGTCTTCCCCTCTCCGTGTCTCCGCGTCCTCAAGAACTCCCGGCGTCCTCTCCCCTCTCCGCGTCTCCGTGTCTCCCCCTCCCCGCGTCCTCAAGAACTCCCATCCCCTCATCTGACTCCTAATTCAACGAAATGTACTACGCAACAATAAAGAGTTTGTCACAACACTCACAGAACTAAATGCCATAAAAGCACCCGCTACAGCAGGGTTGAGAATAATACCAAAACTCGGTAACAACACCCCCGCAGCTACAGGAATGCCCACAATATTATAGGCAAAAGCCCAAAATAAGTTTTGACGAATTTTGTTGAAAGTAGTACGACTGAGTTTAATTGACTGCACCACATCCATCAACTTATCCTGCATCAACACAATATCAGCAGCTTCCATTGCCACGTCTGTACCAGCTTGCATCCCAATACCCACATTTGCTTGAGCTAGAGCAGGAGCATCATTAATACCATCTCCCACCATTGCCACTTTTCCAGCATTTGACTGCAAAGAAGCGATCGCCTCTGCTTTTCCAGATGGTGCCACCTCTGCCAAAATATCCTTTGAGTTGATATTTAACTGTTGGCCAATAGTTTCGGCAACAGAAGAGCGATCCCCTGTTAATAACATCACTCTTAAACCCATACTTTGTAAACGTTGCACTGTTGCTTTAGCATCATCCCGAAGCACATCACTAACTCCGATAACTCCAGCTAATATTCCATCCACAGCAATATAAACTGTTGTTTTGCCGTTTAAAGTGGGGATATTTTCAGCATTCACAATAATTTCATGGCTTTTCAACCATTCCAAATTTCCCACTAAAACAGGTTTACCATCTACAACAGCAGATATTCCTAAACCAGCTTCGGTGTGAAAGTCTGTAGCTGTCAGTAATGACACACCCTCTTGTTGAGCTTTTTGTAAAATTGCTTTTGCCAAGGGATGACTTGCACCACTTTCCACTGTCGCTGCAACTTGTAATAACCATTGCGGGTTATCCCCGACAATATCGGTAACGGTGGGATGCCCTGTAGTTAATGTTCCAGTTTTGTCAAAGACAATAGTATCTAATTCATGTACTTTTTCCAGCACATCCCCACCTTTAATTAATAAACCTCTTTCTGCACCAACACCCGAACCTACTAATATTGCCGTGGGTGTGGCTAAACCTAATGCACAAGGACAAGCAATAACTAAGACGGCGATAGTTAATTTCAAACTTAATAATAGTGGGGAAGTGGAAGTGGAATGTGCCATCATCATCCCTTCATGGTTAGTTATCTGCAACACATTCGGCCAGATATTAGTACCTGCGAAATACCAAAATAGGAAGGTTGCGGAAGCTATAGTCATTACGCCGTAGGTAAAATAACCTGCCACAGTATCTGCCAAATTTTGAATGGGTGCTTTACGGGTTTGGGCGGTTTCGACTAATTTAACTATTTGAGCTAATGTAGTTTCCGAACCTGTGTGAGTTGCCTGGATAACTATAGCGCCTGAGTTATTGATAGTTCCGGCAGTAACTTTAGCGCCACATTCTTTTGTTACAGGTATAGACTCCCCAGTCAGCATCGACTCATCTATTGTTGTTTTGCCATTACATATTTCCCCATCCACAGGAATTTTTTCTCCAGGCAATACTTGGAGATATTCTCCGACTTTGACTCGTGAAGCTGGAATTTCTACAGACTCAAAATTATTCTCCCCGTTTGGTGGAGGGACTAAACGTGCGGTAGCGGGTTGGAGTGCTATTAATGACTGGAGGGTAGATGCTGCTCTATATCTTGCTTGTTGTTCGAGGGTTTTGCCAAGAAGGATGAAACCAAGGATCATTACTGGTTCGCCAAAAAAGCATTCCCAACCTAATTCAGGAAATAGTAGAGCAACAACACTGGCAATGTAAGCGGTTAGGGCACCGAGGCCAACTAAGGTGTTCATGTTAGGGGCGTTTCGCCAGAGACTCTGAACACCGTCGATGATAATTTCCCGTCCTGGTAGTAATAAAGCTAAGGTTGCTAATGCTGCATGAAACCAAATATTACTCAAAATGGGAATTTCTAGACTAATGAAGTGCCCCAAATGTCCAATAACTGAGAGAATAATGAGGAAGGCAGCGATCGCTATCCGTCTAATTTGTTGTTTAATTTCTTGGTTATGGCGCTCAGTTTGTTTTTTGGTTGCGTCTATTTCGGAGGTATCGAGACGTGGTTGAGTAGGGAAACCGTTATTTGTGAGTTTTTCGGCGAGGATGTTTGGATCGATCGCCCCTGTTTCGCATTGGACGGTTGCTACTTCGGTTGCTAGGTTGACTAGAGCTGAGATAACACCTGTTTGTTGGGTGAGTTGGCGTTCGACTGCTTTGACACATCCGGCGCATTTCATCCCACTGACATCAAGGGTGATGGTTTCTGATGGGGAGCGATCGATATTTGTTGTTTCTGGTTTGGAGGCAACTTGCATAAAATTTTCTCTACTAATTAAACTATTGAAGAAGGAGTCAGGAGTCAGGAGTCAGGAGTCAGGAGAATGGAGTCTATGGGGATTCTCACCCCACCAACCGCATTTACACCGTACAGACGGTGGAATATTAAACCCATAAGGGATAAAGATAACTTCCGTAAATTAATGTAACATCAAAGTTTTGAGCGGATAAAATCTTACTTTTGACTTCTAACTTTTGACTTTTAATTAGGGCTTGCTGATTAAATATCAAAGCATTGATATATAAAGACTTTAGCCTTTTAGGGAACGAAAAAACTGCCTGGTATCACGTCTAAAACGCTCAAAAAGTTAGCATTTTGGGCAAGAGTTGAGCAGAAAAATCTTGGGACAAAACTTAGCTCCTATCTCCTCTAAATTCCCATTTCTCCTGTCTCCTGTCTCCTGTCTCCTGTCTCCTACCCTCACCCATAAGACTTTTTCAGCAAACCCTAATTAAGGATGAGATTTATATCATGTCCGGTAGCATCGGTATTGTATAGCAAGAGTAGGGAACAGGGAACACTTAACTGGGAACAGTCAGGAATACCTAAGAGCAAGAAAAAAACTTAAATTTCCTGTAGATGTTCACCTTTGGGTTTACACGCTCCGATACCAGCGGACATGATATTACCTGTTCAAAAAAGATTCATCCCTTGATTCAGCAACGCCCAAACTTTAAAGTTTTGAGCGGATAAAATCTTACTTTTGACTTCTAACTTTTGACTTTTAATTAGGGCTTGCTGAATAAGTCTTTTTGCGCTCGACAGGGAGTAGGAACCCAGCCCTCGCCCCTCCCCCTCCCAGGAGGTAGGGCTGTTTCATTCTCAATAGACACGGGGACGCGGAGACACGGAGACACGGGGATGGAGGCTTTTAAGCGGTATTGAACCAGATATCCTCTCAGAGTTTAACTACACCTATTGGCGCTCAAAATAGGCAAATTTTAGTAAATTTCAGTGTTCCTCTATCCCCCATTACTCCCATTCTCCTTAAATCGTTAATATACTACTATACTTTGAAACAGCCCTGCCTCCCAGGAGGGGAGTAGGGAGTAGTGAAAACTCAAGAGGAATCAGGGGTTGTAGAAGACATACAAAGGAAAAATTATCTCAGGCCCAAGTCTACCCAATTCTTACCCAAATACTCAATTTTTGAGCATTCTTAGGGGAGTTCAGGGGTACTTTTTCACTACCTAAAAAGCCTAAAACCAATATCAGTAAAGACTTTTATATTTAATTAGCAAGCCCTAATTAAGGATGAGATTTACCTGTTCAAAAAAGATTCATCCCTTGATTCAGCAACGCCCAAACTTTAAAGTTTTGAGCGGATAAAATCTTACTTTTGACTTTTGACTTTTGCATTTTGAATTTTAATTTTTGACTTTTGACTTTTGCATTTTGAATTTTAATTTTTGACTTTTGACTTTTGACTTTTAACTTCCAAATATTTGTTCTGCGGTTAAATTGAGTTCTGGAAAAGTCGGGGAACTCACCGCATCTTGACCTCTAAATAAATTCATCGCATATTCACTTTCAACTAAATTACAAACTGAAATAGTTGGTTGTTTCGGGTCTCCAATATATCGGCGACCTCCTAAACCTAAATAATCAACTATCCAATATTCGTTTATCCCTAATCTTTCATATTCTGCAAGTTTTATTAAATAATCATCTTGCCAATTGGTACTTACTACTTCTATGGCTAATTTAACACTTTTACCTTGAGTAACAGTCGATCGCTTATTCCACATTGGTTCGTTTTCCATAGCATTATCATCTAATACCATTACATCAGGAATATAAGCGGATTTATCCGAATCTATGGCTTTAATTAGTCCCTGTCGAGGGATAAAAAAAGGTAAATTCAGACGCTCAATGTTAACTGATAGTTTTGAAGCTAGAAAACCAGCTACTTTTTCGTGAGTTCCAGTAGGTTGCACTTGAAAAATCTCTCCATTATGTAGTTCAAATCGACCATAACCATCAGGATACCAGTCCCAAAACTCCTCTAAAGTCATTAACTTAATATCCGGTTTTTCTGTGGAAATAAGCATCTTAAATACTCCTAATAATTTCGGTTTTGAAGAAGGCAGAAGCCAGGAGGCAGAAGGCAGAAGGGAAAAGATAAATCTATTAGGTTCTCAGGAAAAATTCACGGAGGAAAAGCAGCAAGAAAGTTAGATAATTTCTGTGGCTTTAACTGGCTTTATTTAAGTTATTTCTCCATAAATATAATAGTAGGTATTCAGGCATCGGTTATTAGCTATCAGCCATTAATTTTGTGGAAGGTCATTTTAGTTATCAGTTATCAGTTATCAGTACCTCTGCAATAAGGTGGCTTGAAATATGGAATATGCTCTTTTCTCTTAGTCGATTGGATATGGCGAGAAGACCTCGCCATCCCTGGACCGCTTTTTATTCCCTTAAAAGGGGAGGCGCATACCCAGAATTTTTCGGTAAAAATAATTGAGAAATTGAAACAGAATAAAAGTTACTGTTAAAGTCCCCTTCCTAAACCTTAGAAGTAATAAATAATTACTAATTGCTGAATGCGAGTGCATTCCGTAGGAATAGCTGACTGCTGATAGCTGTTTGCGCAGCATTCCGCAGGAAATACTTACCTCTAATATAGGAAAAAAAATAGCGACCGCTCCATAGTTAACTTAATTTTTTAACATTTTATTCCAGCAACTTTTTTTAATTAATTCGTAAGCATTCAGCCATCAGCAATCAGCTATCAGCTATTACTTTTAGTTTACTATCAAAGCTTTATTAATTGTCTTACTAGAAAAGTAGGCTCCCTTGACCTTAAATTCTATTTTAATTTAAACACTGTCCTATATGAGAAAGTCTTGTTGCTGAAGTCCGCAGTTCCTCCGGAGGAGGCTAGCTGACAGCTAATAGCTGTTTGCGCAGCATTCCGCAGGAAATGCTTACATTAATTCTACCCCAATAAGATTTCACCTAGGACTGACTGAATAATTAAGGCTTAAAGCCTCTCTTTACCGTGTCAATCTTCTCCTTGAAAAGAAGAGGTAATTGTTAATAATTAATAATTAATAATTAATAATTAATAATTAATTGTTAAACGTCTTCTTCATAAGCTAAATAAACAGCTTCTAAAAATTCTGTAGCAGAAACTTTTTGTGGAGTTTGTTTCAAACCAATAATTTCTTTTGCTTCAGTTGCTAATTTTTTACTCAACTCTATTTTGGCTTGTCTAGTCATTAACTTAGAACGTTGTAAATATTCTCGAATTACAGCAAAATCTTCAGGTAATAATTGAGAAATATCTGCTTCTTCTAGTAAATAATTTGCCAATTTTTTTGCTGTTTCGGAAGTCGAAATTATATCGGCAACTGCCTTAACTTCTTGAATAACAATTGTACCTGCCATCCAGTCTCCTAAACGTTTTTCTTTTTTACTAAACAAAATTAATAACATTCCGATAAATAAAGTATCATCTACCGGACGGAATAAAGCTCTCAGGGTTGTTTGTTGTAATCTAACTGGTCTACCATCATCACGAATAACCCTAATTTTCACATAACGTTTTCCCGGTGTTTGCCCTTGCCAGATAGTTTCAAAAATCACAAAATATCCGACATAAATAACAAAGAAAATTAATAACTGAATTGAAACTATCCACAATGATACCTGCTCATTATCACCTCCAAAAGTTTTCCATATATCTAAAAATTGAATAGAAAAAAAGATGCCAAATATCAGGACAAAAAGTAAAATCAGACTCCAGATAATGTAATCGATGAATAAAGCATAGACACGGTTGCCCACTCCGGCTAAATTAAAATCTAATTCCACACTTTCTGGAGTTTGTAGAGAGATTTGATTAAAAAATTTCATTGTTAATTATTGATGATATTTTCTGCTTACTTATTTGCTGCTAAGAAAATTAAATGTTTTTTTCTTAACTGTAAATCTATACCTTCTCGACGACTGCGGAGGTTTTATCAGTTATCAGTTATCAGTTATCAGTTAACAGTACCAATGGCTGAAGCATTATTGGGATTGAAATACTGAAGTTTACTTTTAGAAGTTTAATTAGTTTTATTGGATTTTGAGACATGGCTAAATTTACCTTTCTACAACATTAAATATCTTGTTTTCTTAACTGTAAATCTATACCTTCTCGACGACTGCGGAGGTCCTTTCAGTTATCAGTTATCAGTTATCAGTTAACAGTACCAATGGCTGAAGCACTATTGGGATTGAAATACTGAAGTTTACTTTTAGAAGTTTAATTAGTTTTATTGGATTTTGAGACATGGCTAAATTTACCTTTCTACAACATTAAATATCTTGTTTTCTTAACTGTAAACCCATACCTTTCCGACTTGTTTGGAAGTCATAATAAATCACAGCTTTGATTGTTTGCCAGAATGGTAATAAAAGTATATTACTTAAGGAAATAATAGCATAATCTTGTATTAAAGATGCTAGTAAATAGTTTGGACTTCCTAGTACATTGCCTAATATCATTACTATAATACTAAGCGGTAATAGAATCGTCATGTCAAACGGCAATACAAGTATTCTTACTGCGCCTAATGTATCAAATAAACTATTAAATGAAATATTAAAAAATGTTGTTTTTAGGATTAAAATATTTGAAAATATTTCTGAAATAATATTCAATACCATGCTAATAGGTAAAGCAACTAAAATTGCTGTTAGCAGTATCACAAAAATTCGCCCTATATACCCTTTTGTTAATTCCCAACTTCGTCCTAAACTTTTAGTTGCTGTCATATTTTCTTCAACTGCCAAAGGCATATCAAGAATAAAAAAACGAGTCAATAATCGAATTGTTAAGTAGTAGCAAGTCACTATAAATATCATACCTATAAATCCAGAGATTATGATCGCCAATATCACTATATTATTTTGTATAATATCTGGCTGAATATTTAGCTCAATATTCGCTATAGCAGCCATAACACTTATAGGAAGAAGAATAATAGAAATAAGAATTACTATCGCTACAGGAAAACTTAGATAAATGCCAACTACAATTAAAAATAATAGAACAAAAGCCCAGAAAAAAGACCGCATTTTCAGTGTTAAATTTCGCCTAACTTCACGAACAGTTTCTGGTTGATTAGCTAAGATTCCGAATACTAATCTATTAATTATTGCACTATTAACAATTGATTTTGCCGTACAAAAAGCAAACAATAACAACCAAACAGGAATTAATAAGAAAAAAATTGAATTTGAGATATTTGCTTGACCATAACTCAAAATTAAAGATACAGGAATTAAAGCTAAAAATGGCAATAAAAACCATAAAGTTGCTCGAATAGCTACACCAAAATAAGACTGAAAATTATCCCGATAAATTCGGATACTAGCACTAACAATATTCCCAGTACTTAGGAGTTCAATTGGTGTTGTTAAATTTTCAGACATGGCTAAATTTACAACTGATAACTGATAACTGATAACTGATAACTAATAA
>NZ_JAAHHG010000230.1 GCF_010692555.1 Okeania sp. SIO3B5 | reverse complement strand
GAAATTTGCCAAACCCTATCAGAAATAGCAGACTCAGAACAAATTCAATATGTTCTCGATCGCCTCGACAACAAAGGTTATTTAACCGAAGCAACTCCCCAACTCCCCCAACCAGTCGCTGCATTTTGGTCATTACTCAATATCGAACCGCAACTCGCCTCCGAATATCTCCAGAAAATCACAGTTTATGTTGCCTCAGTGGGAGAAACAACCACAGATTTATTAATCGAAAATTTGACAGCAATAGGCATAAAAACCAAGCTTTGGGAAAATTACCCACTAACATCAGACCAAAACGCACTATTAGTTGTTCTCACCGATGACTACCTACAACCACAGCTTGCGAAAATAAATGAAACCGCAGTCTGCGCTCATCAACCTTGGTTACTAGCAAAACCTGTGGGAGGGTTGCTGTGGTTAGGACCAATATTTGAGCCAGAAGATACCGGATGTTGGGAATGTTTAGCTCAACGTTTGCGCGGTCATCGGGAAGTTGAAGCGACAGTTTTGCGACAGAAACAAAAATCTCTTTCCAGCAAAAAATCTAGCGCTAGTAAAAGAGAAATTTCTGGATGTTTGCCTACTTCTTTTGGTTTCCTACCCTCAACTATGGCAACTGCTATCAATCTAATAACGACTGAAGTTGCCAAATGGATAGTACAACGAGATGGGGTGGAAATGCCTAACTTTACTACTCTTGCTGGAAAAGTAATTACCTTTAACCAGACCAACCTGACTACAGAAACTCATATTTTGAGTAAACGCCCTCAATGTCAAACTTGCGGTGATCCTAAATTGCTCAAAGACATGGCATTTTATCCTCTGACTCTCACCAGTAGCAAAAAACATTTTACCTCTGATGGCGGTCATCGTGCTTTCACTCCCGACCAAACAATAAAACGCTACGAACAACTGATAAGTCCCATTACTGGTGTTGTCAGTGCTTTGGTCCGAACCTCTGATCCCAAGAATCCTCTAATTCATGCCTACAATGCTATTCATAGTTTCGGTAGTGCCAAAACCCTCAGTGCTTTGCGTCGTTCCCTTAGTCATAAAAGTGGGGGGAAAGGCAAGAGCGATCACCAAGCTAAAGCTAGTGGTTTTTGTGAAGCGATCGAGCGTTATTCGGGAATATTCCAAGGAGACGAACCCAGGAAAAAGTCAACTTTAGCTGAATTGGGAGAGAAAGCTATTCATCCAGAAAAAATTTTGCACTTCAGTCCTACTCAGTACGCAAACCGCAAAAAATTGAATGCTAACAGTAAAATAGACCGCAATTGGATTCCCCAACCTTTTGATGCCAGCAAAAAAATTGATTGGACTCCGGTATGGTCCCTCACAGAAGATACTCGAAAATATTTGCCTACTGCTTGGTGTTATTATGCTTATAACTTGCCCACAAACCATAATTTCTGTGTAGCTGATTCTAATGGCAACGCTGCGGGCAATACCATAGAAGAAGCAATTTTGCAAGGATTTATGGAATTAGTAGAGCGCGATAGTGTGGCAATTTGGTGGTACAATCGTCTGAAGCGTCCATCAGTAGATTTAGCCAGTTTTGACGATCCCTATTTATTGGCAGTACAAGAATTTTATCAACAAAATCATCGCGAGTTATGGGTGTTGGATTTAACAACAGATTTGGGGATACCAACTTTTAGCGCAGTTTCGCGTCGAGTTGATGGGGAGTATGAGCGAATTATTACAGGTTTTGGAGCGCACTTTGACCCCAAAATTGCTATGTTGCGAGCGGTAACAGAAGTGAATCAGATTAGTTTGGGAATAGATGAAGAAGATGTTAGTCAAATGGAAGAAGGGATACAGGAATGGATGACGACAGCAACTATAGAAAGTCAACCTTATTTAGCTCCCAACCCAGAAATACCAGCTAAAGTTTATGGAGATTATCCTCTGGTTTGGAGTGATGACATTTATGAAGATGTTTTGACTTGTGTGAAAATTGCTCAAGGAGTAGGAATGGAAACTTTAGTTTTGGATCAGACTCGTCCAGATATTGAGCTAAATGTGGTTAAAGTTATTGTGCCTGGGTTACGCCATTTTTGGTCGCGTTTTGGGAGGGGTAGGTTGTATGATGTACCTGTGAAAATGGGTTGGTTATCTGAAGCATTGCCGGAAGAGCAGATGAATTCAATGGCGATAATGTTTTAATATAGCAGGGAATAGGGAATAGGGAACAGGGAACAGTAGGAAAAACATTTCCCTTTATATCGATTTTATGAAGCAGTTTTCAGGTATAGTATCAAGTCTCATTAATTAACCATAATAAATCAGCTATCTTTAGTCATCTTTAGATGACTTCTGCTATGAGCCAAGAAATTTATTTCTTGGCGGTAGACATTGCCACACAACTTTATCAGGGAACAGGGAACACTTAACTGGGAACACTTAACTGGGAACACTTAACTGGGAACAGTAGGAAAAACATTTCCCTTTATATCGATTTTATGAAGCAGTTTCCGAGTATAATATCAAATCTCATTAATTAGCCATAATAAATCAGCTATCTTTAGTCATCTTTAGATGACTTCTGCTGTGAGCCAAGAAATTTATTTCTTGGCGGATAACTTGGCGGATGACTATACCTGATGGCTCGCCAAGCCAAGCTTGACAGTAGTGATTTGGAAGCCTAAAATTCAAGCAAATTAAGCTCAAAATACACAGAGGAATAATCCGATGGCCAAGAAAAATCTGATGCCACAACAACAAAAGCCTGTGATTCGCTTGAACATTGAAAAATCTATAGAAGGACTTGAAGAAGAAAACTTGACCACTGGTTTCGCCTCCAGGGAGGGAATAGCCCCACAAGGTGCCAGGAGGAATCGGCCTTACAGATGCTCCTACGACGGTGACGCAGAATAACCCTGCTCTATCACAATAGACATCTCCAGAAAAGAGGGAGTAGGCAGTAGGGAGAAATAATTGATAATTTCTGTATGAAAATTGATTTTATTTTTTATTTTTGGAGATGTCTGATAAAAGTTGCTATATCAAAGCCAAGGATTTTAATCCTTGGCTAATAGCTTAAGTCATCTTAAGATGACTCTTGAGGAGTATGCCATCTTTATTATATTGTGGTTAATCAGTGCAACTTGATATCAAAGGCCAAAGAAGTTACTCCTATATAGTTCCCGTTTCCTATTCCCTATTCCCTATTACCTATTACCTATTCCCTTTGAAAAAAAATAAGACGCTCGTGCTGCTATTTTGAGCAACAGAGCGATCGCTTGAATAAATAACTATACTATGTAGTCGATTAAGGATTAACTTCACTCTCACCTACGGTAGGAGCAAGAGTATCACCAATAGCATTCTGTGATGGTTGTATAAGTTGCTGCTGTTTATTGCGAAACTGTGTCGCTGCATCATTAATACTGTCACGTTGTTCGAGCATATACTCTTTCATATTCCGGTTATTTCCCAGTCTTGAGTTATGAATAATGTCGAACATATTCAACCCACCGGAACCACTGAAAGGATCGGGGTTATCTACGGTTTGCAAATCCTTTAGAGGATTAACAGTATTAGTTTCATAAGATTCAGCAAAAGATGGTTGAGGTAGGAATATAGTAATTATTCCTGTGGTTAAGGTGCTGAAAATTATTTTTGTCAAAAGTTGGGTAGACATAGGTAGTATCTTAGTTTTTTTGGAAAACTTCAGATATACAGTATACAACTATTTTGATGATCTTAATAATCTTGTGGAATGGGCATCTTGCCCGTTCCCGCCCGTTCCCGATTAAACCAATTTATGCAAAACGACGACGTAATAAAGGTTGAATTGCAACTAAAGTCACTATATCAAAGACTAACAGTACCAATAATGCTGTACCAAAAGAAATATCAGCAAAAGGTGTTTCCATGATTATACTACCAATAGACCAGTCACTATGTAGATACAAATAGCGAATAGGCTCGATCGCATAAGTCAAAGGATTTAAACTTGCCACTACCTGTAACCAATTAGGCATAAAAGATAGAGGTGCTAGAGCAGTACTAGCAAACAGTAAAGGTAAGTTAGTTACAAAAATAACCGCCAAAAGTTCAATGTGCCCAGGTAAAGCAAAGGCCAGACCCAAACTTAAACCAGTCACGCCCACAACCAACATTAGGACAATCAGGGCGATAGTAGCTAATCCTAACGTACCAGGTAATCCAGCACCCAAAAATGCACCAGCACCGATGATTATTGCTGACTGAATAAAACTCAGAGTGACAATAAAGGTAGCTGAAGCTATGACAATAGAAAAACGGGATGTTAATGGAGCCACCAATAGGCGGTTGAGAAAGCCAAATTCTCGGTCAAACATTACTGGCAAACCAGCATTAAGGGCACCAGCAAAAGCGGTGAAGACAATAATACCAGCACCGAGAAATTGTCCATAGTTTTGACTTTCACCAAATAAACCTTGAGGTACATTTTGGAAAAGTGCCCCAAATAGGATTAACCACATCAGGGGTTGGATAATTCCAGCTATTAATGTCGAAGGGCGTCGTTTAAGTTGGATAAATAACCGACGGGTTAATGCTAGGGTTTCTTGGAAGAAATCTCCCACTACAGAACCAGAGGTTAAAGGTGTAGTTTTAGTGCCAGACAACAGACTAATATTTGCTTGGGAGGGAGTAATAGTACCACTCATATTAGATTTTAGATATTATTAGTGCAGAATGTATGGACAAAATATAATACAGCAATGTGGAAGTTAAAGATTTTTAACCTATTATTAATATTTTTCCACTGTATCCCAATGGCTTTTGCCCAATACACTGATAATTTTAACACTGCTATTTGACATACTCCCGACGTTGCGCTAACGCGACATGACGATGACGATGACGAACGCGGGATTCTTCAGTCAGAAAAAAAAGCTGACTGCTGTTTATACAGAGGTGATGTCCTCCCCCTGTGTTTAGAACAATTAAAATCTATTTATTTGTAATTGTCAATAGCTATCAATGCATATACTACAATATAAGATGTATACTACAAACAGAAAATCCCCGATGAACAACACAGATAGCGCCCGGCTTTCCCATACGGCGCTCCCCTCCGGGAGAGCGCGGGACTTCCCGCCGGGGGAGTTAAAAATGGCAGAATAGTGGAAAAGTGGTATAGCAAAAGAAAGAAGGAAGAAGGAAGAAGAAAGAAGAAAGAAGGATGAAGAAAAAAGCTTGCGTTGTCTGAATTTTAAGCTTTTGACTCTTGTTTGACTTTTCACCCGACTAAAGTACGGGTGATTCTAAGCAGTTGTTCCGAATCGATTTAAAAACACGATTGTGAAAAGCTACTAGCTGTCACTGGACTTGATTAATTTATTCCAGTGGTGGTAGCTCATATACCACCTACAGACTCAAATATGCTGACAAGAGTGCCACATACATCGCCCTTACTTTTGTCTCGCTTTCAGAATGGTTTTACACTTATGAGTGAGCTATAATATCATGTCCGGATAAGAGCGTGATCAAAAACTTTCTCCTTCAACTCCAGTTATTATTCTTCCAACTTCAGTCTTCCCCTCCTGGGAGGGGGAGGGGCGAGGGGTGGGTTGACTCCTGACTCCTGACTCCTGACTCCTAAGTCGTTATTTATTTATAACTGTTCAACCGGACATGATATAAATCCCTATCCTTGCTGCCTGTTTGTCTGTGCCGAGTGTCTTGGTAGAACCATGCTACCAGTTTCTTCCCGACTGGAGTTTCACCCCTACAAGCATTGAGTCTATGGGACAAACCTTGTTCCTACTTGCATTCATTAAAATTATCCCACGTTTTAGGATACTTGGGAATAAATCAACTTGTTTTCATCCAAAAGCTAAAGCCACTTGGCTTTCAACTGCACGTTTTTTTTGTAAAAATAAATAGATTACTTACATTAAAGAGGTTAGGTTATTCATGGCAATTCAACTCCAACAAGCTCTAGAAGTAGGAAAATATCTCCTGACTCAACGTCTCAAAGGGCGTAAACGTTTTCCCCTAGTTTTAATGCTGGAACCTCTATTCAGATGTAATTTAGCCTGCCCTGGTTGTGGAAAAATTCAGCATCCCAAGGAAATACTCAAGCAAAACCTCACACCTCAAGAATGTTTTGCTGCTGTAGAAGAATGTGGCGCTCCTGTGGTTTCTATTCCCGGAGGCGAACCTTTATTACATCCACAAATTGCTGAAATTGTGCAGGGGTTAGTCCAGCGGCAAAAATTTGTTTATTTATGCACTAATGGTTTGTTACTCGAAAATAATATAGATAAATTTAAACCTTCTCCTTATCTAACTTTTAGTATTCATCTTGATGGTTTACAAGCAACTCACGATCGATGTGTTGATCGACAAGGAGTGTTTGAAATAGCAGTTAAAGCCATTCGCGCTGCTAAAGCAAAAGGATTTCGAGTTACTACTAATACTACTGTATTTGAGGGAACAGATCCGAAACAAATGCAGGAATTTTTTGATTTTCTCGAAGGTTTAAATATTGATGGGATGATGATTTCTCCTGGTTACAGTTATGAGTGGGCACCAGACCAGGAACATTTTCTTAAGCGTCAACAAACACAATTATTATTCCGAGAAATTCTTGCTCCTTTTAAAGCTGGTAAAAAGAATTGGAATTTTAACCATAATCCTTTATTTTTAGATTTTTTGATGGGAGAAAAAGATAAAGATTATGATTGTACTCCCTGGGGTAGTCCTAGTTATAGTGTGCTTGGTTGGCAAAAACCTTGTTATTTAATGAATGAAGGATATTATCCTACTTTTAAAGAACTTTTAGAGGAAACTAATTGGGATAATTATGGTTATAAAAGTGGGAATCCTAAATGTGCTGATTGTATGGTTCATTGTGGTTATGAACCGACAGCAGCCATGGCAGCAATGGAGTTAGAAAATATTCCTCATGTTTTGGGTTCTTTGTTGAAAATTGGCGGTTAAATAAGAAGGAAGAAGGAAGAAGGAAGAAGGAAGAAGGAGTAAGTATTGATAAAATGGCAAGTGGAAAGTTGAGTTTGTTCTCTTTCTACTTGTTATATCATGTCCGGTTGAATAATTAGACAATGGTTGTCCGAAGGCAGGAGGCAGGAGGCAGGAGGCAGAAGGTTTTCTCAAGAGTGTCACCTTTATTTTATACACGCTCCGATGCTACCGGACATGATATTATCCCAATTTAAAAAAAATGTTACAAATAAACTGGCTAGTAAATAATTAATAATTAATTATTACTAGACAGTGCAAAGTTATTGAAATAACTATTGCTAGCTAAGGCTTTCAGCGATCTAAAGGTTAAAAACTCTTTATTCAGAGTTGTAAGTACTGTAAGGCTTTTACAGTAATACTTTCAGCCTTCAAAGCAAATTATTTTTGGGAAGAACTTTTTACTCTCCAGATTATTAATTATTAATTATTAATTATTAATAATTAATTATTAATTATTAATTATTATCACCTACCACTTCATTTTTAAGAGGCCACAAATCTTCTGTCGGCTGCATTTCTGGAGAAAAATGAATACCAATAGTATAGTGTATAAAAACTAATAATTAATTTAACATGAGTGAATTATTTAATGGTATTACCATTCAAGGTATTTTCGGTCTTGCTATAGGAATCTTAGTATTAGCGAGTACTCCAGGACCTGGTATTTTAGCAGCGACTTCTTGTGCTTTAGCATCAGGTTTTCGTTCATCCCTTTTAGTAATAGCGGGAATTGTTATAGGAGATATTATATTTCTTTTAATCGCAATTTTCGGACTAACATTAGTGACTCAATTTATTGACAATGCTTTTATTATCATTAGAGTCTTAGGAGGTCTTTATTTAGCTTGGTTAGGTTGGAAACTTTGGACATCAGCACCTATTAATCTAGAAAATGATGATGAAGCATCAAACAAAACTTATTTAAAAAATTTTACGGCAGGTTTAACTATTACACTGAGTAATCCTAAAGTTATTGTTTTTTATGGTGCTTTTCTTCCTGTTTTTGTCAACCCTAATGATTTAAAAGTAAATAGTATATTTTTAATTGCTACTCTTATTACCGTTATTCTTTCTCTAGTAATTGGATTTTATGCTTATTTAGCATCCCGTGCTAGATTATTCTTTAAAAGTGAAAAAGCTATGACTAATATTAATCGTATAGCTGGGACTGTTATGTTTGGTGTTGCTCTTTTAGTAATTTTAATTGGTTAATAATTAGGGCTTGCTGAATAAATATAGAATCCTGATGTATCATATTTCCTCATAAATCCTCTGTAATTTCCACTTCTCCTGATTCCTACCCTCACCCATAATACTTCCATAAGTAAACCCTAATTAAGATGAAAAACCCGATATTTTCAACTTTACTTAATCAAATTTTTTAACTCCCGCCAAATAGAAGATTGACTAGAAGTTGATGCTGGATGAGTTAAAATTCCCTGAGTAGGACTGAACAAAAAAGCTAATATAAATAACCCAAATGATACTAATACAATTGCCGGACCTGATGGTAAATTATAGAAGTAGCTAATATACATTCCACTAATACTAGATAAAACCCCTATTCCTACTCCTAAAATCATTACTTCGTATAGCTGTTTTACTAACAAATAAGCTGTAGCTGCTGGTGTAATTAATAAAGACAAAACTAACACTACACCCACCGCTTTGAGACTGGCTACAATTGTCAAACCAATTAACATCATTAATCCCAGGTTTAATAAATTTACAGGTAAACCTACTGCTTGAGCGCCCAAGGGGTCAAATGTGTAAAATAATAGTTCTTTATACAGCAATACTACTACTAATAAAACAATCACAGCAATAATTAATGTATCTCTCACATCCCCAATAGTTACACCGAGAATATTGCCGAATAAAAAATGATTTAGGTCAATTTTATTGTCTTTCTGAATAATTGTAATTAGTGTAATTCCTAGTGCAAAGAAAGCAGAAAAAACTATCCCCATTGCTGCATCTTCTTTGATTAGCGATCGCGTCCTAATTAAATTAATTAAAATCGTACTAATTACTCCGGCAATAAATGCTCCAATAAAAATATTTGCCCCTACTAAAAAAGCAACAGCTAATCCTGGCAATACTGAGTGACTAATGGCATCCCCTAATAGAGCTAATCTTTGTACCATTAAATAACTGCCTACTACTGCACAAATAATTCCAACTATTATGGCGACTAAGAGCGATCGCTGCATAAAACTATATTGTAATGGTTCTAGTAATGTTTCTAACATTAATGTTGATTTTTCCTTTTTTGTCTGTTTGATTATTTTGATTTTATAGCAAAAAATTCAGTGGTAAGTTAAAAATATTTGAGATAATTAAGTAAAATTTTATAGTTACAGCAGATTTCAAGTATATGAAGTACAGATATTAATAATTAAATGTTCCCAGTGCGAGCATCTTGCTCGCGAGGGTGTACCTCACCAAAGTGGAATCCGCTGTATCAATATAATTTCACGATAGTTATCTAACTTATCTATTTAATTATTCTCTCAACTTTTTCATCAAAAATTATCAGATGCAGTTGTATTTTATTAATAATTAATTGACCTAATTTATCTTGGAGAATATTTTCATAAGCTTGTTTATTAACAGCAAAATAAAGTAAACGTTCTGGTTCTAGCTCCGATAACACAGTTCGATAAATTTCATATTGCCCCACTGCTATTTGTAAATCGTTTATGGGAGAAAGACTAATAAAACTTTTGATTTATACAGCAATTTTTTTACCTTGTTTTTCGGCAGCGATCGCTGTTTTTTCTGCACCTAAATCAACATAAAGATGTTTACCTCCATAACCTAAATATAGAGGATTGTGAGTAATTGTCCAACCATCTATTTTTAATGCTTCAACAACCGTATTATGATAAATATCTCTAGCTGGCATTAGTTATTTAATAGTTTAATATTTCAAAGTATGTGCGATAGAGGTAAAATTGATTTGAACAATCAAACAGGTCGATAGATTGTCATTGATATAGGATAAATTTGATTTAGATTCAATTATTTTATATAGCAAAATATTCTAAAGGTGGCATAATAAATATTAGATAGTAATATAATAATCAATCCTAAAAAGAAAATAAAATGAGAAGAACAATTAACTTTTAAACTATTTCCTGGTTTTGGGACTTATATCAAATAAAACTTCTCGATCTAGATCCATCATACCAAAAGAGATAGTCATTTTTTATATTTTGTCTGTTTGATTATTTTGATTTTATTGCATTTAGATAAAAATTGTAATAAGTGGGAATTATTGTAAGCGATCGCCCACCTCCATAAAGAGAACTTTTCACCTTGAATCCACTATACCAAAGATGTAGTGTTTAGCATCAAGATTATCTTGAGTTTTTGTTAGTGTTCTTAACCGTAGAAAAATTTATTATATTAAGTTTATTCACATTTAGGAGATTATGAGAATTTAGAAATGGTAATATTATAGCAATAGCAAGGAACCCTTTTATTTATGAACAAAAATTGTGGAGTATATTTAAATTGTTTGAAAAATAAAAAATGATGGACAAAATTTTGAAACCTAAAAACCAAAAGGATGATGTTGTCGAAACTGATGAGGATACACCGGAAGAATATGCTACGGAGAATGCTAGTCTATATCCTGAAAATCTAATACAACAGGATATTGATATTAGAGAAAATCCCTATACTGTTTTTGAACTAAAAAGAAAATGCGAGCAAAACAAAATAATTCTCGATCCTGAATTTCAAAGAAATCCCAATATATGGACTCTAGAGCAGAAAAGTAAATTTATTGAGTCAATTATTCTGAATTTTCCTTTACCTTATTGGTATATGAAGCAAACTAAAAAGGGAGAATATATAGTTGTAGATGGATTACAGAGAACTTCAGCTATCCGAGACTTTATAGATAATAAATTTCAACTTACTGGATTAAAAGTTTTGCCACAATTAAACCATCATAGTTTTGATGATTTAAAAGAACTATCTGGAGATTATGAGACTAGAATAGAGGATAAGAAAATTTCTTTATATGTGATTCCATATTCTGCACCATCACGCATTCTTTATGATATTTTTGAGCGAGTAAATACTGGAGGAACAAAACTAGAAAGACAAGAAATTAGGAATTGTATTTTTAGTGGTAAATCTACAAAGCTCTTAAAAGAATTATCAGAGAAAGATTATTTTAAACAGGCAATTGATTATGGTTTTTCTGATAAAAGAATGAAAGATAGAGAGCTGATTTTACATTATTTGGCTTTTAAGATATGTAATGATTATCGCCAAGATTATCAAGGTGATATGAATAAATTTTTAGAAGATGCTATGCAAAAAATAAACGCAATGTCGGAGGATAAGATAGATGAATTAAGAAATGATTTTGAAAGAGTGATGAAATTAACTTATGATTTTTTTGCACAAGAAAATTTTCGTTTGCCAACATATAGAAGTAGAGGAAAAGTTAATATGATTATGTTTGAATCTATTTCTTACTTTTTTTCAACACACGACGATGAATTTTTAGAGCAACACAAAGAAACTATTAAACAAAATTTTGTAAAATTACGGAAAAATTCAGAGTATGTTGGTTCAATTAAAGGAGTTAAATATGATAAAGATAAAGTCATTAAAAGATTTGATTTAGCACAAAAAATTTTGGGAGATGTTTAGCAATGTTCACTAAGATAGAATTAGAGAATTTTAAGTGTTTTCGAGAAAAAACAGTTTTTCCATTGGGGCAATTAACTTTGCTCACAGGTATTAATGGAAGAGGAAAATCTAGTTTGCTTCAGTCTCTACTATTAATGAGGCAATCAATTGAATATGACAATCGTACAAATAAGTTGATTTTAAATGGCAACTGTCTTAATTTAGGTAGATTTGATGAAATTAGAAATACAGGTACATCAAGAGAAAAACCTATATATTTTAATTATTTTTATGATAACAAAATAGGCTTAGAGCAAAATGAAATAATAACATCACAAGGAAGTGTTAGTTATTCTTTTGTTGAAGATATGAACGATGATTTAGTTGCTGCACTTACAGAGTTTGAAATTCATGGAAACCTTTGTTCCTCATCAACAAATAATTTTCGCTTTTATTGCAAGGTATTTGAATTAGATAGACGCCTTAAAGATAATCAAACTATTTTCAAATTTATTCCTGACCAAATCTTAGAAAGAGAATTTGAGCATTATAATCAAAAAATTTTTCATAAGTTGTTAAACTTTTCAGCTATTCATTATATTTCTGCTGATAGAATAGGTCCACAAGATTTTTATTTGAGATCGACTCTTCCTCAATTTCCTAATGTTGGTTTAAAAGGAGAACAAACAGTTAATTTACTTCACAGAATGAAAGATGAATTAATCAATGATAAATTATATTTAGGTGAAGATGCGCAAACTTTAATAATCCAAACACAAGAATGGCTGAATAAAATTTTTGATGGGGCAAAAGTTGAAGTTTCAGGTTCACAAACTAATATACTAGAACTAATGTTAAATAGTAGTTTATCAAAAGATCGTTTTCGCCCCGCTAATATTGGTTTTGGATATCATTGTATTTTGCCTATTATTGTTTCTGGACTTATCGCCAAAAAAGGAGAAATGTTAATAGTAGAAAATCCTGAAGCTCATCTACATCCTAAAGCACAATCTGAACTAGCTAAATTTTTAGCAAAAGTAAGTAATTGTGGCGTACAAGTATTGATAGAATCTCATAGCGACCATATTTTAAACGCATTGCGAATTGCTGTTCTTGATAATATTTTAACTAATGAAGAATTAAGTATCTTATATTTTTCTCAAAAAATTGGTGAGTCTGTTATTCAAATACCTATTGATTCTGATGGCAAGATAGAAGAATGGCCTGATGGATTTTTCGACCAAATGGATAAAGATTTCGAGCGTCTTTTTGGGATTTAAAATAATGATTAAAATTGAAATCTTTATCAATGAAGTTTCTTTAAAAGGACAATACTCGACTCAAAAAGAATTTGAAGATGCTTTAATAATAATCAAAAGTATTTTTGAATTAATTAATTCTCTAAAAAAAGAAAACATAGAACAAAAAAATTATTATACTGATGTCCTTTGGGATTCTCATGTAATCAAGGATGTCATTTTCAAAGAAAGTTTTAATAAAATCAAGCGAAAAGATTTGAAAATAGCAATTAGAAATATTATATTTAATAAAGTAAATCTCAAAGACTGGCAGGAAGAAAGAATTCATTCTGAAGAAGATAATTTTGATTATCTGGATGGTGAAGATTACAAAGATGCAGCAAATACATCCTTAGCAGAAGCGACAGAAAGACAATTAATTAATGTAGATTCAAAGTATTTATTGATTAATTTTATAGATTCTTGTTTTCAATGTCAGCATCAGGAGATTATAGGATGTAATTCTATCTCTATTGTTAAAAACAATGACATAGAAAATCTAATTCAATTAGATAGTATTGATAAGAAAGTTGGATTAGAAAACTGGCTGGAAACAAGTTGTCAATTAAGTCAATTTAACTATGATGAATCTTGTACTAATCCCCCTAATGATAAGCAAACTATCTTAAGAGATACTAATAGATTTGAATCTACTCAAAAACAACATGATGGTAGAAAAATTTATAAAGAGAAAGAAACTGGATATATCTGGTATGTGGATAATCTACATTATGGAAAATCTGCCCATTTAGAAGTTTTTGATAAGACAGGTAAAAATCATATTGGAGAATCAGATTTAGAAGGCAAGATTGATAGAGCAAAATCTGATAAAAATAAAAGTGTTTAAAAAGTAAGGTAGAAGGAAAAGTTGCGATCGCAGTTGACAGTTGTGCATCTACCCAAATTATCATACAACTAGCACGGGATGATTAAGTTTACAGGAAGCATATAAAAGCGCTGCTTGCAGATCCTTGGCTTCTAGATCGGGCATTTCTGCTAAGATTTGTTCGGCATTCAGTCCAGCCGCAAATAAATCTAGTACATCCGATACCCTAATTCTCATGCCTCGGATGCAAGGGCGGCCACCACATTGTTTAGGATTAATTGTAATTCTTTTCAGTAATTCTGACATTTATGTTTTACTCCAGAATGAATTTTAATCTTACTATATAGGATATTTAGAGAAAAAATCTAACTAATAGGAATTACTTCAAGCGATCGCTCATTAGGTGAAACGAGTATTGTTTTTTAAGATCGAGGTTAAAGTTAGCTGCTGCAAGTAACCTTTGCAACAACATCGATCGAATTTGTCGGTCTGATCCAGTCAAATTTTTATGCCTGGTTTCTTCTAATTTCAGGTATCAAATGAATTTTTGTTTGTTCTTCATAAGCATCTATCTGATGCAAAAAACCAGTATTCTTGTTATTAGATTTGAGTATCAAGTTTATGAAAGAATCAATATTGTTTAATTGCTTCTCCGATAATGAATCAAAATCGCTTATTATTTTATCCCTAGAATTGGTATTTATATAATTAGTAAATTTAGCCATCAAACCAACAAAAACATCTGAAGCCTGAACAAACAAATTGCTTTGCGAATTAACAAAGGAATAGTTTTTTATTTCTTTGCCGTCATCATTAATTTTGTAGCTGGTAATAATTTTTGAAATAGTATCCTCATTATCAAAAATATGATTTGAATTATTGAACAAATATATAGGTCTTAGATAAAATTGCAAAAAATCCTTTATCAAATAACTATCTTTTTCACCCATTATAAATGGAAGTGAATCCTTTTTATTTGCCTCTTTGAGTATTTGTCTGAGAGATTCTAATCCAAAATGGAATTCTTGCGTATCAATATATTCGTCAAATATTGAAATTAGTTCTTCAATGAATTCTGAAACTGATTCCTTTTTAATAT
>NZ_JAAHHG010000023.1:86824-113140 GCF_010692555.1 Okeania sp. SIO3B5 | reverse complement strand
TACTGATTCGGCGAGTTCGTAGTTGACTTTCAGGATAAGGGAGACAACTTTTGTAGTAAGACAATTAATAAAGCTTTTATCCTAAACTAAAAGCAATAGCTGATAGCTGAAGTCCGCAGTTCCGACCATAGGAGGCTGGCTGACGGCTGAATGCTTACGATAATTTTTCTTGATTATCGAGTAATATTATACAGCGTTTATTCTTGGAATAAGGTAAATTTTTTTTATTTTTAGAGAACAGATAGCCTAGAAATATATCATACACATCGCGTATTTTTTGGAAAATTATTATATTTACCGAAATTGGATTTGATATATTTGATATATAAGTAAGGGATGATAAGAAAGTAGATCTAAAATAAAGGTGAGGGGATAGGCAAACTAATGAAAAATAATCATCAAGCAAGACAAGCATAGAACAACTTTTAGGAAAATTTTGATTTGTTGGTGTAGCTACTATTATGAATACAGCTTTTTCTTTGGGCTAAGTATATACTCTAGCTTAAAGGTGGTGCTAAACTTATCTTCCTTGAGGAGAAAAACGGTAAATACTTTTCACATATTCTGTGAGCTTAGGCTAGTAATTATTACTCAAAACCATTGAGATTTTGAGTCTGTCGATTGAGCAACTTGATATTTACAGTAGCAGATTTAAGAAAGAGGTAGTATGACTATTTTATTATTAAAACAACTCGGTTTGATTTCTTTTATACCTATATTTTTAATAATATTTTTTGAGTATCCTTCTTTGTCAAAAAATTACACTCAAAATCAAAAATTCTTAAATAATGAAGCCAATAATATATTAAAACTAAACAAGCCTCAATCTACTAAACTGCAAAATCAACCTCCGACTAATAAATATCTAAACAATATAATAGAAGTATCTGAAGATAGATGTATAATTAAGCACTTGAGGTTGAGAAATGGTATCAAGATCAAAATCAGACAAAATTGTAATTAGGGTTTGCTGAATAAGTCTTTTTGTTGAGGTGTAGTATATAAATCGGTTGTTTAGTAAGTATTTATACTATGCAAATCATCTCAATTAGGGACTTCCAAATAAAAAATTACTTGCCGTTAGAATTAGAATATATTTATCGACTGTTGCTTGCTAACACCAAAAAATATAGACTATCCTAGACAAACACCTACAAAATGTCTAGGATATTACGCAATGGCAAATAGGTAGAAAAATTAGGAACCAGACACGAAACTTAAGTTCATGTCAAAGTTATAGCAAATATTATTGACACAAAAAGGCAAGCTCTGCTAACCTTGAGTAAAGTAATTCAATGTGAGTAATGGCCAAATCTCACGGTTCCTTGACAGGAATAGAAGCTAAAATTGAATACCATCCTGCAAACACAGAACTCGGAGCATTATATGAATCCTGGAAACGTTCTGCTGTTAACTGGATGCAAACTGAGAAATTATCAGAATCTGAACTAGAAAAGCGTCTGATGAAAAAGTTTAACATTCAATGGGCTTATGCTGACTCAATTGCTACTGAAGCACGAAGATGTTTAAACCAATTAAAAACAGCTAAAAAAAACCTAATTTCTAAATTAGAGTTGCAATTAAGCGCCAAAACAACTGCGACAAAAAAACTGATCACCAAACTAGAAAAAACATTAAAATTAGCAACAAAAAAAGGTTTTCCACACACACAAGCTCGAAAGAAATTTTGTCATCAATTACTGGGTTTAAAAAGTAAAATTCAGAAAATAGCTAACCTGAAACGAAAATTAAAGAAGTTAAAAAACACAGAACGTCTACATATTTGTTTTGGTTCACAGAAATTATTTAACGCTCAACACAATTTAGCAGAAAACGGATATAAAACCTCAGATGAATGGAATGTAGATTGGAGAAAAAAACGCTCAGGCAGGTTTTTCTGTGTAGGAAAATCTCAGCCAGGGGGTGGAACTATGATGAAAGTTTTACCATTACAAGAGGATGGGTTATATAAATTACAAGTTCAACTACCTAGACCATTACAAGAAAAATATGGTAAGAAAATACAGTTAAAATTTTCAGTTTCAGATAGGATTGGAAGATATAGAGCCACAGACTTAGATTATGCCATAAACAATTTAAAACCAATCACAATTTCTATTTTTTGTAGAGAACATAAACAGGAGAATTGGTATATACATCTTTCAACTTATGTACAAGAAATACCAGTAGTTCATACAAGAAAAAATGGTTGTCTAGGTATTGATTTTAATGCAGACTCAATTTCGGTTACTTATGTGAAGTGGGATGGTAACATTAAATATTTAGAAGAAATCCCGTATAAATGGAAAAATAAAACAACAGGGCAGCGACAAGCATCCATGAGAAATATTGTTTCTCAAATTGTGTTCTTAGCAGAATTTTTTGAATGTGCTATTGCTATTGAGTCTCTAGACTTTAGTAAAAAAAAGGCCAAGATGAGCGAAGAAAGCAAAGTTTACAATGAGATGCTTTCTAACTTATCTACTGGAATGTTTAGAGAAGCTATATTGTCACGTTGTAAAAGATTTGGAGTGGAATTAATCAAAGTTAATCCAGCTTTTAGCAGTGTAATTGGAATGATTAATTATATGGGTAAATACGGCCTGAATAGTGGCACTGCTGCAGCTTTAGTAATTGGCCGTAGAGCCTTAAAATTATCAGAAAAAATACCACAGTGTTTGTTGAGACCGGAGGATGTCAACAAACATGATTGGAGTCATTGGAGGCGAGTTGCTAGTTTTATTAAACTACATCGTATCCGAAGGACTCAACTTTTTCAGTGGAGGAAAGCCCTTGAGGGAATCCTAACCCATGGTTTATGGGCGGAACATCAACTTTCACAGCAAGTACACATTGAAACGGGTGAGTAATGAATCATTTGCAATCACCGATGGCAGATGTCTAGCTTTGTCTAGTTTTCAAGAAGGTGCAATATCCTAATTCAGCAAGGTAATGCAACTATGACACAAAAACCACCACCTCGTCCCCCAGCCCCCCGTCCTCCAGGAAGCCGTGGTTTACCGCGTCCCCCAGCTCCACCTAGTCCACCAGCAGCAAGAAAACCCCCAACATCTCCTCCAGCTTCTTCCGATCCACCAGCATCATCAACATCTGCTTCTCAACAAATAATTCCTCCAACGGAAACCGCACCAGTACCTCAAATAGCAACTCCTGGTGGTCCACAACTGGGTTCTGGACAAATACCGCTGACAGATATTGTCCGGCGAGCTAATGAAGAAGGTGTTTCAGATGTTCATTTAGGGGTAAAAGAAATACCACGGTTCCGCAAACGTGGAGACCTTGTACCTCTTGAATATCCAGAAACTGACTTGAACACCTTTATGTTTTGGTTGCGAGAAATTCTTACAGATGAAGAAATTCGTGCATTCCAAGAAAATCTTGACTTTGATGGTGCTGCTGACTTGGGTTTTGTCAGGATTAGGATTAGCTTGTTTGACTCTCTTGCTGGTCCAGCAATGGTTTTACGACTGATTGGGTCTAAAATATTGACTATGGAGCAACTTAAATTGCCAGAAGTCTTCAAGAAAGTCTGCCATTACCATAAAGGGTTAATTTTGGTGACCGGACCTACAGGTTCTGGTAAGTCCACCACCATGGCGGCGATGATTGATTTTATGAACAGTACTTTTCCTTATCATGTCATCACTATTGAAGACCCTGTGGAATTTGTCCATGAAAGTCGAAAATGTTTGATCAAGCACCGGGAAGTAGGTAGACATACTCTAAAATTCTTTAATGCTCTTAAAGGCGCTCTCCGTCAAGACCCAGACTTAATGTTAGTAGGGGAAATTCGAGATAAGGAAACAGTGGGAATTGCCATTAAAGCTGCTTCTACAGGACACTTGGTAATGGGAACATTGCACACCAACAGTGCCATCAAGACTCTAACTCGTATTTTGGATATGTTTTCTGCTGAGGAGCAACCAGCGATTAAATTAGCTCTTTCAGAAATTCTAGTAGCAATTATTGCTCAGTTGTTGTGTAAAACTACTGATGGTAAGCGGGCAGCTTTCCATGACATTTTGATTAATACTGACGTAATTAAGGAATATATTGTTAAAGACCAGTATGAAGAGATTAACCAAATTATGCTCAAAGATACTTATGAAGGTATGACTACCATGAATAGGTCTTTGTTTGAGCTTTACCAAGAAGGTCGAATTACAGAAGAAACAGCAATAGATCAGTCTCCTTTCCCAAATGAAATGGCTCAGATTTTACGAGGTCGAATTTGACATACTCCCAACATTGCGCTTAGGCGACAACGCGGGATTCTTCAGCCAGAGAAGCCCTGACCGCAGTTTTAACAGAGGTGATGTCCTCCCTCTGTGTTGATAACAATCCAATTTTCTGTATTAGAAGTGCTGAGTTATAGTCCCTATCTAGTTCTTGTCCGCATTTAGGACATGAATGCCAACGCTCTGATAAGCTTTTAGGGACTTTACTCAAGCATTCCCAACAATGTTGAGATGTACCTTTTGGGTCTACTTTGATAATCCTCTTGCCAAGTTTCCAAGCGACATATTCTAAGACTTGAACAAACTTACCAAAAGCTGCATCCTGCAAGGACTTATTTAGTCCTGACTTCGCCGATTGACCGTTGGGTAAGAACTGGCCATTATTGCCTAATTTGGCTTTGCAACGTCTAACTAAAGAAGCTATCTGTAGCTCTTCAAGGAATATTACCTGACAATCACTGAACAAATGATAAGCAAGTTTAAATTGCCAGTCTAACCTTTGTCTAGCTATTAGTTGATGAAGTTTAGCTATTTTTCCCTTGAGAACTTTCCAAGCCTTAGAATGCTTTTGCTTCTTAGCCAATCTCACTTGAAGTCTGGACAGCCGATGTTCAGATTTCCTGAAAAACTTGGGAACATTTATAAACTCACCATCACTGGTAACAGCATAGTAAAACAACCCCAAATCAATGCCTTTTGAGTTTTCTAAGGTAGGTTGAATTTCTGCAACCTCTATAGGTACAGTCTTATCTTCTATTGTTAAGCTGATATACCAACCATCAGCTTCACGGATTACTGTTCCTGTCTTAACCTTGAATCCTCCTGGTATTGCGCGATTGTAGACAAAAGGAACTAAGCCTATTTTTGGTAAATTGATACAATAACGACCGTTAGCATTTTTAACAATATTGGTATTTGATAACTGAGGATAACTGAACGAGTTATAGTAATGCTTCCCTTTGAATTTAGGTCTCCCACTGGTTTTACCGTTTTTGTCAGGTTTGGTAAAGTTATCCATAGTAGTTTGTACACGCTGGATAACATCTTGTAGCACTTGAGAGTGCATAGACTTATACTCAGGAAATAGCTTTTTGGTTTGTACTAAATCTGCTAGTTGAACAGTTTCCCACACAACATAACCATTTATTATATTTGGATGCCTATCGCCTTTCTTTGTTACTGGATTACCATTGCCGTCTTTTTTTCTACCGTCCCTTGCTTGTATTCTAAACTCTGGGATATTTTGATAAATCCTTTCTACAGGAACTACTGAAACGTTAAGTGGGCAAGCGTTTACTGGTGTGCGTGTGGCTTCAAACCAATTCAGCCTTTCAGCTAAACGGTAGTTATATTGCTTTCGGGCTAATTCCAACCAATTAGCTATAATTACTGTTTGGCTTTTCTGTGGTTTAAGCTTGTACTTATATTTCAGTAGCATGATGTAGTATCGACCTTTATCTCTACGTTATCTATCATAACAACTGTTTTTATTGATAGCTGTGGAAGTGCATAAAAAATCAGGACAAACCGCACACATAACGCCTGGCTTTCCCATACGGCGCTGAATTAAAAATTACAGCGCGGGACTTCCCCCCAGGTAAAGTTAAAAAGATTGTGAAGTTTTAAATTTTAAGTTCTTAGGATGAACTAGAGTAGAAATTAAAAGCGCAGTTTAACTTTCCTGGTGGGAAGTCCCGCATTGTAATATTGATTCAGCATGGAAAAACTCAAAAGTCTGTAGTCGATCCTAATTGATTTTCTTGAAACCAGCTCCAGAAGAATTCCCCCTATTGTTCAAGGGTATAGCCTTGTTTACACCCGGGGGAGATTTAATTTATTGTATAGACCCAAGTAAGCAAAATCGATGGCATCTACACCTCTGTGTAGAGCTACAAGAAATATTGGGGTTATCAGAACCACCTCATTTCTTAATACCAGGATACACTGCAACTATTGATAAATGGCTAGACCATCGTACTCAACAAGTCCAAGTTTCTGCTGAAGCTTATGCTCCAGTCTTAAGATATCAGATATTACTTAATGCCATTTTTAAGACTGATAACTTGATTTGGCAACCTGCTCCTTGGTCAGAGGAATTTTGTAATCCAATGGTAATTTCTACTTATTATGACCAGTTTTCTCAACTCTGGAAAAATCATAACCTTGTTGTACATCTTGAGCAGCAAGAGTTTAATCTAGACTCAACTCCAGAGGTTTTGACTTCCAGTCTCGATCTACAACTAGAAAAACTAAAAGTTCAAGGGTATGTTCTTCGGTTATTTGTATCGGGTAACAGTATTGGCACTGAGCGAGCAATGAAGAGTCTCCACCAAATATTAGAACAATCTCTTTCTCATCCTTATACTTTGAAAGTAATAGATGTGTTGCAACATCCCGAACAAGCTGAAGCAGATCAAATTACTGCTACTCCTACCTTGATTAGAGTTTGGCCTCTACCTGTGCGGAGAATTGTTGGGGAATTTAATGATGTGGAAAAAATTCTTACGTTGTTGGAAGGTGCTAATTCTAGGTTTTATAGCAGGGAATAGGGAATAGGGAATAGGGAATAGGGAATAGAGTAAGATTTTTCCAACTTCGGTTTTTCCCTCTCCCTTCTGCTATGAACAGACATTAGGATCACATAAACCTGTAAAATTTACGGTTGTGACTTCCAAGGTATCTAGCTCAACTTTGCGGATCATACAATTATTTGTATCTGCAATAAATAAATGTTGCGCGATCGCACTTAATCCTGATGGCTCAAAAAATTGACAATTAATACCTTGTCCATCTTGATTACCTGCGGTGCCATTTCCCAACATGGTAAGGCATAAACCTGCGTGATATTCTACTCGCTTAATTTTGTGATTATAGGTATCAGCAACCCATACATAATTTTGGGTATATTCTATTCCCAAACAATGTTGCAGCAAAACTTCTGAACCTTGGCCATCTTTATCGCCAAAGCCAAATAGCCCTCCACTACCACAAATAGTCCGCACTTGCGGATGCTGATTAATACCGACTGCCCGAATTGAACTAATTTCACTATCAGCAACAAATAATTCATTGCCATCTGTACTAATACCGCTAGGTTGAGCAAAAGCAGATTCTGTCAGAGAGCCATCTACACAAGCTTCTGCACCAGTCCCTGCATAAGTACTAATCATTCCAGTATCCAGTTGCAACAGCCAAATTTGATGGGAACCGGCCATAGCAATAAAAATGCGATCGCCTATCTTGTCCACATCCCAAGGTGAATTAAGTCTAGTTTCCCTAGCAACTCCACTATGAGGTGAAATTTGATAACTCTTTTCTCCAGTACCTGCAATAGTTTCCACCTGCTGAGTTGTAAAATCAATTTTGCGTAAAGCATGATTTTCTGTATCGGCAACATATAAAATTTGATTCTTGGCATCAAAAGTCATACCTTGGGGAGCGAAAAATTGAGCTTCAGAAAATGAACCATTGATTAATCCTGCTTTCCCACTACCAATAATGTGCAAAACCTCTCCCTCAAGAGTACTAACAACAATACGATGATGTCCTGAGTCAGCGACAAATAATTGATTAGTATCACTATCAGCGAGAACTTTACCTGGAAAAGCTAAAGGTGTAGTCACAGGTTGCTTTTGTTTTTCTAGAATTGAGCTAACTTCACTAAAATTAATAGTACCTTTGTCTTGATGTTCTTCTATCAACTTACCAATAATTTCATCTAAGACGTCACGTTTACCTTCACCAGAAATAGACCCCACTATATACCCTTCTGGATCGATAATTTTGAAAGTAGGCCATGCACGAACAGCATATTGTTGCCAAACTCTCGATCCACTGTCCACTAAAACAGGATGTCCAATGTCGTAGCGGAGGATAGCTTGTCGGACATTTTCCAATTCTTTTTCATTCTCAAATTTTGCTGAATGGACACCTATAACAGTCAGGCTATCTGGATATTTTTGTTCTAGGAATTTTAGGTCTGGTAGAACGTGGAGGCAATTAATGCAACAGTAAGTCCAGAAGTCGAGGATAACCACTCGTCCTTTTAGAGATTCGAGGGATAGGGGTTTGTCTGTATTTAGCCAGGGATAATTTTGGGGCAGTTTAGGTGCTCTGATACGGGACATAACAATTAATAATTAATAATTAATAATTAATAATTACCTTTTCCTAGATTAAAGGTTGCTACAAAGCGCCTAAAATCAATAGGGGGTAATTGCTTTTGTAAAATAAGTAAGACTTTTTCGATTAATTCTTTATCATTTGGGGGTGTTGTTTGAGTTTGTTCGTGTATATCTTTATTTTCTCGTTCTTTCATAGCTTCTTCATAAATGCTATCAATGGTTTCATTTTTAAATAATTGCTCTTTAAGTTTCACATAATCCCCTTGATTTCCTAAGTTTAAAGTGGTAACAATATCTAAAAACTTAGCAGTTTCTAATTGATTAAAGAGGATTAATAACGCTTCTTGGATAATTTGATCGTTATGGGTTAGGTTAGTTTTCATCACATAACTCTAAGATGAAGTTAACAGGATTTAGGGTTTTTAAAGAAAGGTTTTGGCAACGACTAATCAGTCTTTTATCGCAGGTGAGAAAATAATCAGTTTGTATCATTTCTGCACAAGCAACATGATAAGCATCAAATTGTTTGATTCCTTGTTGGGTAAGTTCATTTGCTCTCTCTTTAATGGCTAGGTTAAGGGGTTGATAGAGGGTTGCTTTCTGTAGATAGCGACTCATTATCAATTTTTGTAAGAGATAAGGGTTCTTTCTATTCTCTAATTCTAATGCTTCGGAACTAACTAGAATAATTGATTTTTCCTCTATCATTTGAAAAATGAGTTTAACTGCTTCAGTTTCTAAGGCAATTTTCTTCTGTGTTTGATCATCAAAAGGACGATTATAAACACTGGTATCTAAATAAACCCTAATCACATCATACTACCTCCTCAATTAATATGGTATAGCAATCAGGAATGATTTATGAGATATTGGGCGATCAGTAGTTTCGGTACGAAAACCTACGCGCTTGACTACTTGAGCTGCTGTAAGAATCCTTAAACCCTGATTAATTCGTAGATACTGCACTTTTGAAGTTTATGGACTGTGAAATTCACCTAAAATCTTAGCGCCTCAAATTGAATTATAGTAGTAGTTTCAGCCTTAGCGTACAAATTAGTTCCATTACTACCGATCGCCCTCTTCTAGCTCTTTCCTTTGATCAACCCAAATTACACAAAGGCTCTGCTATTGTACTCTTACTTGTATGTCCAATTAAAGAAAACCCCGTTACTAAAGTAACGGGATTTCCAAACTAATCTGCGTTAACCCAAGCGGTTGAGTTTGTCTTTTCTTTCGCTTTTGTTGTAGCAGTCATGTTTGTTTTCAACTAATCCGCATTAAACCCTGCGGTGGGGAGTTCGGTTTTTAAACCACGACATATTGACTAAAAAGCTACTGCTATTAATCTGTCAAGGTTTTTAATACCATTACTCTTAATTTTCACTGTAAGCATACAAATTGTCAACCCCCGATTCACTGTAATTTAGCTATTATCTGTCTCTTTTAACCCCACTGTAATTGTTAAATTTCTCTTTTTTTCCCTTGTCTATCTCACTGAACCTTTTTATATTTTGTAGTCCAGGTTATTTGGGGTAAATATAGTGAAGCTGCCACCTTTGTTCTCTTCATCAATGCACAAGTACTCAAAAAAAACTTCCACTGGTGTTAAGGAAGTTTTTACTGATTTATATCAAATCCGGTAGCATTGGTATAATTCAGGATTAGGGGAGAATAGTCAATATTGTAGAGGCGAATAGCCGTTTGCTTCGCATAACTATCGTTAACGTCCCTACTGACGGTAGAATTATATCACTCCGAAGCTAGCGGATTTGATATTACTCTCGGACAAAGAAAATGTTAGGTTTTACAACCACCAAAAGTTAAGATTAAAAAATTTTGATAGTTGGGATGAATGGCTTTACTTTCTACCCAAACCTTAGCTACTTTTTCTTTCCAAAATAATACACTAATGCAGCAGATACCAGAGGTGTCTGTGAGTTGATCATCAAAGATGCCATATCCTTGATAAATGACTTCTCCCCTGGAACAGCAACCGACAAAGCAATTAAGAGAAAAGAGCCAATTAAGGATATCTGGAGTAACGTTAAAAGTCTGCCGGTTATCCGTTCTTTATGCTTAATTTGTTCCCTCTTAGACAGATATTTTAGATATTTTAGTTCTTTATCATCCAAAGGTTTCTCAGGAATATGCTCATAACGAGGCTTTTCCAAGTCCGAAAGCTCTGGAGTTTTTTCTTGCAAATCTTCTGAAGACAAAGACTCACTACGCTTCTTCAGTTCAGAATTTGCCCACTCAGCAATACGCTTGATTAGAGCTTCATCATCTAAAGGTTTCTCAGAAATATGCTCATAAAGGGGCTTTTCCAAGTCCGAAAGCTCTGGAGTTTTTTCTTGCAAATCTTCTGAAGACAAAGACTCACTACGCTTCTTCAGTTCAGAATTTGCCCACTCAGCAATATGCTTGATACAATCATCGCTTAAAGTTTCAGCAGAAATGAACGGTTGAGTATACTTCTCAATGTCAACTTCCGTACAAGGATTAGTTGTTTTCTGAGTGTTGGAAGATTGAAATTTTTTCACTAGCTAATGTTACCTTAAAGGGTTTACACAAGCTTTCACATCTCTACCTAAAAACTACTTCCTTCACTGATTCATCAGAACCCACAACTAGCACGGTAGAACCTTGCTTGATTTGCTTATGAAAATACGCTTCAGTGGCGATCGCCTTCCGTAGTGCTTCATTCTGACTAATTCCTTGAGAATCAGCTAAGAACTCTAGCATTTCTCTAACTTCTCTTGTCAAAGTCACTGACATACGTTTTGTGCCTACGGATGCAATCTTTTCAGGTGTAGTAGGAGGACATGATGCTTGAATTGAACTTTTTTGTGATTTCATTTCTCAAATACTTGGTAAGGTGTACGCTGATACAAGAAAAGTGAAAGTAAAGAAAATTAACAGTTCAAAAGATTACACAAGAACTTGTTTATTACACCCAAATTTATTACGCTCAAACTTACTACAACAACACAATAAGTAGTTTTCAATTCCATATTTTCCTAAATTTCTAGCTTTAGTAATACACAAGAAAAATCAGCAATGGCCAATCAAATTACCACCGAAACTGATTTACCTTTACACCCAAAATACACCAAAATGGTGCTTCTATAACAAGTAGGGTTTACCGTACACGCTTAGACAGCTTAGATTGAAGGGCTATAGAAAAAAGACATTCTAGTGAATTGTCTGTGTAAATAACTCTTGAAAACTATGGGTATTGAAAATTTCAACAGTCTAATCAAAAATATGTTTTTAATAATTCAATTTTATTTTTTTTTACCAAGGTCAAAATAATCAAAAATAACCTCAAACGTAAGCATTCAGCCGTCAGCCATCAGCTATCAGCTATTGCTTTTAGTTTACAAGCAAAACTTTATTAATTGTCTTACTACAAAAGCTGGTTACCTTGACCTTAAAGTCTATATTAATTTAAACACTGTTCTTAAAGAGAAAGTCTTGTTGTGGAAAGCTGACTGCTAATAGTTGAATACTTACCCTCAAACCTTCTCCCTAACAAATATCAAACAGACAACATAATTTGAGAACCTTGGGGTGTTTTACTAACTTCTATTCGTGCCTGAAAAGCTTCTTTAAAATGAGGAATATGAGTCACAGTTAAAATACAGGAAAAATCAGAAGAAATGGCGTTAATAGCGGCAATTAATCTGTCGCATCCCTCGGCATCTTGAGTGCCAAAACCTTCATCAATAATTAGCAGTTGTAATGCAGTTCCAGAACGTTGTGCTAACAATTTTGATAATGCTAAACGAATGGCAAAATTAACTCGAAAAGCTTCTCCACCAGAATAGGTTTCATAAGGTCTTGTTCCTTGAGTATCTGCAATTAAAATATCCAACGTATCTATCCATTTGCTATTTTTTTTACTGCCTTTTGTAGCTTTTTGAGTCACGAATTGAATATGTAATTGATTACCACTTAATCTTGCTAAAATCTGATTTGTTTCAGCTTCTAACTGTGGCAAAATATTTTCAATCATTAGCGCTTGAATACCTTTTTTCCCAAATGCCAAAGATAATTCTTGATAAACTCGATATTGCCGTTTAGCAGTTTTTAATTGTTCCAATTGTTCGCTAGTTTGAACTTTCAACTTCTCTAAATGTTGTAACTGCTGTTGCACTTTTCCTAAACTTCCTAACTGTTCATCTAACTGCCGACGACGGTCTTGAATTTTTTTATCTAAAAATAGAATCTTTTCATCCGCATTAGGAGTTTGTTCTAACTGTTGATTGAAAGTACAAATCTGGCTTTTGATTCCTGCTAAATCTTGTTGCTTATTTTCTATAATTCCTTTCAATTCATTAATTCGTTTTAATAATTGGGGATATTGTTTTTGAGCCTGACATAATTTTTCGACACGAGTCAGCCAAAATTGTGTTTTTCTCAATTCAGACCTCACACAATTATGCTCTTCTAAATCATATCCAATTTCAGCAATTTCTCTCTCAATAACAATAATTTGCTGTTGTACATGAGAAGTTTGTTTTTGCTGCTCCAACTCCTGTTTTAAACTAACTATTTGCTCCTCAATTTCTGGCAGATGAACGCGAATTTTCCCTAACTTTGTCTCTGCATCTTTAATCTGCCCATATTTAATTTCTGCCCACCTTAATTTCTTCTCTTCTTGTCTCGCTAAACTATGACTCCGGTCATCATAATTAAGCTGTTTAATTTTTTCCTCTAAAATACTAAGTTCAGCATATAAATTAACTGCAAAATCTCCCGTCTGTAGCGATCGCTCTACTTCTGCCACTTCCCTTACTAACTCTTGCAACAAAGTTTCATCTTTGCCAATATTATCTAACTGTGCTTGTAAACTGCCTCGATATTCCCGCAACTCATCATATTTCTCTAACTCTCCCTCTATTTGCCGATATTCCGTTCTCAAAACCTGAATTTCCCGCTCAGAAATAGCTAGTTGTTCCCGTGCCACCCATAATAAATCTCTAATTTCTTTTTGCTGACTTTGATGTTTGTCCACCACCAAATGCCAGTGATGTTCATCCAAGGGGCGATTGCATAACGGACAAGGTGGGTACTCTGTCACCCCTATTTCAATATTATCGGTACCTTTATTTAATAATTTCAACTTTTGGTCTAACTCTGTCAGTCTAGCTTCGTAGTCTTTTTTATTACGAACTAAACGTTCGAGAAAATGATGTCTTTCCTGTCCCTTCTCCTGTACTCGTCGCAGATAAACCCGCTTATTATCTAATTGAGAAATTTCTTCTACTACTTCCTGTAATGCTGTCTGTAGTTGAGGTTGCTTTTGCCGTTGAGTTTTTCTTAGTTGGTGGGTTCTAGAATTGAGTTCTTCCAAACGAGCGCTCAAACGTGCTTGCTCCCGTTCCAGTTCAGTTTGTAATTTTTGGCGTTGTTGTTGTAGTGGGGTAACTTCCACTTGTAACTTATCTAGTTCATTTAATTTTGTTCTGGCAGTTTGCAGTTGTGTCAGAGCAGTTTCAATATCAGCACGCTTGCTCAGAATATCCAAATTTTCTTGTTCCTGTTGTTTGAGAGAATTTAACTGTGCTTGATGTTGCTGAATTTTGTTTTGTACTTCTTGCAGTTGTTGACGTTGTTTTTCCTGGAGTTGTTGACGCTGGTTCAGAGCATTTTGATGGGTTCTAAATTTTGCAGATAAACTCTCTTCGGTAGTTTGCAAGTTTTGGAAATGAGCATATCCAGCTTTAATTTCATTTTCCTGTTGCAAAACTGCTAATAGTTCGTCTTGTTGTTGTTGGGTAGTTTTGAATTCCTGTTGGAGGCGATAACATTCTTGCACCAGTTTGTCATATTGTTGTTGTTGTCCGTGCAGTAGTTTTTCCCAGGTTTGACGATGGTTTTGTTGAGTTTGCAGTTGTTTGAGTCGTTCTTTATCGCATTCTTGTTGTTGCTGAAGTTGAGTAAGGGTAGTTTGGAGATGGGTTTGTTGTTGGGCGATCGCTTCTTTTTGTTCTAGTTGTTTTTGGTTTACTTCTAATGTCTGCTCCAGTATTTCTACTTTCGCTTTAAATTGCCGAGCATTATCTTTAGCTTTTTCTCCAAGGGTGTCATATTGGTCGAGTTTGAGGAGGTTGGCGAGAATTTCTTTCCGTTCATTAGGACGTTTGAGCATAAATTCATCTGCCCTACCTTGACGCAGATATGCTGAGTTAACGAATGTGTCGTAGTCGAGTTTGAGATGTTGGATAATAGTTTGTTGAGTTGCACGGACGCCTTTTTGAGTAAGACTTTTAAACCGGGAACCAGTGCTAATTTGAAATTCTAGAGTAGCTGAACTACCCCGACGACGACCACGAATTACACGGTAGACATTACCATTGCTGCTAAAAGTGAAGTCTACTCGTACTTCCTTTTCCCCCAGACTGATAATATCATCTTCAGTAGCGGCGCGACTATTTCCCCATACCGACCAAGCGATCGCTTCTAGTAGAGAAGATTTTCCTGCACCGTTTGGTCCGCAAATACAGGCAGTATGCAGACCCGTAAAATCTAGAGTTGCTTCCTGATAGCTGAGGAAATTTTTGAGTTTCAATTTTTGAGGAATCATTTTGTTATCGCACTTTTAGTTGTCAAGCTTTACTAAACTAATATTTCACCGAGTTTTGTTCTAACTAATTTAGTTGATGTTAATTCACCCTAATTTTTGCTTTCTTTTCTACGTTATTTTTTAGATAACAACTATATTAGTTTAGTTAAATTTTTCACATTTTACATTAGCACAAAAAAATAACTATTGTGCTTAGGTTTCTATCTGCAAATATAAATTCTTGAGTTTCCTATAGTAGACTTAATCTAATTTTTTCTATATTTGGTGTCATTAATTTATTGTTAACGCTATATATAAATTTTCTAAGGGTGGCGATCGCTAAAAGCTGATTTATAAATTTATTTCTCTGGTGTTATACCATTTCTCAAAAACTTTTCAACCCGTATCTTGAGTAGGAGAGTGGAGGAATGTGGGAAGTGTGAGAAGTGTGGGAAGAAATTAAAATATATACAGCAGATTCCATATGAAGTACATATATTAACAATTAAATGAATGCAAGTGCGGGCATCTTGCCCGCTTCGGGGTGTACCTCACCAAAGTGGAATCCGCTCTATCTTTACCATGACGCGAGTAAGACAACCAACATAATAATAATTAATGCTAACCAGGGTGCTAATTAGTAAGCATTCAGCTATTAGCTGTCAGCTCTCAGCTCTTATAAGGGGAAAGTATTATGATTTCGTTTACTACTACTTTGTAAAGTATTTAAGAAATTTTTGACTATTTCATAGGCAAAAGCTAATAAGTAAATAATATCTAAAACCATTAATATAATACCAATCACTAGCACTTTTATACTACCCATTTGTTTGCCTAAAATTATAAAAATACTTGCTATAATTCCTACTGAAAGCACAATCAACAAGACTATTTTTTGTTCAAACATAATAATTTTTATTGAGTAATTTTTCTAGTAATTCACATGACACGATGAATCCCTTCTACATAGAAATCTTTGAGACGTTCATCAAAACCAGTAAAATCAGGTTCACTACTTAGAGGAATTCGTAGTAATTCAATTTTTTCTTCATCAGAACTTCCTGTAATTTTATCAGAAGGATTGATAATTCCTAGCAAAATTACTTCATTTCCTGTTAAGTACCCTTCAAATGCGGGAGAAAAGAATTCATTTAAAAAATCATAAGATACGTTAATACCCCCTCCATAAAACAGACCTACAGATGTATATCTAAATCTGAAATTTTCCCAGTCGTGATATATGCGTGATGTATCTGCTCTTCCTTTATCTGCAACATAAAAATCAGGACTAATCTCTGGGACTATACGCTCAACAATCTTAAAAACTTCACTAATAATTTTATGAGAAATATCTTGAAATAACTTCTTTTCTACATTACTTGATACTTTGTATCTAATCTGTTCTAATAAAACTTCAGTTTGATTAGGGTCTTGATTTTCTGATTCTACAATATTTATTAAAGCATTTATAAGTGCAGGAATATACTGCCAACGAGTATCTATTCTATATTCAAAAGCTCTATCAAGAACTCTATTTATTTTAGATAGTATGTGTTGGGGTATAATTGATAAATTTTGTTGAATTTCTTGCCTCTGATTCTGATGTGGTTTATTTCCTTTTTCATCATAAAGATGACGAGGTATTTCTCCAGTTATTACAAAAAATAAAATGCCACAAACTTGTGTTATGTCAGACCGTTCGTCTCTTTGTAAACCACTTTCTCGTTTATGCTCTGGAAGCACAAGAAATCTATTTCCTATATCCTGTCCTGTAGGTGTTAAACTTATATCATCTTCTTTGTTAAAAGAAAGACCAAAATCTATTAATACAGGTGTAGTAATATCATTGTTTCTAATAATAATATTATCAGGCTTAATATCTCGATGAACTATACCTATTTGATGACAATATTCAAGAATATCTAATAATTTGAGTGTAAAACGTACAGCATCAAATACATTCATTACACCTTCTGCTACAAACTCTTCTAATGTACTTCCTTCTATAAATTCAGTTACCATGTAGAGAGGAACATCTTTCTTAAAACATTTTGAGTTTGAATCAATTAATTTAGGTATTCCGGGATTTTCCAAAGTTTCGATATTAGTTACCTCTCTGTGCATTCTTGCACGTCTTTCATCATTCTTTTGTCTATGAAGTATTTTTAGTACATATTTGCCAGAAAGAGATGAATCATTTTTAGATTTGACTAAAGAAGTTTTGCCTTGGCCTCCACTACCAATATCTCCACATTCTTCCCAATTTTCATCCCAAGGTTTAGGTTTACTTTTACTTTTGCTCATAATTACACTGACTAAAACGCACAAATGTTATTATATAGTCAGGACTTACGCAGAGACTCTACATATAGCAAGGGCGAATGCCATTCGCCCCTACATATCAGGATTTTTTTTCGGTGGTGGTGCATTGTAGTTATTTTTGTTACCAGACACGGTAGTGGGAGCATCTTGCTCCCTCACTGTCATTGCTTTTTCCTAATAACTGCTGTAATTTTTTCCCAAAACAAAAACGTAAGCATTCAGCCATCAGCTATTAGCTATCAGCTATTACAGCAGTTTTCTAGTTGATGAGGTACAAAATTTTAGGACTTTAGGGAGTAGGGAGTAGGGAGTAGGGAAAAAAAGATTAATTTTAAAACTGTACCTCACGCTTCCTCAAAAGTGCTGTAATTTTCGGTCTGCGTAAAAGTAACCTTTGAAATTGAAAAAGAATAAAAAGTTACTGCCAAAGTCCTTAGACAAAACCTTAGAAGTAATTATTTGTTAGTAATTGCTGATAGCTGACTGCTGATAGCTGAATGCTTACGCAAAAACAACGCCTCAGTCTTACTCACTCAGTGACTTCCTTCAATTTATGGATTATTTCTGGAGTTGCACTAAGTAATAAAATAAATCTTAGTTACATCGCTCCCCTTTTACCATTTAAGGAAGTATTAGTTTTCTATTTTGGCGTTGTTTTTGATTATTTAAGGAGACAGATTTTCTTAGACTTAACAGCGTTGTAACCTCCTGAGTTCCTGAAATTATTTCCTCTGTTTTAATGAATTTGAAATGAAGTTTAACTCAAATCTCAACTTGAGCAATCTTTACTTCCTTACCGTTATAACTTGAGGAAACATCAGCTTCTGCCAAAGAAGTTGCTGTTGTTGAATCACACAAACAACTAGACTTAACGGTATTTTTTTCCTCCTGGTTTTTAATGTCAACTACTTAATTAACAATTAAGGTTGACAACAAACTGTTGCTCGGTCAAAACCTTAACACTTAGTATTAAGCTCTAACTATTTCAGCAAAGAAGATAAGGTTTTGAATGTTTGCAGCTTTACTGCTTCAATTACTAATCTAACACTTTTACTAACAATTACAAGACAATTTAACGAAACTTTACTTTATCTTTTTAAGTCAATCTTTTCAAACAATAACACCCACCTATACTCACTTCATTACTTCCTTTTTTCCTCTTTAGGTCTTGGATGTACAGTCTTCAATTCACTGTACTAATCCCAAATTTTCAGGAAGTATTAGCTTTCTAGATGGGTGTTATTCCGACTTTGTATTGAGATTAACTTAAAATTAAACAGCTCTTTTTTACCTCCTTGGCTGAGTAATTTCCTCTACATTATTAAATATTGAATAGAGTTAGAATTTTCAAAAATTAAAATTCATTGCTCCCCTAAAAATATTTGAGGAAATATCAACCACCGTTGGTTGCTGTTGAAGTTTAAACAAACAGACGAGCAGGTTAAACAGTTTTTTGTTACCTCCTTATAGTTGATGATTTAAACTTTTGAAATCTACTGAACAAGCTTCTTTGCTTCTTCATGTTTCTAATCTAGCACTATTAATTAACTATGCAAGTTAATTTAACGAAACTTCACTTAATAGCTTTTCAATACTTTTGAGATTGTAAATATAGGTTAAATTTTAGTCATATTTACTATATAATTAAAATCTCAGTCAAACTCTGATTAGGAGATAATTTAGTATTTAGGAAAGTGACAATCAATTATATTAAGAATTGAAAAATTAATAACTTTGAACGCCGTTATATGCTATTTAGCGATCGCAGTATTCAGAAAACAAGAAAATACGGCGTTGGTGAATCAACATAAGAATTATGAATACCCCTTTCATTACTTGCTCCCGAACAACCCGTAAACGAAATAATCTGTAGGGACGTTGCATGCAACGTCCCTACTATTCCCTATTCCCTATTCCCTGAGCACGAAAATCATAGCTAAATTCACCAACGCCGAAAATACTTCCCAAGTTCAGATACATCAAGCCAGGCAATTCCAGGTAAAACCAGGTAAAACCGTTCATAGCAACCTATTTATAATAATTTCTACTTTCAATTTCTGATTTTTATTGAGACAATGACACAGAATTGTGGGATTCTAATTAATATATCAACAACTAATTCAGTAAGTATCTAAAATCTAAAAAAGCTAATATAGCATATAGCAAAATAACAACTAACTGGCCCATAACTAGAATGTTAAGAACATCAATTCCATCACTACGAGAACAACAACACCCTTTAGTATGCCAACTAGCAGATACCATAGAAGCAGTATGGCAACGTCACCTAGACTTACAACCATATTACCTACCTACAGAACTAGGGTATGTAGAAGGCCGTCTCGAAGGAGAAAAACTAACAATAGAAAACAAATGCTATCAAACCCCCCAGTTCCGCAAGCTACATCTGGAACTGGCCAGAGTAGGACAAAGCTTAGATATATTGCACTGTGTAATGTTCCCTAGAACAAGTTATGCCTTACCCATATTTGGCACAGACTTAGTGGGAGGAAGAGATCAAATAAGTGCAGCAGTAGTGGATCTATCACCCCTCAATCAAGATAGAAAACTGCCACAAGTGTATAATTACCAACTTAAAAGCTTACCAATAAAAGAATTTTCTTATCCTCGCCAACTCCCTGAATGGGGCGAAATATTTTCAGAATTTTGTCTATTCATAAGACCTAATGATTTAAACGAAGGACAAAAATTTCTATCTATAGTGGAATCTTACCTAAATATACATTGCCAACAAGCGATCGCCCAAAAACCTGTTACCTCAGAACAACAACTTGAAATTCTTAAAGCTCAACGCCATTATTCTAGTCAGCAGAGACAAAACGACAAAACCCGCCGAGTCTTGGAAAAAGCTTTTGGAGCTGAATGGACAGATTATTATTTAACAACTGTATTATTTGATAGTCCGGATTAATTAGGGTTTGCTGAATAAGTCTGATGGTGATTATAGGCAACAGGCAATAGGCAACAGGCAACAGGCAAGAGTTTAGAGTAGAGAGTTTAGAGTATCTACTACGGCCAAATTTTCGACATTGTCAGGGGAAAAATATGAGCATTTTGAAACTACAAGAGCCAAAAACCTTGCACCCCCTCAGCAATATTTAATCCTGGAAGCCTTTACAGGTATTGATTATATTTTGATTCAGCAAGCCCTAATTAGTTAGAATAAAGTTCTTAGGGAACGGGCAAGATGCCCATTCCACAAAAATATTCATATAAATTTTTAGAAGTAATAGGATGAGGAGAATGAGTACATTAACTACCCTAAAAGTTTATATGGCAAGCCAAAGTAAAGGGTAGTGATCGCTCATGTTTTAATAATTAAACCTAAATTAGTATTGCAGTAGATGAACCCAAGGTTGCTTTAGATAGTAAATCTGGTATAAATATAGTTGAAATTATGCAAAATTGAGCTAGTAAAAAGAAGAAAATTATATTTATTTTTACTCAAAATTATTGCATTTTATATGTTGCCAACCTGATAGTTAAAAATGAAGAGTTTTACCTGTTAAAGTAGGCATATTTATACACTATAAAATCAAAGTAGTTAATATCCACTCATTAACATTTCGCGAAAGTATATGAACCCTGAAATATGCTTTTCTTCTTCCTTCTTCCTGACTTTAATTATTTCCTAATTTTAGTACTTTTAGCATTATTTTTAATTGCACCTTTTGTTTTCCCTTTTGTAGATAGTTGTGTTACTGCTCTTGGAGTCTTTCTTTTACCTACAGTTGATTTGGATAGAGGAGGAGGTGGTGGTGGACTAGCATTCCTTGCTCCTGGTCGGTTAGTACGAAATAGAACTCCATCATTAGATTGTTCTAGTACCAACATCGGTGTTGGTTTTGCTTTTTGATCCCAATCAATATGTACAATTCGACCTTGAATAGTAGGAGTCCAATTATCATGATCGTCACTAGGACTAAGGTAGGTTTCTAAACAATCAATAATTTGATTAATAGTTTGAGAAGTTGCCTGAGTTGGTAATTTTGTCAGTTTGATTGACACCCGAAATAACACTCTTTTTCTCAGATCTTTACCTGCTTCTCCAGTCTCATATTCTACATCAAACATAGAATCAATTTGTCGCCCACTTGGGTTTCCTTTTTCTCCTGCTGCTATTGGAGTAGGACGCAGTGCAATACTAATTTGTTGTTTAACTTTTACTTTAATTTGATTGACAATAGCAAAGTGAAAAACTTCTTCTGCCATTCGCATTCTTAAGTAGTCTAAGTTAAATTCTCGCGAATGGATTAAGTCAGGATTTTTTTCCATTTTTGAGATAGTTGCTACAGCCAATTTATATTTTTTCTGTAGGTCTTTATTTCTAAACTCCTCCGTATTAAGTTTTTTATTAAATTGCTTCATTTTTACTTGGTGGAATATACTCATAATAATCAGTAATAGCAATAGTAATCCAGATGCACCCATCCAAATATATTCTGATTTTGGCAAAGTTAGTTCTGGTGCTGGTGAAGCTTGGGCTAACCTTGGTTCCACAATAGTAATTGGTGTTAACATAGGTTTTAAATAAAATTTGGCAATGAATTTACATAAATTTAAATTGATAGGCAATTCTAAATTAAGTTAGACATTTTTCAAGATTACTCAAAAAATAAAGGCTATTCAAAATATTGTTCTCAAAATTAACTCATCAGTTAAGAATAATATTAGAAATTAGACATACATTTTAATTATTCACAAAAATTAAGTAAGATATTCATAATTTTTGAGCTACTACTCTATAATAGTAAATATTATACTTCATATAAATTAGAGAAAATACATAAATTGTTAAAACCTTTGTAAAGGAACAAATTTTCATAGACAATATAACTAAAATATCATCAAACTTTTAAGTATAAATACAGAAAAAAGCAATAAATTAGTATTGCTCATTACTTTTATCAAACTGGAATATACGAAACCATTCTTATTTCTGAATTGTGGCCTACAAACCTCTCCATCACAAATATCGTCCTCAGACTTTTGCTGACTTAGTGGGTCAGGAAGCGATCGCCCAAACTCTGACCAATGCTATTGATACCGAACGAATAGCTCCAGCATATCTATTCACAGGACCGAGAGGCACAGGGAAAACTTCCAGCGCCAGAATTTTTGCCAAATCTCTAAACTGTCTCTCTCATGACCACCCTACCCCACATCCCTGTGGTACTTGTGATGTTTGTATAGGTATCACAAAAGGCTCAACTCTGGACGTCATAGAAATTGATGCTGCTAGCAATACTGGTGTGGACAACATTCGGGAATTGATTGAAAGGTCCCAGTTTGCACCTGTTCAATGTCGTTATAAGGTATATGTGATCGATGAAGTTCATATGTTATCTGTGTCCGCTTTTAATGCTCTACTCAAAACTTTAGAAGAACCACCAAACCGAGTAGTATTTATTCTAGCAACCACAGACCCCCAGAGAGTTTTACCGACTATTATCTCCCGTTGTCAAAGGTTTGACTTTCGTAGAATTCCTCTAGAAGCGATGGTAGGACATTTGCAAAAAATTGCTACGGAAGAAAAGATTGAAATTACCACTGAAGCTGTCCAAATGATAGCTCAAATTGCTCAAGGTGGACTGCGAGATGCAGAAAGTTTGTTAGACCAGTTGAGTTTATTGGCAGGTGAGATTACAGTTGAACGAGTATGGGACTTAGTAGGGGCGGTGCCTGAGCGAGATTTAATGGCACTTTTGGAAGCGATCGCCTCTGATAATTCTACACAGGTTTTAGAATGTAGTCGTCAAATAATGGACCGGGGTCGAGAACCTATTATTGTGTTGCAAAATTTAGCAGGATTTTACCGAGATTTATTAATAGCAAAAACTGCACCGACAAATGGAAATTTAGTGGCGTTGACAAAATCTACTTGGGAACAACTTTGTCAAGTTTCTCAAGCATGGGATATTAGTACTATTTTAGCTGGTCAAAAGCATTTACAAACTTCTGAAGTACAAATTAAAAATACTACTCAACCTCGTTTATGGTTGGAGGTAACTTTGTTGGGATTATTGCCTGGTGCATTGGCAAGTTCGAGGGTAATAGTTGAACAGGTATCTCAACAACAAATTACTAGACAAACAAGTAATAATATTCCGGTTCAAACTACTCCAAAAACTTCACCTCAAGTAAAATCACAACCACCTATTTCTCAACCTCCTGAAAGAAAAATCTCGGAGGTACAAGAAATTCCTGCGGCATCAAAAAGTGAGGAAGATTTAGTTAATTCGGAAGCGGTTAATGTTAATCCTGAAGAACAGAATTTAAAGGGAATTTGGCAAAGAGTGCTGGCTGAGATTAAACCAAGAATTCAACCTTTATTTCGTGAGCATGGAAAGTTAATATTTTTTGATAATCAGGTGGCTCGTGTCAGCTTTACTACTCAAGCATTACAGAAAATAGCAAATGCAAATGATAAAATTTCTAATATAGAAGCTGCTTTTGAAAAAGTTTGTCATAAGCCAATCAAGGTAAAAATAGAGCTGGCTAATTCTAATCAGAAAAATTATCCCCAAAATAGAAATACAAATTCTGTAAATACGACTAGAAAATATAATCAACAAACTCAACCTGATAGAGAGCAAGAAACTTCTAATTCTGATGATGAGGTTGGAGAAGATGAACCAGAAATTTATCCGCCATCTAATCCAATAAATTCTCAGATAGAAAACAAAATTATCCCAGAGGTTTCCCGGTCTAAATCACAGTTAAATAATGTGGTGGAGCAGGAAAAATATTCTGAAAAAGAAAGACAGACTGTAGTAGTTGCCACTCGCCGAATAGTTAAATTTTTTCAGGGAGAAATAATAGATATAGAGTCTCTTAAATCAATAGATAAAACCGATCTATCTACGATATCTGAGTCTCCTAATTTATCTATTGATTCTCAAATTGTTGAGTTTGAAAATAGTAATGTTGGTATAGATGAACCAGAGGAAAATGAAGAGTTTGAGTTGGATGATGATGTTGATTTTTAACTAGCTATCAGCTTTTAGTGCAAAATTTGTAGTAGACTGACACGCCTAAAAATGTAGGTTGGGTTGTAGCTTGCACACCAAGTAGCGGTACGGCAGTGCCCGAAGGGAAACCCAACAAAACCTTACTAATGTTGGGTTTATCCTAACGGATAAGCTCCGCTTTTTCCTACGGAATGCTCCGCAAACATGTCGCGCAGCGTTAGCGGAGCTTTGCGTCAGCAAAACGTCCCTCAACCCAACCTACACTNCTAATTGGGATGTCAGATATGAAATGTTGGTGATATTTCTGTTGATTTGTGTTGTTTCTTTCAATATTTATTGTTTAAATAGGTTGACTGTTAGGGCGAGTCTTTTTACTCAATTTTTGCTCTTGGCAATTTCTAATTTACTAATTTTTTCTCCTGCACAATATGAAAATTGGCTTTGGGGAATTCAAGTTGTGGTTTATATTCCTATTGCTTGTTTGACTGGTTGTTTGGTTATTGCCCAGAAAAAACTGGGTTTAATAACTAAGTTTATTATTTGTTTTTGTCTCTGTACGGTTAGCACTTTTTCTTATGCTAATGGAATGTTGATTTGGGTATTGGTTTTTCCAGCATTGGCTATTTTAGCTTCTGGAAAATTTGAGGAAGTTTTTACTAAGAATATTTGGATAATTATCGGTGGTTTGTTGGGTTTAGTTGCCAATTTAGTCGTATATTTTTATGATTATCAAAAGCCAGATAAACATCCGAGTTTTTTATCTGCTATAGCTCATCCAGTTGAGACTTTTCATTATTTTTTGGCTTTTTTAGGCGCTCCTTTAGGTTTTGAAAATTTAACTGTAGCGACAATGGTGGGAGGTTTGGTATTTGGTTTTTGGCTGTTTTTAGGTTGGAAGTTTTTTTGGTTAGTTAAAACAGATTTTTTATTGTTACATCATTTAATTGGTTGGCTAATAATTGGGATTTATGGAATTATTAGTGGTGCTGTAACTGCTGTGGGTAGAGTTGGTTTTGGTGTGGAACAATCTTTGGCTCCTAGATATACGGCTTTTTCATTATATTTGATGGTTTCTTTGGTTTATCTGTTGGCTATTTTTTGGCAGTTAGCTAGTGAAAAAAATGTTCAGACAAAGTTGATTAAATATGCTTCCTATTTTTTAGTTAGTATTTTGATTATCTTACATTTTAAGACTACTATTAATGCTGTGGAGAGGATGAGCGATCGCCGAGCAATTTTATTACAAAGTAAGGCTTGTCTGTTGGCAATAAATGTTGTTCCTCAAGATGAATGTTTGGTGACTAAAAGAAGTCCTGAACCTCTGAGAAAGACTGCTAATATTTTAGATAAATTAGGTTTTTTACAACCTGGTTTAGTCAAGAGTAAGAATATTCAAAATATTGCTGGAGAGGTAAAAAAAGATTTAATTTATGGTTATTTTGATACAGTTAATCAAATTGATAATCGGACTTATGTTGCTAATGGTTGGGCAATTTTACCGGAAAGAAATGAAGTTGCTGATGGTGTGATTTTAACTTATGAAAATTCTGAGGGAGAAGACATAATATTTAAGTTAATTAATCAGAGAATGCCGAGACCTAGTGTTAGAGAATATTTTGATAATTCAGTTTATTTAGATTCTGGTTGGCAAAAGTCTTTTACTGTTGAAGAAATTCCTCAAGGAAAGGTGAAACTTAAAGCTTGGGCGTTTGATACTGAAACTGGTAAAGCTTTTTTGTTGAATCAAACTCAAATAGTAAAATAGTGCTACACGGTAATTTTTTCAAGTTATTTTTACACGGCTCCTTAGAGGTTGTCTGAGAAGTCCTATTTGCTACATCATGCGCCCCCTAAATCCCCCAAAATTGGGGGACTTTTAGAAACAAATTGACTCTTGTTCCCCCCAAAGTTGGGGGGCTAGGGGGGCAAAATTCAGTTTTACCCGAAAGAAATGAAGTTGCTGATGGTGTGATTTTAACTTATGAAAATGCGGAGGGAGAAGACATAATATTTAAGTTAATTAATCAGAGAATGCCGAGACCTAGTGTTAG
>NZ_JAAHHG010000023.1:65822-86814 GCF_010692555.1 Okeania sp. SIO3B5 | reverse complement strand
GGCAAAATTCAGTTTTACCCGAAAGAAATGAAGTTGCTGATGGTGTGATTTTAACTTATGAAAATGCGGAGGGAGAAGACATAATATTTAAGTTAATTAATCAGAGAATGCCGAGACCTAGTGTTAGAGAATATTTTGATAATTCAGGTTATTTAGATTCTGGTTGGCAAAAGTCTTTTACTGTTGAAGAAATTCCTCAAGGAAAGGTGAAACTTAAAGCTTGGGCGTTTGATACTGAAACTGGTAAAGCATTTTTGTTGAACAAAATTCAAATATTGAAATAGTGCTACACGGTAATTTTTTCAAGTTATTTTTACACGGCTCCTTAGAGGTTGTCTGATAAGTCCCATTTGCTACATCATGCGCCCCCTAAATCCCCCAAAATTGGGGGACTTTTAGAAACAAATTGACTCTTGTTCCCCCCAAAGTTGGGGGGCTAGGGGGGCAAAATTCAGTGTCAAAAAACTTTTCAGATATCCTCTTAATTAGGAAAAAACTTTCTGTATTTCAATTGCGATCGCTACTCTTAAAATTTCAAAAAATAAAAAACCCCAGGCAGATTAAACTACCTGGAGCGTTAATGATGAATCATCCAAGTTTGAACTAACTCATCTCCCGTAAACCTATCTTTTCCTTGAATTGCGTACTTTTCTATTTGAGAAATTGCTTCTAACATATCTATCAATCTTTCCCGATCATTCCTCATAATTCTATTGCTTCCTCTAACACCCTTTCTCTAATCCGTTCTTTCAATCCTTCCACCGTAACAATATCAACTTTACGACCTAAAATAGACTGTAAATCTTGCATTAATCCCGAAGGAAACCAAGGACTAATCTTGTTTAAATCATAATCAATTAAAAAATCAATATCACTATTTTCGTCATCTTCCTCTCTGGCAACTGAACCGAAAATTCTCACATTGTACGCCCCATGTTGAGATGCAAAATGAAGAATTTCTTCTCGTTTTTCTAACAGTAATTGCTTTAGTTTCATATAACACCGCGATAAAAGTTTCAATTAACAAAAAATAAAATCTTGTCTAATTTACAACAGTTAAAAACTTCTATCTGCAACAAAGCAGATAACTTTTTCAGTTTAAAGTTTCCAACTAATCCGCATTAACCCCAGCGGGGGGGTGATGAGCAGAACGTTTTGGAGGTATTAGAGGAAGTTTCCAACTAATCCGCATTAACCCCAGCGGGGGGGAAATGATAGGTCAGAAAATAATGGTGGTAGATAGATAATAAGGTTTCCAACTAATCCGCATTAACCCCAGCGGGGGGGACTTGAATTTTTAGGGGTCTTAGACCCCTAAAAGTTTCCAACTAATCCGCATTAACCCCAGCGGGGGGGGTTCAATGATTTTAGAGATTGTTGCTTCTGCTTACATTTATTGTTTCCAACTAATCCGCATTAACCCCAGCGGGGGGGTGCTAGGTGATTTTTTCAGGTCGAGAAATATCATCGTTTCCAACTAATCCGCATTAACCCCAGCGGGGGGGACTATTTTCCAAAGAGCTTGTTTTGGTCAATCTTGTAAAAGTTTCCAACTAATCCGCATTAACCCCAGCGGGGGGGAATAGGAAAAACAGAGTTATTGTTTCTCACTATCACTCGTTTCCAACTAATCCGCATTAACCCCAGCGGGGGGGCCAAGGCAACTGCGGTGGTTTTTAAACCCCGTAGTTGGTTTCCAACTAATCCGCATTAACCCCAGCGGGGGGGACGAACTTAGAGATCTGCCCCAGAGACTCTGACGTAATGTTTCCAACTAATCCGCATTAACCCCAGCGGGGGGGAAAAATTCTGGCTGAAAACAACATCGACCTCGAGAAAGTGTTTCCAACTAATCCGCATTAACCCCAGCGGGGGGGATTTGAACTTTTTGCTTGAACGATTGCAACAGGAGGTTTCCAACTAATCCGCATTAACCCCAGCGGGGGGGATTCTAGTTACTGCTGTCATAAGTGGCATTACGGGATGTTTCCAACTAATCCGCATTAACCCCAGCGGGGGGGTTAGGAAGCTGGAGTTGACTCGTTTAGGGCAGACCACTTGTTTCCAACTAATCCGCATTAACCCCAGCGGGGGGGACATCTTCGGTAATCTAAATTAAAGCCACCACCAAAAAGTTTCCAACTAATCCGCATTAACCCCAGCGGGGGGGAATGTTCTATGTGGAATATTTACGTATCCAGAATGTTTCCAACTAATCCGCATTAACCCCAGCGGGGGGGAAAATAAACAAACATGACTAAATTCTACGGCACAAAGGGTTTCCAACTAATCCGCATTAACCCCAGCGGGGGGGAACTGATCTATCTGCAATAGAGGAGTTTGTAGAGCAGCAATGTTTCCAACTAATCCGCATTAACCCCAGCGGGGGGGGACCACTTTCACCCTGAAGAATGGAAAATCGTTCAGGTGGCGTTTCCAACTAATCCGCATTAACCCCAGCGGGGGGGAATTAGAGATTAAGTATGCCTGAAGGAAAAGAGCAACCAAGAGTTTCCAACTAATCCGCATTAACCCCAGCGGGGGGGGAAATGGAAGCTAGCTCTTTCATTTTTACAACTCAAGTTTCCAACTAATCCGCATTAACCCCAGCGGGGGGGAGCTACGTTTTGGGTACAGTCGATGGAGGTATCACTACCACTCACCTCTGCTTCAGAACCGTGCATGAGAGTTTCCAGCTCACACGGCTGCTAATAACTAAGGATGCTTCGAGGTTAAGTTCACATACTCCCTTCTTCCCATCTTAAGACCAAGGGTTCTAGGATTGGGCACTTATACTCAGGTGCATTTAGCTTGACTGCTTCGATTTCTTATTTATAGTGGGCACGGCTTCCACTTCACACCTTGGGAGCTAAATTTTGTCCCCCTAACAGTTTCTGATTTTACCGCCTACCTTAATTACCTCCTCACGTCTGCATCCATTCGAATTTTCATCCAAGCCTTTGCTTCTTGAGGAATCCTCCACCCTCAGAGCCATTGGTTAAGCTTTTCCTACTCTCTGTTTTGGTACTCAGGTCGTAATATTTGTACCTGCGGGTTTTATTTATAGTGGTAACGCCTGCCACTTAAGAGAGGCTCAAAGGGGTTACTTCGTTCCCTGATATCATTTCTTTGTTGGCTTTAGGCTCCTAGTCTAGGCCGACCCCTAATTAGATACGAAACCAACTGGTTCTGTTTGGCTCCAATTATACGAGGCGTACCATTTTGGTTCAGGGGTATCAATGTCTTTCCCCTGTCTCTGTTCACGACCCATAGTACTAGATTCTCTATGCGATAGCCGTAACCAACTTCCCTTGCAAAGGATTGGGATAACATTACCCTTACTCCGCTTTTAACCCATGCACGCTCGAGATAGAGTTGCTAATTCTGAATCCTGGGATTATGGAGTCACGCGGCATCCGCGCGGGGAGGAATTTAACCTCCATGAGTATCAGAGTTACCCTTTTATTAGGGCTGGCTGAACGTTAACATTGCTGTTTACTTAGACCAAACGAATCGCACGAACCACGACAGAGCAAGGCTTTCAGACCCCCAAATCGACGCGCCCCTTTGATAAAAAAGTCAACAAGGCAATTTTTGCCAAAATGACACCCCTCAAACCCGCTCCTAGCATGGCATCGACGGGGGTCAACGAAAGAATCAGCATTTCAGCGATTCTCCGACCCCCGTCGATGGGGTACCATGCAAAGATGAAAAACCACCTTTTAAGCACTTCTAAAATACTAGAAATGACTAAAAAGCTTCTGCTATTCATTTGTCGAGGTTCTTAATACCGCTGCCATTACTTTTTATCTTAACGTTAGGTATACAAATTGTCAACCCTTTTTTAGAAGTCATAAGTCATAATTTAAAAGTCAAACGAATAGGGTTTGGGGTAGGAGTCAGGAGACAGGAGACAGGAGAAATGGGAATGAGCGAGGAGATAGGATTCATTAATTGATAATTACCTCGGGTTTTAACCGTTCTTGATTGAATATAAGGAGTGCAATAAGTTTAGGTTGGGTTGAGGGACGTTAGCGGAGCTTATCCGTTAGGATAAACCCAACATTAGCAAGGTTTTGTTGGGTTTCCCTCCGGGAAGCTCCGCTAACACTGCCGTACCGCTACGCGGAAGCAAGCTACAACCCAACCTACATTTTTAGGCGTGTCAGTCTACTACCAATAGCGTTCATGCGTAAGTCCTATTAAATTTCACAAACATATTTGCTCCGTTGCTGAATCAACTTTGCCACTAAACCAGTCCAACCAGTCTGATGACTTGCCCCTAAACCTGCACCATTATCGCCGTGAAAATATTCATAAAACAGAATTAAATCTTGCCAGTAGGGGTCATTTTGGAATATTTCTGTGTCACCATAAACCGGACGTTTTCCATGTTCATCTTTGAGGAAAATTTTAATTAGTCTCGCTTCAATTTCTAATGATACTTCCCATAAATTCATCATCCTACCCGAACCTGTCGGACATTCCACTAGAAAATCTTCACCTAAATAATTATGAAATCTTTGCAGAGATTCTATCATTAAATGATTAATTGGAAACCAAATTGGACCCCGCCAATTAGAATTTCCTCCAAACATTTGACTGGTAGATTCGGCAGGCTCATAATCAACTCTATATTCTTCTCCATTAGCATTAAAAATATAGGGATTTTCAGTATGGAAATGAGATAAGGAACGAATACCATAATCGCTGAAAAATTCATTTTCATCTAACATTTTTTCCAGGATTATTCGCAGACGTTCGGGACTAACAATTGCTAATAAACGTTCTGAGTCAATACCGCAAGCCTCCATACAAGCAATATTAGCACTAAGATCTATCCTATTTGCCATAAACCATTTTACCCGTTTCTGAAATTTAGGTAATCGTTGTAAAGTTTCTGAGTCAATAATTGCCACAGCAAATAATGGAATTAATCCTACTATTGAACGAATTTTTATATGTATATCTTCCTTATCTGGTTGGTGGAGAACATCATAATAAAAATTATCCGTTTCATCCCAGAGTTGAGTGCCATCTGGACCTAAATGATTCATAGCATCAACTATGTAGAGAAAATGCTCGAAAAATTTAGAAGCAATATCTTCGTATACTTCATTTTCTTTAGCAAGTTCCAGAGCAATAGTTAACATATCTAGACAGTACATTGCCATCCAACTTGTACCATCTGATTGTTCAATATGACCTCCGGTTGGTAGCTCTGCACTACGGTCAAATACTCCAATATTATCTAAACCTAAAAAACCTCCTTCAAACACATTATTTCCCTCAACATCCTTCTGATTTACCCACCAAGTAAAATTGAGTAAAAGTTTTTGAAATACTCTTTCGAGAAACTTGCGATCGCTACGACCATAAAGTTCTTTTTCAATTTGATAAACTCGCCAAGTTGCCCAAGCATGAACGGGAGGATTTACATCACTAAAATTCCATTCATAAGCTGGTAATTGACCGTTGGCGTGCATATACCATTCTCTGGTTATTAGGTCTAATTGACGTTTAGCAAAATTAGGGTCAACTATTGCTAAAGGTATGGCATGAAATGCTAAATCCCAAACAGCATACCAAGGATATTCCCATTTATCAGGCATGGAAATTACATCATCATTAAATAGATGAACCCACCCATAATTTCTGATATTTTTACGGTTTTCTGGTACTGGCACTTGGGTAGGGTCTCCTTTTAGCCATTCTTCAACAATATAATGATAATATTGTTTTGTCCAGAGTAGTCCGGCAAAGGCTTGACGCTGAATATTACGCCATTCATCCTTCATTTTACAGGGGGAAAGACGCTGATAAAATTCATTTGCTTCTTGAATTCTGGTTTGAAAAGTTTCTTCAAATTCTGTGTCTAAAGGCTGTTGAATTTCTGGGGAGTTAGCAAGTCTTAATTTAACAGTTTTAGTTTCACCTGGTTCTAGTTCTAGACAATAATATGGTGAAAATTTAGTTCCATACATCTCTGGATTAATGGCATCTTTTTGACCGTTAATTAGATAATTATTGATGCCATCTTTGGTATAAGGAGAGTCATTTTTTTCTCCAAATAAAGTTTGTTTATTAGTTTCGTTTTCTGTGAAAAATAGTTCCATTGTCTGAGGAAAATAAAACCACCTTTTTCCTAAAGTTGGATGTTCTGTTTCAATGAGACCAGGATTAATTTTTTTGAGCATAGGTTTTTGGGATTTATTATCCCAAGACCAAGTATTTCTAAACCAGAGAGTGGGTAATAAGTGTAACGTCTTAGTTTCTGAACCTCGATTATTTACTGTAATTTTAATGAGGATATCTTCTGTTGTTGCCTTAGCATATTCAACAAAAACATCAAAATAACGATTTTCTGCAAATATTCCTGTGTCGAGTAGTTCGTATTCTGAAGATTTGCGGTCGCGCTGTTGATTTTCTGCTACTAAGTCAGCATAAGGATAAGCACTTTGAGGATATTTATAAAGTGCCTTCATATAACTATGACTGGGGGTATTATCTAGGTAAAAATAATATTCTTTAACATCCTCCCCATGATTTCCTTGACTTCCCGTTAAACCAAAAAGTCGTTCCTTGATAATAGGGTCTTCGCCATTCCAGAGAGCGATCGCGAAGCACAGTCGTTGATGATTATCTGAAATACCACAAATACCGTCTTCTCCCCATCGATAAGCACGAGAAAGAGATTGTGCATGGGAAAAATAATCCCAAGCGGAACCATCTTCGCTATAGTCTTCTCGTACTGTTCCCCACTGTCTCTCACTCAAGTATGGCCCCCAACGTCTCCAGTATGCTTCATGGTTGAGGTCTGCTTCTAATCTTTGTTCTTCTTGAGTAGGTAGGTTATTGTTTTGAGTATTCATCATAATTAATGTTTCGGAACAGTTGAAAATATCAATATCAATTTATTATAACCTTGCTCAACTATCTGTAACACAATAACTATTTCTATAGCAGGGAACAGTATTCAATAATTGATAATTAATAATGTCTTTGTTGCATGAAAGTAGGATTCTGAACATCCATTCCGCAGCTATATCCCTATCTTTGGCGATGATTGATGTTCATTTATCTATTGTCCAATAGTTATGACTCTACTGAGAAAGCGTTGGCGGAGCAAGTGCGGCAGCTATATCGCTATCTTTGGCGATGATTGATGTTCATTTATCTATTGTCCAATAGTTATTGCTCTACTGAGAAAGCGTTGGCGGAGCAAGTGCGGCAGCTATATCACTATCTTTGGCGATGATTGATGTTCATTTATCTATTGTCCAATAGTTATTGCTCTACTGAGAAAGCGTTGGCGGAGCAAGTGCGGCAGCTATATCACTATCTTTGGCGATGATTGATGTTCATTTATCTATTGTCCAATAGTTATTGCTCTGCTGATTAAACCTCAAAGCTCTTACAGGTAAAAGTTTCAGTCTTTTTCACCTCAAACATTGATGTTCTATTGATCTATTGTCCAATAGTTACAGTAGTTTCCGCGCGTTATGAAGTACATATGCGGATCAAGTGCGGCAGCTATATATTTTCATGCAACAAAGCCATTAATAATTAATAATTAGCGCTTGCTGAAAAAGTCTTATGGGTGAGGGTAGGAGACAGGAGACAACCCACCCCTCGCCCCTCCCAGGAGGGGAAGACAGGAGACAGGAGAAATGGGAATTATAGAGGAGATAGTAGTAAGAATCGTCCCTAGATTTTTCTGCCCAACTCTTGAGAAAAATCCACTCTTTTTTGAACCATTACCACCTAAAACTTCGCACTAAAACCTTCCCTTAGTTTTCTTCCCCTATCTTGCTGGAAATCCTAGATTTTTGAACCATTACCACCTAAAAGCTAGCATTTTATTAGTACATAAATTAGCTAAAACACCTATCTGTAAAGAGTTTGATTTTTATTCAGCAAGCCCTAATTATTAAATAATTTACACAAATAGAATCACCTTTTTGATAATTAGCACCCTAGGAACGCATTAATTATTCTGATTTTTACTGCTCCCTCACTCCCCCACTCCCCTACTCTAAAATGTAGAAAAATTTTTGAGAAATGGTATTAGTTATCAAGGAACCCAATTTCTTCAGGAAAATTAACTATGAGTGAATATACCAATATTACTGATTATTACGATTGAGAAAAGCTATTTTTTTAAGAAAGATGGGGAAATATTAGATCAACAAACACTTAATTTGAATTACATTAAGCAATGGAAAAAAGAAGAAATTATGGAACAAGCTGGATTTAGTTTTGTTAGTATCCATGAAAGCCAAAAGTTTCATGTTTATCGTAAAAAACGAAACATCTAATCAAATAATTGTATACAAATTCCCTGTGAAGTTACATCAAATTGAGAAAAGAAATAACTGATTTATTGATACGGATTTTTCAATAAAATTATCCAAATAATATGGGTCTAAAACCCCGCCTTTTAAGGCGCAATATTTTTGGAGTCTTGCTCAAATCCCCGTTACAAAAATAACTTCTGACTTCTGACTTCGTTAACATGGTATAGTTACTAAAAGTCAAATTATTTATTAGGAACTGCACTTTACTTCTGAAAAATTAATTATGAATAAATATACCAATATCACCGATTATTACGATAGTTTTACTGATTATTACGACCTTTTGATGACCCAAGGCAATTATGATTATCAAGGAATGGCTAATGCAGTCTATTCTTTGATAAAATATGGTCAGAAAAAAATACTTGAATTAGGTGTAGGAACAGGATTATTTGCTGAAAAATTATTGCCACTTGCTCCCGAAGCTGAATTTACAGGAGTAGATATGACCTTATCAATGCTCGAAATTGCTAGAAAGAGATTAGGAGAATGGGGAAAGTTAATAGAAGCAGATATCTATGATATGAACCTCCAAGAAACCTTTGATATTGCTGTTTCTAGTAGAGGGGTTTGGGTAATAAGTCAACGAGGCGATCGGACTGACTTAAGAAATCATACTAAGGATATTGATGAGGATATTAAGGGATTAATTAATGTTGCTAAACATCTGCGTCAAGATGGATTATTTCTGTTGAGTGTTCAAGGAGAACATAAAAGTCATCAACAAAATCTCCCTACAGGAATTGTTTATTCTCAGGAGATAGAAAAAATTGGGGAAAATGATGAAATTGAATCCATTGAGAAAAGTTATTTTTTTAAGAAAGATGGGGAAATATTAGCTCAACAAAAACTTAAATTGAATTACATTAAGCAATGGAAAAAAGAAGAAATTATGGAACAAGCTGGATTTAGTTTTGTTAGTATTGATGAAAGCCAAAAGTTTCATGTTTATCGCAAAAAGTGAAACAGGCGATCGTTAAATTTTAGGCAGCAAACCCTAATTAATAATTAATAATTAATAATTAATAATTAGGGCTTGCTGATTAAATCTAAAGCCATTGACAGATAAAGGTAAGTGCCTTTTTCTGTCCGGAAAAAGTACAAGAAGTTAGGTCGCCCTTGGTTCCAAAAGGAGGGCATTTTAGGGTAAGTATGGCGGACAAATCAAGGAACCATTATGAAAGACAACCTCCTCTATAATTCCCATTTCTCCTGTCTCCTGACTCCTACCTATACCACTCATACTTTTTCAGCAAACCCTAACTACTCCCTACTCCCTTTTTATTAAAATAGTAGATAATTAATTTGAGGAAATTTTATTAAATATTATGAGTGTTGTTGCAGCAAGAAAATATTCAGACCGCTTAATGTTTGCCTCTGATAGTATTCGAGTATCCGGTCATTTAAAAGAAAATTATCGTGTTACCGGAGGCGAACAAGGTAAACTTTTTGAAATTAATGGTTTAGTTATTGGTGGTGTTGGTTTGATTATGGAATTAAGCTTTATGCAGATTTTTGCCAGAAATCATAAACCCGCAGCGCCAACCGTAGAAGCTGTTTTAGATTTCATTGTTGAGTTTTATACTTGGGCTAAATCTAAAGATGATTCTTTTTCTAAGAGAAATGATTATTTAGTTGGAATTGAGGGAGAAATTTTCCGCATTTGTGATAGTTATTTAGTGGAAAAAATTAATGAATTTGCAGCTATTGGAGCTGGAGAACATTTTGCTTTAACCGCAATGTATTTAGATAAAAATCCTCAAGAAGCTGTAGAAATTGCTAATGAATTATGTGTTTATTGTTCTCCTCCAATTAATATAATTACTAAACAGCTTAATGTTCATAGTTAACGTGGTATAGCTGAATTTAGAATTCTGAATTTAGAATTTATAATTCTGAATTCAGAAGTAATCCATGACTAAACTTAGGAATTTATCAAAATAATATGGGTCGCGCAACCCCGCCTTTTAAGGCGAAATATTTTTGGAACCTTGCTTAAATCCACGTTACAAAAATAACTTCTGACTTCTGACTTCTGATTTCTGACTTCTGACTTCTGACTTCGTTAAAAATGTCTGCGCCCTATTTTTGTAGCCCACATTCCGCACTTCAATTTATATCATTAAAAGTAATATATAAATTTGTATCTTGGTAGGTGTTTATACTATGCAAATCATCTCAATTACTTTTTTCGTTGATCAAATTCCGAGTAAAAAATTTACGCATAAATACTTCTTTGATTGATTACTCAATCACGGCAGTCATGATTTTCTTCTCAAATTCTGTCTCCTGTCTCCTGTCTCCTGACTCCTTCTTTTGTACTACATTTTGTGGTGCGAAATGTGGGTTGTAGTGCTTATAGTTGCCCGAAACTGACAGTTGAATGCTGACTTAAAACCAATCTTCTTGTTCGTTATTTTGTCGTTTATACGCCTTACCTTGACTATGAATTGCGCGGGTTTTTTCATACAACTGTTTTTCTGTTAATTCCCATTTTTGTAGAACTTTTTCTAAGTCTTCCTGAATATCTCTCGCACCAGGAAAACCTCGATAACGAATTTTTAATCTTGCCAATTCTGCTAAGTTGTAAGGAGTATCTTTTTCTGTTAACAAGATGTTAACTATTTCGCGGTCTTTATGATATTGAGGATGCTGTTGCTCTTCTGATTTCATAAAAGTAAGAAATAAGGGTGTTGCTGAATTAGTGTATGATTTTAATTTTAATTATTTAGGGTTTGCTGATTAAATCTCAAAGCATTGACATATAGAGGTTGAGCGCATTTTTTAATTAAAAAAAGTCCAAGCTTAATGGTTGTAATGGTTCAAAAAATTAGCATTTTAGGCGATAGTTGCGCAGAATAATCAAGGGATTATTCTTCCTCCTACCTCCTCTATAATTCCCATTTCTCCTCTCTTCCCCTCCTGGGAGGGGAAGTCAGGAGTCAGGAGAAAGAAAAGTGCTTTTCGGTCAATTAAGTAAAGATAACATCTAATTTTACCATTCTAAAGAATGACTATTATGCCAAAAAAAATTTTCAGGATATCCTATTTAATTCTATTGACTATGCCACTTTTTAAACAGACTATCTTGATGATTTTTGCGAGCATTATTAACTAAATCTGGCTTAATTTCTAAAGCTTTTTCTTGAAAAAAAAATGCTTCGTGAAATCTACCTTCTTGTTCTAAAACTTTACCTAAATTCCAATAAGCTGCTGCTATATTAGGATCTAGATTAATTGCTTTTCTATAGGTAATCATTGCTGCATTAATTTGCCCTTTTTTATAAAACATACTACCCAAATTGACAATAGCTTCAACAAATTTTGGATTAATTTTTATCGCTAATAAATAAGCACGAATCGCAGCATTTACTTTATTTTGTGCTTGTAGTACATTTCCTAAAGTTTTGTAGACTGGGGCAAAATTTGGTTGATTTTTTAGAGCTTGATGACAGAGAGCGATCGCTTCTGTAAAATTTCCTTGATTATAATAAGTTTCTGCTAATTTATTAATAGCATCAACATCATTTTCTTCAGATTTTGATAACTCAGAGTAATAGTTTTTTACTTGACTTGATTGAGTATAATTTTGGAACTTATTATCCTGTTGAAAAGTTTTTTTATCTTGTAAATTTAGATTCATCTTTCTTCAGATATCTATCTTCAGCAATTTAATTTTTTACTTTATAGCAGAAGGAAGAAGGCTTTAGTTATCTAGGAGAGAAGGAAGAAGGAAAAATATTCCATTGTCTGAATTTTAAGCTTTTGATATGTTCTAACCTTTCCTGCCACTGCTTGATTCCTTATTTCCTCTTCATTCCCGAGAATAATTGAGTATAATTTTGATATTTATTATCCTGTTGAAAAAAAATTATCCTGTAAATTTAGACTCATTTTCTTAAGGAAGAAGGAAGAAGGAAAAATATTCCATTGTCTGAGTTTTAAGCTTTTGATATGTCCTAACCTTTCCTTCGACTGTTTTATTCCTTATTTCCTCTTCATTCCTGATAATAATAATTGAGTATAATTTTGAGATTTACTATCCTGTTGAAAAAATTTTATCCTGTAAATTTAGATTCATATTACTTCAAATACCTATCTCCAGCAATTTGATTTTTTACTTTATAGCAGAAGGAAGAAGGCTTTAGTTATCTAGGAGAGAAGGAAGAAAGAAAAATATTCCATTGTCTGAGTTTTAAGCTTTTGATATGTTCTAACCTTTCCTTCGACTGTTTTATTCCTTATTTCCTCTTCATTCCTGATAATAATAATTGAGTATAATTTTGAGATTTACTATCCTGTTGAAAAAATTTTATCCTGTAAATTTAGATTCATATTACTTCAAATACCTATCTCCAGCAATTTGATTTTTACTTTATAGCAGAAGGAAGAAGGCTTTAGTTATCTAGGAGAGAAGGAAGAAGGAAAAATATTCCATTGTCTGAGTTTTAAGCTTTTGATATGTTCTAACCTTTCCTGCCACTGCTTGATTCCTTATTTCCTCTTCATTCCTGATAATAATAATTGAGTATAATTTTAAGATTTATTATCCTGTTGAAAAAATTTTATCCTGTAAATTTAGATTCATATTACTTCAAATACCTATCTCCAGCAATTTGATTTTTTACTTGATTCTTTATTCCCTCTTCCTTCTTCCTTCTTCCTTCTTCCCTCTTCCTTCCGTTACATCAGGAATATTAATCTCCATTTTAATGACTCTCCTAATCACAATACTCTAAAGCTCGCATTCAGCTTTCTAATTAATGAAGCAAGTATTCGTTTAACTTCTACTAAATTCTCAACCAGAGATTCGTACTCTGAAGCTTTGATAAATATTGCTTTTTTCTCCTTTAAAAGCGGATAGCTGATAGCTGACGGCTGAATGCTTACCGAATAATTAATAATTAAAGAATTCTGGTTTAAAGCCTACTCTTTTAAGGGAAAAAAAAAGAAATAATATCTCCTGATATTCAATTCCGTAACAGTTTTAACCAGAGGTAATTATCAATTATCCATTATCCATTAATGAAAAATACTCTAAAAAATTTTCTGGAACTATTTTCAATTCTCCAGACTTAAATCTATCTATCGAAATCCAAAGTGCCGTTTTTTTTCGTTCCTTCTCCCAAAAAGTTAATTCTTTTCTTTGATAAAACTTTCGATCTGCAAAATCACATTTATATAATTGAATTAACTCATGTCTTTCCTCCCCATTAAATATAAAAATGTTTTCCATACAACCCAGATATTTAATATTAGTCAACTCAGCTTGAATCTCTTCTTGAAATTCTCTTTGTAAAGCATCACGACTATACTCTCCAAAATCAACACCCCCACCCATAACCCGATAGAAAAATTCTTTTTTTACAGAGTCATAACCTTGAGAAATAAACAAGCGATCGCCATCTCTAATTAAACCCAAAGCTAAGACCCTAATTTTATTCTTCTTACTCATAATTTTCTCAGATAAATATCAAGGGTAACTTCAGTTATCAGTCATCAGTTAGCCTCCTGTCGGAGGAACTGCGTTAACAGTTATCAGTACCTCCTATTTCTGTAGTAAGCTTAAAATACTGAATTTTCTTTCTCTTAGTTGATTGGATATAACAGACCGCTTTTTATCCCCTGAAAACGGGAAGCTTGAAACCTAATTTTCTGGTCAGTAAAAAGCTTGATCGGGTTTAATTTTTACCGAATTATTAATAATTAATAATTAAATAATTCTGGTTTAAAGCCTCCCCTTTTAAGGGGAAAAAGCGGTCGTTTCGGCTGTCGCCGACATGAAAAGCGGAGCTTCCCGTAGGGTGGGATGGCGTTTTGCTCCGCAACATATAAAGCGGAACGGCTCTGATAAGAGCGGGCCTCCTCCCCATATCCAATCGACTAAGAGAAAAGAAATAATATCTCCTGATATTCAATCCTCTCAGTTTTAACCAGAGGTAATTATCAATTATCAATTATCAATTATCCATTATCAATTAATGAAAATTCCTCTTAATTTATAAGAAGAGGTAATTCTAAATTCTAAATTCTAAATTCTAAATTATTGAACATCAATTATTATCATAAAAACCCATTTCATCATGATTTTCTTGCACAGGCCAATCCTCATTTTGCCCCCCAATAATAAGTTTTTCTATTTTGACAAACTCCTCACTTAATCGTTGAAAACTATTAGTCAAAATATCAATTGCTAAAGCATCGCTAGTTCCCAAATCAAACCAACAACGACCCCAAAATCCTTGATATTCTACTTCTCCCATATTGTGCATAACAGCCATCATACTTTGACCTGCAACTTCCTGACTATATTCCATATAACTAACTTCTATTCCTGCATCTTGAACTTGTAGATTTTCTGCATTAAAGCCACCCAGTTTTCCTAATAAAAACCAGGAATCAAATAATTCCTCTATATAATGCTTTTCTGCCGTTGAAGGAACAGTACTAAACTCTAACCAAATCCACACATCAAAAGGATTAAATTCGCGAAATTGTATTTCCATAAATATTTGCCATTCCTGATTTTGTTTAGATTAATTCGACTGATTTATCAAGATAACAATCTGAGTATAAATTATCAAAAAATCCCAGTATAAAAAACTATTAATCCTGATATTTTTTATCTTAATTCCCAGATATTTTCTCTATAGACACCTCAAGAGTTGTTATAGAAAAAAATTAACTTTAGTTAAAAATTTATACTTTTGAATTAGCAATTTAACTAGCTATTAGCTATTAGCTATTAGCGTTTCCATACCGGTATGCTCCGCAAACAACTATAAGCTTGTAGGAGCAAATGGCCATTCGCTCCTACTTGGGGTTTAAATCCCCTTCTAAACATTTACTGCTGAGTGCTGATTGCTGATTACTAACCGCTACTTTAAAGCGGTGGTAATTCTGTTGGTCCCCATGTACCCGAACCATCCCTAATAGCATCTCGCATTGGGTCACAAGGTCGTTTACCATCATCTATATTATTAATATTTTTACACTGTTCAAAAAATACTTGTGCGACCAAACGTCTTGGCATTTTATCTGACTTTTCCAAAGCCATATCAAAGTTTTCCCTAGCTTTTTTTCTCATTGATAAATCATTATCTTTATCTCGAGCTTGAGCAACTAGAATTTGTGCTTTTAGGTAATGTACTTCAGGATTATCTGGAACTTCTAACAAAACTTTATCCACATATTCTAAAGCTTTTTCAAGTTTGTCTAAATCTCGATAAGCTACTGCCACTCCTCGATAAGCTAAATGATGAGGATAAGCTTTATCTTGCAATGTTTTTATTGCCTTTTCCGGGTCAGAAAATGGTAAATTAACAGCCAACATTAAATCCATATATCCTTTGAGCAAATTTAACTCTGGATCTGATGAATTTATTCTCTCTGCTGTTTCAAAATGACTCAAAGCTTTCCGAAGTTTCTCCAGAGCTTTTGGAGCACCTTTTAATGTACCTTCAGTAGATATAATATAAGCACCTTCTAGAAATCGACCAGTTGCAGCATAAATATTACCGCGAACTGGATTAATTGTAATTAAATTTTCTGCTACTTCAGTAGTTTTCTCGGCATACAATTTTAACGATTCCCAATTTTCATCTAAGTAATGTAAGGAAGCTATCATTGCATAAACAAGTGGTTCACTTATCTCTTCAGATTCAGCTATTTTAAGATAATCTTTTGCTTGTTTATAATCTCCTTCCTCAAACATTGCTTTAAAAGCTGCTTCAGTTTTTTCTCCTATTTCAATAGGATTTTGTTTGCGAAATGGGTCTCCTATTGCTGGATTTACTAATAGATTCAAACTGATTAAAGTAGCACTAGAAATAACTGATATTTGTTTCAAAAATGGAATGTATTTACACCAAATCAATGAAGTTTTTAGCATAAGTTATTTTGAGACTAAAATTTTTTTGTAGACTTTGTAATTTTTTGTGTCAGACCTTAACTTATATTATAAGGAAGTAGAAGTTAAATTAAAATGTTTGGTTAGATTTTAACCTTTTAATGATGATATAGATTTCATGTAGACTTTTTCAGCAAAAAAAAGGATAATAAATAGATTAAAGATAATCATCTGAAACTTTTTCAAACTTAAAATCTTATAGATAAGATAGATAAAAACAATGCTAGAACAACTCATCAAGTATTTTGTTTATGAGACAAAAGGACATATTACAAAAACACAGCTAGTTAAGTTCTTATATCTTGCGGATCTTTACTCCGTAAAGTGGACAGGAAAACAACTAACTGAATTAGATTGGTATTTTTATAACCACGGCCCGTGGCACGAAGATATAGATATGGCTCTAGAGCGCATGAATGGTAAAGAGATTTGTCAAGAATTAGAAGGACAGGCAAAATTTATTAAACCTGGTGCTGAAGCAGAAAAAACAGAGGATTTAAAGTTACCTAAAAGTCTAATGTTAATGTTAGATAATATTAGGAGAGAATGGGCTGGTTCAGATAAACTTAATCAATTACTAGAATATGTTTATGAAACTGCTCCAATGCTAGCTGTGATAGATACTCATAAACCAGAAGAAAAAGTTAAGCTTAACTTGCAAAAAGAAAGAGAAAAGCTAAATGAGGAGTTAGGGGTTTAAAGTGGTTAAACAAAAAAACCAAAAACCTAGAAAAGGTTGGATTTATTTTATTAATCCCCAAAAAGTTTATTTGACTTGCAAATTAAATCATACTTATTTATATAATATAGAACCTCTAGATTATGTTGAATGCCAGGACTCATCTTGCAAACAGAAAGTTAATCCTAGCATAGTTTTAAGAGGTGAACATTCCTATATTGTTTTGACAAGTAAAAAATTTTCAGATGAGTCTGGGTATATAGAAACTTTTAATGCTATTCCTTTAACTTCTAAAGAGACATATAAAGGTCTACCAACAACTTATCCAATTAACTGAACAGCTAAAAATTGTTTACATAAAAAATATTTTGCTCTTGTTAATCAGATATGTACTATTGATGCCAATTACTTTAATAATCCAGAAGGAAAATGGAAAAAGCGAATTGGACAACTAGATAAACCAGATAGAGAAGCAATAGGAGAACGTTTAAAAAACCTTTTTGATTTAGAACAAGATGATTGGTTTACTAAAAGTGCGTCTCCTGACCTTTTGATTAAGATAATGTACAAAATACCAGAAAATAAAAGAAACTCAGCTATAGAAAAATTGATAGATGAATTTAGTTCTTAATCAACAGTAATTAGGAATTTTTCAACGGCAAATACTACATAAATTGCACCATATAATTTTAAACTATTATACTTAGCGTTTCTCTGTAAGTTCTCGCAAGTAGTAAGTCATATCTACTAGAATATATTAATGCTATATCTCAAAAACCTACACTATCATCCAGCAGCTAGTACCACCCCTATTCTCAAAAATATAAATCTGGAACTAGCACCTCAACAAATGGGACTAATTATCGGTCGTAGCGGTTCCGGCAAAACTACATTATTAGAAATATTAGCTGGTTTAGCTGAATGTTCCAAAGGAGAAATTTGCTGGCGAGACCAAAAATTAACCTCTGAACATCTACAACAATTAGGTGGTTTAGTATTTCAATTCCCAGAGAGACATTTTTGCGGTGCTACTATTCTCGAAGAATTACGATTAGGCCATCCAGAGATACGGCCAGAACAAATATCTTCTGCTCTAGAAGAAGTAGGACTTCAAGACCTATTATTAAGTACATCACCTCATGCTTTAAGTGGAGGTCAGCAACGTCGCCTCGCTTTAGCAGTACAACTAATTAGGCAACCTCATCTATTAATGTTAGACGAACCAACGGCAGGATTAGATTGGTCAATGCGAAAACAACTGGTCAACTTATTAGCTAAATTGAAAAATCATTGGAGTTTATTGGTTGTCACCCATGATTCTAGTGACCTTTTACCAATAGCTGATAAATGTTGGACTTTAAATAAAGGAAACTTGGAATGTAGAATTTAGAATTCAGAATTTAGAATTTATAAGTTAATTGAGTTGGTTTTTTATTATATAGATGTCTCCTGAAATTTAGATAAAAGTGAGAAGGAGGCGATCGCTCATTTGAAATCATAAGTCGGAAATCAGAAGTCAGAAGTCAACGGATAAATGTTTGGGATAGTATCAAGAAAGAATTGAAAGGTAGTTATGAAGATTCTGTGTAAGAACATTTGGCAGGTACTACCAACGCACCGTTTGAACCAGGGGAATATCGGGAGATAGCAGTTAAGGCGCGACGATCAAGGGAATGAGTTGTTGGTTGTTAAGAAGTTGGATTAATTGGGGGTAATTATTGTGAGTAATGAGAGTCGGGATGAAGTATTAGAACAATTAGGAGAGTTGAGAGAGCTTAGACAATTAAGTACATCAAATTATGAGCAAGATACAGCTTTTGTTGAATTACTTAAAAATGATGATTTTCTTGAAAGGTTGTATTTGTACCTTGCTTTTAGAATTAAGAGAGAATATCAATGGCTGATTAGTTTAATAGAGTCAAATTTAATCAATAAAAAAATAACTAGCATTGTTTCTATACTTGAGGCAGCCAATCAAAAAGTAATTGAGTTAATTAAGTTAAATTCAACTGAAGAGAATACATCTATTGTATCCAAAGTTGAGCTGGTACATAAAAAGTTAATTGAATTAGCTAAATTGTTAATTAAGCGAGATATAGATGCACAGAATGAGGTAAATATTGTCCTGAAAATTGAGGAACAGTACCTACAGTTAGTGGAGTTAGTAAAATCAAATTTAGCTGAGAGTAATAAGATAAGTGTTATCTTTGTAATTAAGGTAACGTATGGAACAATAATTGAAGATATTTACTACCCTCTACAAGGTAATAGTAAGTCTAATTTTGCTGCCACAATTGAGACTCAATATCAAAGCTTAATTGAGTTAATGGAGTTAAATTTAATTGAAAAGAATAGTAAAGTTTTTGTCTCTATAATTAAGGAAAAGTATTACCAGGTTTTAGATGAAAACTCTCCACCAATAACGATTGCGGGTTCTACCCCTACAATAAAACTCTTATACAGAGAAATATGGAAAGGTCAATCCGGTCTCATCCCTACAAGCAAAACTCTATATGGAGACACCATAATTACTGACAAAAATATCAAGAATGACTCACATAGCATAGTTAAAGGAATTTTCCTCTATACAGATGGAGATTCGGAAATAGTAGACTACATGATGAATAACTTTGAAGATTTTGACGAGCTAACTGGTGAATGGTGCTATATATATGTGTTAGAAAAAAAGGGAATTAACTGGAAGTTGTTGATCAAGTATTGGAAGTATCTACTTTTATCAAAACTACATGAAATATTTAAACCAATAAGACTGTTTACTAAAAAGCCATTTAACAGAAAAGAATCTTACAAAATAGCACGAGATTTAGGTATCCCTATTGAACAACTTCCTTGCATAGTATTCTTACCGCCTTTAACTGAAATATCCGGTCAAGAAAAACTTGTAATTCCTGTTAAAGAAGCATCTACAAAATATTTCAGGAAAGTCTTTTCAACTCTGGAAGGTATAGTTAATCAAGCTAAGGTGCAAAATAGATATGAAGCAATAAAAGTCAAATTTGACGACATTATCCAATACCTGGAGAAAAATTCAGAAAAGGTTTTTCAACAGACAACTACTGAATATCAAATTAATGGTACTAATATTTTTGTAAATAGTGAAATAAGGAGATTAAAAATGACTGAGGAAAATAACCCTAGCATTCGGATTGGTGATAGTGCTAATATTGTCGGCATCACTGGTCAAGGAAACATAAACACAGCAACTCAAAATCAATATAATTACCCCCCAGAACAAAAGCAAAATTTAGCAGAGGCAGCAAAAGAAATTCAACAATTATTACAACAATTGTCTAAACCTAACTATTCTGCAACTCCTACGGAAAATGCAATAATTGTAGGTGAAGTAATGCAAGAAATTGAGAAAAATCCGTCTTTGAAGTCTCGAATAATTGAAGGGTTAAAACAGGGAGGAAAGGAAGCTTTTAAGGAATTGATAAACCATCCAGCAGTTAATATTTTAATTGCTACAATTGATGGCTGGAATAATGCGGAGTAGGAAATAATATTGCTTATTAATGCTGTGTCGAGTATCCCTCAACTTGTTAAAAAATGGGAGAAACAGAATCAGGATTTACGCAGATACACTATATATAGCGTTCCAAAACTATAACGTTATAGATACATAGCGTTTAAGACTCAAAAATGCCTAAGTCCTGAATATAATATATAGCGTTGAAAAACTATAACGTTATAGATACATAGTGTTTGAGACCCAAAAATGCCTAATTCCTGAATATATAAGTCCTGAATATAATATATAGCGTTGAAAAACTATAACGTTATAGATACATAGTGTTTAAGACCCAAAAATGCCTAACTCCTGAATATAATATATAGCGTTGAAAAACTATAACGTTATAGATACATAGTGTTTGAGACCCAAAAATGCCTAACTCCTGAATATAATATATAGCGTTGAAAAACTATAACGTTATAGATACATAGTGTTTAAGACCCAAAAATGCCTAACTCCTGAATATAATATATAGCGTTGAAAAACTATAACGTTATAGATACATAGTGTTT
>NZ_JAAHHG010000023.1:24304-65812 GCF_010692555.1 Okeania sp. SIO3B5 | reverse complement strand
AGACCCAAAAATGCCTAACTCCTGAATATAATATATAGCGTTGAAAAACTATAACGTTATAGATACATAGTGTTTGAGACCCAAAAATGCCTAACTCCTGAATATAATATATAGCGTTGAAAAACTATAACGTTATAGATACTAACACCTGCAAAATAAGGATATGTCATATTTGACTATATTTTTATGAACTATAGATTTACTTCCGTGGAAATTTCTTTAAAATTTTGCCCTTCCAGGGTATTATTAGATGCTAATATTTTCATTTATTTGAATCTTTATTTTAATTAACTATTGCAGGCAGGGGAATAATTTAATATGGAATGGCACATCACAGATGCCCAAAGCTTAGGAATTATTGACCGAGAAATTGGCCCTCACGCCTTCTCTCCTGCAGAGTACGAAATTGTGAGGCGGGTAATATATGCTACGGCAGACTTTGAATATAAGTCTCTAATTAGTTTCTCTGACCATGCTTTACAATCTGGAGCTGCTGCTTTAGCCGCTCGTACAACTATTGTCGTAGATGTGCCAATGGTGCAGGTAGGTATTACACCAGTAATTCAAAGTACCTTTGTTAATCCTGTTTATTGTTCAATGGATGCTATAACTAGACCCCAGAAGGAAAAAACTACGGCAGCTTGGGGAATTGAAACTTTAGCTAGACGTTATCCAGAGGGAATTTTTGTTATAGGTGAAGCTCAAACTGCCCTCTGTGCAATTGTTGACTTAATTGAAGCTGAAGAAATTAGACCTGCTTTGGTTATTGGTACTCCTTCTGGTTTTGTGGGGGTGGATGTAGCTAAGTCACGTTTATACGATTCGATGATTCCTCATATTAGAATAGATGGCCGTAAGGGTAGTGCTGTGGTAGCAGTAGCTGTTATTAATGGTTTAGTGGACTTAGCTTGGCAAGCTTATGGTCAACAAGGTCAAGGTAAGTGAACTACTGAATTTGATTATAAATTATCATAAGCTTACCGAATAATTAATAATTAATAATTAATAATTAAATAATTCAGGTTTAAAGCTTCCCCTTTTAAGAGGAAAAAAGAAATAATATTTCCTTATATTCAATCCTCTCGTTTTTAACCAGAGGTAATTATCAATTATCAATTAATGAACGCTCTCTTATACCAAATCTCAAAAGTCTTGCTACATCACCTTGAAAGTAGGGAGTAGGGATTAGGGAGTAGAGTGAAAAGAGATAATATATCTTGGTTTAACGCCGATAATCGTTACAAACATGATTCAACCATTATTATTACTTAATAACTGAAGTTCCATGTTATTTTTGGGAATTGGTATTATTCCTGTTCAAATAAATAATCTTGAAATAGTGGAGGTCAATTACGAACCTATTAAAAATATAGATAATAAATTACTAATCTTGATCATACCGACTTCAGATAAATTTTATGATTATAGAAATATGCATCGATAAAAGCATTAAGACCGACGTCTAAATTTTGAGTGTATAAGTTAAGTAATATTTATTTATTGAATATTTCGTGAAATTGCACTATTTAGAAATAAGCCAGGTCGAAGTTTTGTTAGGAAAATAACCTAATTTTAATCAGCTATAAGAATATCAAGTTAAATATGTTGATAGTCTAACTTGTAGAATTTTAACTAAACCTCATATCACTTGATTGACCTTGCTTACTTTTTTTACGAGATGAACGTACCTGATTAATTGCTTCAATAAAAGCATCTCTTCTGAGATATGGATAATCACTAACCCAGAGATTTACAGTAGGAAGATAAATATCTGAACTTTTGACAATTTTTCCTAAATCTTCTTGATAAGACATTACTAACATTACAGCTACCTGACCTCTAGAAACCCCTTGATGATGACGACGCAGTGGAGCCTGAATTTCAGTTACAAATCCTGTTTTATCGCCTACTTCTAAATTAATTCGTTGCTCTAAATTTTCTACGATCATTAGTTCCCCTTTCTTATTAACCGTTTCTTCTTCACCAACAACTTCTTCTGTAATATATACATCTAAAACTCGTCCTTGCCATAAACCACTATATGGATATCGCCTACATTCCATATTGCGAAGACTAGCTAATAAAACAGGTCCCCAAAACCAATAAAGACCTGCTGTAATACCTATTAGTAAAAATAAAGGGTCTCCATCGTTGTGAGCAAATACGTTAATTAAAACAATGGTCAAAACTGCAACAGCAGAAATTAAAGCTCGTTTCAAAACATCAGAGAATTTTCCCCAATAATATCTATATTGGTCGCTCGTAGCTACAGTTGGAATTAGTTGTTCAAATGTTTTACGAGTTAGAGGAACTAGCATTTATCAATTTTAAAGTTTGTTAGTAATATTATTACACTAATTATCTGGCAAATTTTTTATCTCAACGTTGGTTGAAGACCCGCGCTATCCCGAAGGGGAGCGGAGGGATGGGAAAACCAATCAATAAGAGCGGTTTTTACACATAGTATGCTACACTAAACAGAATTAGGCTGCTGGGCTAGCAGTGTCAGTCTGTGGAGCGCGCCTTTAGACCAGAAAGAGGTTTGGCCTTGGAGGCAGGTGCTACGAAGCAGAAAGTCCTGAGCCGCGAGGTTTAGGAATCCCGCGTTGTCGCGCCATGCGCAACGTCGGGAGGATGTCAAACTATTTAGTTGCCATTAGTTTCCTTGATCTTTTCTCTGAGATGAATATAAGTGTGGTCAGGAACGGGTCAGGAACGGGCAAGATGCCCATTCCACAAAACTATTAAAATTGTCCCGCTTATGCACAGACAGAGAATTATCTTTAACCACTACTGTTTGCTTTAAAACCGATGAAGAGTTAGCCCAAAAATTAAAATCGGTTCCAAGTTGGCAAGAAAAACTCAGGCAAGTATTGCCAGAATTGATTAAAGACTGGACAGCAGGTTAAAACCTGCCGTGTCCGTTTTCATCCCCTCTCTAAAGAGTAGGGGCTTTCAACGTCCCGCATTTTTTTGGTAATTTATGGTAAGGTGATAATTAGTTATTTTGTGTCCTAAGCCGATTTAATGCAAAAATTCATTTCGCCAATTCTCAGTAGTATAATTCTGGCATTGTGGGTGAGTGGTATTGCAATCTTCTCAGTCCAGAATTCTGCCTCAATATCTTTGAAATTTCTTGCTTTCCAGTCCATCCAGATGCCTATCGGAGTAATTTTGGCTTTTAGTGTGAGTGTAGGAGTTATTATTAGTTCCATTCTCCTACCACCTCTATTTGTTATTGGAAATACCAAAGAGCATCAAGAAGATTTTTGATTTTATTTTCCATAATCGAAAATAACTTGTGACTATATCCCACAGAAATTATCAATTTTTTTCCCTACTCCCTACTCCCTACTCCCTCTTTTCTGGAGATTCTAGTAGTTACTATAACTTGTATATTTGACCATCTATCAGTAGTCGAGTAATACCCTTAGCTTGTAAATATACTGAAGTTTTTTGCAACATTCTACCATCAGGCACTTTCAGCACCCTTTGGTTACGGGTAGAAAATCTATGAGCTACTCTGTGATTGTCAAAAACTGGTAAAGTTCTCTCTTGAGAATCTTCTATAGGTATTTGTCCTAGCTCCCCAAAGGCCATCAACGGTCTAGTCACTAACTCTGTAAATTTATCTACTACTAAGTAGCAAATTTTTGGCAGAACAGATTCTGTAAGAGGATAGACTCTAATTTCAGAATAACTAGAATTCTGAATAGATAGGTTATAGGGTGTTTCTACATCCTCTTCTTCGTCGAGCTTATCTTCATCGTCAAATTCTTGAGAAAAATCTTCTAAATCATCATCCTCAAAATCATCTAAGTTTTGGGTTTGCTCTAGTAAGTCTGCTGCTAAAATCTCTTCTATTTCTTCTTTTGGCAGATCGTAATTATTCTCAAAGCGATCGCTTGATTTTGGCTTTTCTTGAGAAGTTAAGGATAATTTAGGAGCTTCTGTTTGCTGATTAATTTCAGGATTATTAGATGAAGAAGACCGTCGTCGTCTTTTTTTGACTACTTCACCTAATTCATCTTCCCCATCATCTAATACTTCTCCATCTAAGTCTTCCTTGACTTTTAACTCATCGAAATCATCTGCTGTATCCTGGTCAATATTATTTTTTTGGGAACGAGATGGACGTTTTTGCTTCTGGTGAACTAGCTCTTTATATTCATCTTCTGGTATGTTACTTTGCAGTATACGTCTAATTGTAGAACTACTTACTCCATAGCGGTCTGCTAGAGTAATAGTATTATCTTCTGTAGTTTGATACAGCTCAACAATTTCTAATTTTTCTGAATCTGACAGTTTTGTAGGTGTCATACCACCTTACCCCAAAAAATACTTAGCTTATTGATTTTGCCATACCATTGAAGCTATTTGAGAAAAATAGCTAAATATGTATAACTCTACTTAAAATACTAAAGCTTTAATTACATTATCATTTGATGCTTTAGGCTTTTTTCATATGGTTCTAACCATGACTATATATTATTGAAAAAAGCAAAACTTATTTATTTATTATGATATTATATTATACGTTTAGGAATACTATTAATTATTTTAAAAGCCCGTGACGAGGATTGAACTCGTGACCTCACCCTTACCAAGGGTGTGCTCTACCACTGAGCCACACGGGCGTTTTTCTTTCAATCCTTTTTATTTGTGAGTGGGCCGAGCTGGATTTGAACCAGCGTAGGCGTAGCCAGCGGATTTACAGTCCGCCCCCATTAACCACTCGGGCATCGACCCTTGCTACTCACATTTATATATACTAACACAAAAAAAATTAATTGCAATAGTTTTTGAGAAAAAATTTATTAGACATCTCTAGAAAAGAGGGGACAGGGAACAGGCAACAGGCAACAGGCAACAGGGAAAAATAGTAGTTGTACCAATTCAAAAAAATAATGTTACAAATAATAGGTGTGAGAGTGCATACTTTCAGGAGATGTGCCTTTGATAAAAAAGAGAATTTACAACTTAAAAACTGCTATCGAAGCCATTTATTCTGACTCCCGATTCTGAGTCCTAACTCCGAGCAAAAAGCTCAGTCATTTGTAGCAAATATTTATCAAATTGATATTAGTGGGACTAAAGAAGGAGTCACGAGACAGGAGACAGGAGACAGAACTTTAGAAGAAAATCATAGCTGCTGTGATTGAGTAATCATATCTAGCAAGTATTTATGCGTAAATTTTTTACTCGGAATTTGATGAACGAAAAAAGTATTGAGATGATTTGCTTATGATAAATACCTACCAAGCTACAGATTTTTATGCTACTTTTAATGATACATTTTGACGTGCGGAATGTGGGTTTTATCGTAAACTAAAAGCAATAGCTGATGGCTGATAACGTAGTTCCTCCGATAGGAGGCTAGCTGACGGCTGAATGCTTACAAAATAATTGATGATTTATGTACGATAATTGACTTTATTTTTGATTATTGGAGATGTCTATTAGTAGGGGTGTGAAGGATGGAAAGATTGTTTGTCAAACAAAGCAAAAATGTTATATATCGTAAGCATTCAGCTATCAGCAATTAGTAATGAATAATTATTTCTAGGGTTTAGTCAGGGGAGGCATGGCAGTCATTTCAGTTATCAGTTATCAGTTATCAGTTATCAGTACCTCTAGCTGTTTGCGCAGCATTCCGCAGGAAAGCAAGAGGCTTGAAATAAGGAATATGCTCTTTTTTTTATCCCCTTAAAAGGGGAGGCGCATACCCAAAAATTTTCGGTAAATTTTTATTCAAACTCAATTTCAAAGGTTGCTTTTACCTTCCCTAAAATTAATAGCTGATAGCTAATAGCTGACGGCTGTTTGCGCAGCATTCCGGAGGAAATACTTACTATACATCTAACATTATTTATACTATTTAGCATGAGTTATTTTTTTCTCTTTTCTTGTTTCCTCCTGCCCAACTTAAGCTATTAATTCTCCAGTCTCTTGTAATGAATGTAGTCGGCGATAAATACCTTTTTGAGCTAATAATTCCTCGTGACTACCAACTTCGACAATCTTACCTTGGTCAAGAACTACGATTTTATCCGCCTCCCTAACTGTACTTAATCTGTGGGCAATAATAATCGTAGTACGAGTACCAAAAATATTACGCATTGCTAACTGAATCGATCGCTCACTTTCATAGTCCAAACTGGAAGTTGCCTCATCAAAAATTAGTACATCTGGGTCTACTAATAATGCCCTAGCAATTCCTAAACGTTGTCGTTGACCACCGGATAATCGCATTCCTCTTTCACCAACAACTGTATAATAACCTTGAGGCATTTGTTCAATAAATTCATCAACTTTAGCAATTTTACAAGCATCTTTAACTTGGGCAAAAGTTGCTTGAGAATTACCGTAAGTCAAGTTACTTAATAGAGTGCCATTGAATATATCTACTTCTTGATGAACAATTGCTAATCTACGTCGATAACCTGTAATATCTAGAGTATTAATATCTTCTCCATCAATTAAAATTTTGCCTTGATTTGGTTGAAAATATCTGAATATTAATTTGACTAAAGTAGATTTTCCTGAACCAGATTTTCCAACTAAAGCGACTGTTTGACAAGGTGTTATTAAGAGATTTATATATTCTAAAACAGGTTGGTTTGGATTGTAACCAAAGCTTAAATTAGATAACTCAACTTTTCCTGTGAATTTATAGGCATTAATCTGTGACGAACTAGCAATTTCTCCTGATAAATTAGCAGCATCAGAACCTATAGGTAACTGCATAAATTCATGGAAACGAATCATTGAAGCATAGCGACGGACAAATTCTTCAGTTAGCTGACTGATGGGAGTTATTTCTGCATAAGCCATACTTGCTAGGGTATATATAGTCACGAAATATCCTAGAGAAATTTCGCCAGACAATGTTGCTGATAATGTTAAACCTAGAATGAAGAAAAGGCAAAATTGAACAACTGTTGTCATATACATAGATAGCCAGACATAGCCTCGATGAATTCGATAAATAATAACTTTGAGAGCGCGGTTAATTCGGGTAGTTTGTTTGCGCAGTTCTTGAGTTTCTGTGGCAAATGCTTTGACTGTTTTAATATTGGTAATAATTTCTGAGTTGCGACTTTCTGTGTTTTCTTCATACTTATCGAAAGTTACTTCTATTTTGGCAAGATGTTGAAGAGTTTTGATAGTAAAGCTGAGGATAAAGATAAAAGAAATTAAGAATAGAATAGCAATCTCCCATTCTATTAAACAGATGATGATAAAAATTCCAACTACACGCACTAATTTGGGTATTAATATTCCAGCAATTTCAGGATAAGTCCAAGTGTGGTTTAAGACTCCTTTAGAAATACGGTTAGCTATTCGTCCTGGGTTATTTTCATCATAAAATTCTATAGGTAGGGTGAGGATTTTTTTGACGGCGTTTTGGAAATGGTCTCGACGTGCTTTGAGAGGAACTACCCAGTGATACCAGTGTCCTAACCAAGCCATAGTTGGACCTTTGGTGATGCTGACTAAAAATATTAGTCCTAATGTTACTGATAGGGATAATAGTTGATTAGTTGGTAGTCCAGTTAGATTGGAGACTGCTCCAATCAAGTTTTCCATTGGCCAGTCTGTAGAGCGGTCTGAAAGTATATTCAAAGTCTGGCCTATGGCATAAGGAACTATTAAATCAATTAGTTCGATGGCGCTAGATGCTCCGATCCCTAAGATGGAAAGTGGTAGGTATGCCTGGTAGTATTTAATGATGTCCCGAAAAGTTGCCATAATTCTACTGTCAAATATTTTTAGAGGCACAGCTATGGCGCTACGCAAGTTAGAATTCAAAAGTCAAAAGTCAAAAGTTAGAAGTTAGAAGTTAGAAGTTAGAATTCAAAAGTTATCCCTGACTAACTTTGAGCATTTATAAATGTCCTAACCTATTTGCGTAGTGCTATATTAATTATATTACAATTATGCTACTATGTGTAATATAAAAAATTGAGAATTTACTATTTTTAGATTTTGGATAATAAAAGTGGCTCGTAATAGTAAAGCAGTTGCGATCGCGACAGTAAGTTTATAGTAGAAAATATAGCGTTTCCCAAGCTAATGAGGTACAGTTGTTTTTCTTCTTTATCAATTCTACGGAACCAGAATTACTGCTCCCTACTCCCTACTCCCTACTCCCTAAAACCAAGGAATTTTGTACCTGACAAGTATGGGAATTGCTATAGGAAAGAAAAGGTTAATTATCTAAGTTTAAACTTGTTTAATTTTTAGTATCTTTACCGAAATATTGTGGTTTAAAGCCTCGCCTTTTAAGGGGATAATAAATAGAAATTTTCCTGTTTGTCAATCCTCTTCTTTTCAAGGAGAGATAATTCTAAATTCTAAATTCTTAATTCTAAATTCTTGAATTTAGTTGTTATCTCAATCTAAATCAGGAGTAAAACTGTTGAAAGAATTATGATCGATCTTTATTGTGAACGCCTCCAACCTAGTTTATGGGATGAGCCAATAAATGCCATTAGTAACATAGCGTTTTTTATTGCAGCATGGGTAACTTGGCGTTTAGCAGACAATTTAAATGTGCAATTTTATAGTGTAAAACTGTTAATTTATTTAATGATAGGTATTGGTATTGGCAGTAGTTTATTTCATACTTATGCTACAGGTTGGGCATTATTAATGGATGTCATACCGATAATGATGTTTCAATTATTTTATTTGTGGATTTATATCCGTAGAGTGATGAAATTAAAGCCTATAATACCTGTAATTTTAATGTTGGTTTTGCTGATTTCTAGTTTGCTAACTCTGCCACTCAAGGTATTTAATGGTTCTCTCAGTTATGTACCAGCTTTGGTATATTTATTAGGATTGGGAATTTATAATTTTCAAACAAAAAAACAGAAGAAGTTTATGTTTTTAGCAGGAGTAGTTACATTTTTAATAGCTTTATTTTTTCGTACACTTGACCAAGCAATTTGTCCAGTCTTTCCAATAGGAACTCATTTTTTGTGGCATATATTTAATGGAGTAATGCTTTACCTTGTTACAGGTTGTTTACTATTTAATTTGAAAGTTAATCAGTCAAATTTATTAAGAAATAAAGCTTAATTAGGGTTTGCTGAAAAAGTATGAGTGCTAAGGGGAGGAGTCAGGAGTCAGGAGACAGGAGAAATGGCTTGGGAGCGAGGAGGTAGGAGCTAAGTTTTGTCCCTTAATTTTTCTGCCCAAATCTTGACTAAAATCCGCTTCTAATTGAACTATTACCACTTAAAACATCGAGCTTTTTGATACTTAAAAATGCTAAAATCTTGTAAGCATCCAGCTATTAGCAGTCAGCTCTCAGCTTTTTAATGAATGAAGCAAGTACTCGTTTAACTTTTACTACATTTTCAACTCTATGGAGGGAAATGTAGATGTGGCTTGCACTTATTGCTAGGGTTAAGTAATAGGCAATTCTATTACTCATACTTTTAATTCTATAAAGCTGATAGCTGAAAGCTGATCCCTGAATGCTTACAAAATCTTTATCTATAAAGACTTTTAGATTTAATCAGCAAGCCCTAATTATATAACGAAGTGTTGATATAGTCGAAACCCTTGAGATTGATTCCTTCCACTCTGTTTCAGTTCCAATGACGTAGTTGTAAATTTTCCCTCTTACCGAAAAATTATGGTTTAAAGCCTCCCCTTTTAAGGGGATAATAAAGAAAATTTTCATTATTAGTCAATCCTCTTCTTTTCAAGGAGAGATAATTACCTCTGGTTAAAACCGAGAGGATTGAATATAAGGAAATCTGATTTCTTCTTTTATCCTTAAAAGGAGAGGCTTTAAACCCAATGGATTAATTATCAATTGTTAATTATCTATTGTAATGAATTCCTAATTTTTAATAATATAAATTTCTGGTTTTCTATTTCCTCTTAAGTCGATAAAACTTGAGTCAAAATTTTCTTGTGTTCTTCAACTATATTATTGGGAAGATAATCGAATATTTTAATTTTTTCTCCTTCTTGATTTTCGGTAGGGAGCGGAGAATTAGGAGTACATAAAAATACTAATCCTACAGACCAACCAAAACCACGTTGTTTTTCTTCACTCGGATATTCTAAATATCCTAAAAACTGTTGTTTTGTAACTGTAATACTCAACTCTTCTACGGCAATTCTTTGAACAGCATCTTCAATATATTCTTGATAAAAAACAGTACCTCCAGGAATATGCCACATATTATTCCAGGCAGCATCTTTTCTAAGAGTTAATGCCACACCTAAATCAGTTTTTACAACTACTTCTACAACTAATCTAGGAACTTGAGAATATAACAGTTTAAACTCTTCTGGAGAAAAAGGTTTCTTGCGACTCATTTGATTTTATTCCTCTGAAATATACTGAATTATAGTAGTCGAAGGAAAGGTTAACACAGATTGAAAACTTAACACTCAGACAAGGCAATATTTTTCCTTTTTCCTTCTTCCTTCTTCCCTCTTCCTTCTTCATTCTTCCCTCTTCAATGAGGATTTTTCATTTCAGTCAATAGTAGTTTATGCTAATTCCCCTGCATAAGTGCTATACTTGGGCAATACTTTAGTTGTCAACTAATCAGCACAAGCAAAATTACTTTTTCGCTAATTTTAGCGAAGTTAATGTTAATTATTCTTATGTTTGCTTCTCCCCCACTCCATCACTCCCCCACTCCCCTACTCCCCCACTCCCCACTCCCCTACTCCCCTACTCAACAAAATGTAGAAAAGTTTTGGAAAAATGGTATTATTTACTCTCAATAATTTGAGTTAAGATTATTTCAAGTCGGTTTTGTATTTGTTTAAGTTGCTGTTGTTTAGTGGATATAAATGCTTTTTCAACTTGTAGTTGTGACTGAGTTTCTTTGTGAACTTTATCTTGTTGCTCTAGGAGATTTTCATAAAGCAAGATTGCCTGTTCAATTACCGTACTTACAGATTTAAACTGAGTATAGAAAACTTCAGCAATATTGTCACAAACCTTATCAAGTATTTCTTCAGAAGATTCCTGAAACTTTTGAAAACCCAGATTATAAACTTGTTGTTTAATTTTCATATCTGCCTTTTCCTTATCACCACCAATACCAAAAAATGAGCTAATCAAAGCCACAGCTCCCCCAGCTATAATAATAGGCAAAACTCCCAATCCTGTAAACATAAATAATGCACCTGCCGTGAGACCACCTAATTGTAATCCTTCCCATAAAGCACCTCCATTATCATCATACTCTTCTAACTTAATTACAGAATTTATATCTAATCCATCTGCTTTAATATTTTCAATTGCCAAATTAAATTGATCATTCAAATTAGAATTTATTTGCTCATCAACCTCTTGTAAATTAATTCTAACAACCTCTAAATTTTGGCAAACTTCTTTACTTAAAATCTGTAAATTATTCACCACAATTTTTTTTACTTCTGTATTCCCCCAGTTTTCTAATTCTACAGAAAGAGAATTTGTAAATCCTTCAGCATAATCTTTGATAACTTTTTCCTTATCCCAAAGAGGTGAATGTTCTGAATCCCATTCATTAATTTTTTCAGATAAGCGATCGCTCAATTCTTCTGTCCATTTATCCCATGCTTCAGCAGCTTTTTTAATACTCTTATCTTTCAGTTTTTCAGTAGTTGATAAAATTTTCACATCCCCTTCACTAGCTTCCTCTATTTTTTCCAATATTTTCTGTTTTGCCTCTTCCGGCAAATACACCTTACCATCTAAAACTTTTTCTGCTTGCTCTAATCCTTTTATTGCCTCAGAAATTAAACTATTAATCTTCGTCACAAACTGCTGAATTGCCACAACACCTCGCTCAACAGTAAGAAAATTTTCTATGGATTTTGTGAAATTATAAAAATATGTCAAATATTCATTTTCTTTATCCTCTAAAGTTGCATCCAAAGCAGCTTGAGCAGAAATAAAATGTAAACGACTTTCACTCGCAATAATCGGTTTTTCACCAAAGACAAAATTTTCTAAACTCCTTCTAATTTGCTGACGATCTTTTTCACTCCTGACCAAATCTAGAAAATTCACCAACACAAATAAATTATCTGCAGGTAAATTAATTTGATTTCCATTTAACTGCAACTTCAAACTTTGAAGTAACTCTCGTTCCCCTGGAGTTAATGAACGAGAAGCATTAGTTACAAAAATCACAGCATCTGTATCTTTGATTAATTTTTGAGTAATAATTTTACGGTCTGGATGTTCATTTAAACCAGGAGAATCAACAATTTCTACTCCACTTTTACATAACTCTAAATCTGGATGTTCAAAAAATATTGATTCTATCTCCGAGTGTGCTAATTCTTGACTCATATCTCCTAAAGCTGCTGATTCTGAAATAGTAGATTTTTCCAGATATTCTGCTAAAGAAATTTCTATCTCATTACCATTTTTATAACGACAAATGACCCGCTTTTGTTCGCCATATTTTAAAACTGTAACTGTGCTACTACAAGGAATTTCTCTGACTGGTTGAATTTCTTCTCCTAACAAAGCATTTAGTAAGGTTGATTTACCTTGACTAAATTCTCCAACCACTGCAACTCTGAATTTTTGGGATTGTATTTTTTCGGAGACTTTAGCTACCTCAGATATTAAAGTATTTGGCAGTAAATCCCTCTCAGTTGATAATGCAACTATTTGATAAATTTCGGAGCAAAGACTATGCAATTGTTGTTTATGTTTTTGAAACTCTTTTAATCTTTGATAAACTACAGTTTGTTGAGGCCGATTTTTTTTGTTTTGATTTTGATTGTAGTTGGGTAAGAGTGAATTTAGCATTTCACTAGCAGCTTTGACAAAAATATTATCTAACTGATAGAAACGTGCTGGATTGAGTAAATATGCCACTTCCTCCATTGCCTTGTGGGTGAAATTTTCTAAAATCCGCTCGGGTTCGGTATAAAAAAATTTTCATCTTCACCTAAAGAGCAAATCTTTCTAAATTCTCTTTTCTCCTGACTCCTGAGTTCTGACTCCTGACTCCTAGATTAACTATCTAATTACACCGATGCTACCGGATTTGATATTATTTCTAACTTCTGACTTCTGACTTCTGACTTGCGCGTAGCGCTATATCACCCACCAGTAACAGTCACGGAATAATTAAATTTAAAAGGCTTAAAACTTTTTCCATCTTTGGCACTTCCAATAATTTCTAAATCATAAACACCAGCTTTGGGAAAAGTAATTTCTGCTCCTGGTATCTCTTGATATTTTTCAGTATCAATACCTTTTAATTCTGGATTCATTATCGGTTTACTTTCAGCATTACGAGGTTGAGAATAAACATTTAATTGACAATCACATTCACTAAAAGGAACACTTTTTCCACCCTTGCGAGTGAGAGCAAACCAGGCTAAAGAAAGTTTACCTACCTTTGGATTATGATTAGGAGTAATGTGAAAAGTACAAGCCACATCTTCAGAAACTTCAACATTATGAGCTTGAAATTTTAAGAATGAATGAACTGCTTTGGTCAGTTTTTGAAACTCTAAAATAGAATCTTGATTTTTGGCATAAGCAAACTGAAAGTAATTTATTTTTTGACTGTCTGTAGATAAAAATATCGGCTCTAAATCATCTTTTTTTTGATTACTAGAAAATAATTCGGACGAAAAATCGTTCTTAAGTTTTGTAGTTTCTCCACCAAAATAAGAAATCAATATCAGTAAAGAAACATTCAGACTAATTTTTAACAAAAAAAACATTTTTTTTTCCTTCTCCTAAATTTATTATAAAATAGTATTTTCAGCTATATTTAGCTTGTTTTAAGTTCTCAAATTATCTCAGAATTACAGCATATTTCGGGCAAATGATGTACAGCGTAAATGGTGAAAACATTGTAGTGCGGGCATCTTGCCCGCGATGGGTGTACCTCATAGAGTCGCAAAGTGCTGTATCTTTTCTGTGGCGGGTTTAATACCTCACCATCAATGGGGGTACTTAAAATTGTTTGGGGTTTGTAGACACGGAGTGGCGCGTCGAAAACTATCCCCATGCAATTATACCTTCTGCCTTCTGCCTTCTGCCTTCTGCCTTCTGCCTTCCTCAAGCCTTCTGCCTTCTGCCTTCTTCCAGCACTTGCTTTTGAATTTTAACTTGTTCCAGTGGTGGTACATAATATTTGTCTATAGAAAATAAAGACCAAAACTGATGTGAACGTATAATCAAAACAACTAATATTGTCATACCCAAAAAAATAGCCCGCAACTGATTTCCGAAACTCCATTCCAACGCACCCAAATAATGGGAACCCACCGCCATCACATGAACTCCACATAACAAAAATGCTGGAACACTCAACAAATGCAACCTTCGCCACCATTTACCTAAATATTTCACCGCTCCATCAAAACTCGTCAGCGCTAGCGGTAACATTAACCCCAAAGCAAAAATACCTGCCCATATTCCTACCTGATGCAGAGGCAACATAAACGATACTGCCTGCATATTCCAATTTAAACTGTGGTCTAACATTTTTCCTGCATGCGCCACTGACAAAACAAATGCCCCCATTCCTATTGCTCGTCGATAACGTAGAGGTTGACTCCAAAACCGACTCAGAGGTCGCGCTACCAAGGCTAACATTAAACATAATATTGCAGCAGAACCACTGTAGTCAACCATCTCACCATTTCGCATGACTACCATGATGCCAGTAAAAATACTCACCCATCCTGCCATCTGGAATAGTTGACTACGTTTGTCTGCACTCAAAAAAGATGTCAACATTCCTACGCCTAACATTGAGGGTAATGTTCCCAACCCAAACGCCAACATAGTCGCTCCACCTAACCAGATATTGCTAGTTTCCGCCGCTTTAATTTGAGCAGCATAGAGAAAACCGCATGGCATCAAACCCCAGACTAAACCGAGAAAAGCGGGAGTCCACCATTTGTTTTCCATGGAAAGGTTAACCATGACTGCACTGAGGCGGTTATGTAGGTTATTTTTTTTCAAGGGATGGAATATTGGTAGTTTGGGTAATAGTTGTGGTTGAACTTTTGCCAGACCAAACCAAATTAGCATTAAACCTGTGAGTATTGCTAACCACCGTCGCAAGTCACTGTCAATACCAGCTAAATGACCGCTTGCTACTAATACGGAACCCAATGCACCAATACCAGCACCAGTTAAGGTATAGCTACAGAGGCGACCGAGGTTAAGAAGGGTATGAAATTGAAATTGATGCCATTTGTCAGGAGAAGTTGAGGATAAAATATCTGTTCCGCTCCGCGATAGAACATCCGTTCCGCTCCGCGATCGCGCAGAAAGAGAGAAAGTTGCAGTCAATGGCCCACACATTCCGACACAGTGACCGAAACTGCCAAGAAATCCTAAAGTTGTTAATAGTAATAGTTCTAGTAGCACGTTTTTTTCAGGGATAGTATCCAAATAAATCAATAAAATACTTATAACTCATCAGGAATAATTACATCAATTACTTCTGTTTGATTTTTCCGGTAAATACGAAAATCACTATCTAAAGTTAACAAACTACTGCCAGGAATTAATTCACTCATTCGTACTAAACAAGCATCTGCAAAAGACATAGGAACAGATTGGTATTTTTTCATCAAGTTTCCTACTGCCTCTATTTCTTCGGTTAGGACAAATGAAATTTGGATAACGCCCGCTTTTACTAAAGAAATTACCGCTTCCTCTCCGCCATAGATATTTTGTAGCAAAAAACAGGTTTCAGAAATCACAGCTTCACAGGTATACAATGGCAAACTAATGGTTTTCCACATTTCTGTTGTCCAATTATGAAAGCGATCGCCTTTATCTATCAAGGCAACTAATGGACTTGTGTCTAAAATTACTTTAAATTTCATTTAGCTGAAGGTCTCTCAAGGTACTTTTTATTATAAGATAAATCCCCAATACCACTATCAACGCAACCAACCCATTGTTTAGCAGCTTCATAAGCAGATATTGGTTTTTTTTCAGGGTTAGGAGTTTCTATCTTCTGGTTTTTACTATGCAAAAATTCAATAAAATCTAAAACTTCCTGTTGTTGTTGAGGAGTTAATATTTTTACGTTTTCTAAAATTATTTGTTCGTAACTAACTGCTTGAGTCATTTGTTTATTTCCCTACTACATTTAATAGATTTTTTTAATTTTAGCAGATTTTCGAGATTAAAATTACCAATGTTATTAAATTACTTTAAATTTAATTTAGCTAAAGGTCTCTCAAGGTACTTTTTATTTATTATAGGATAAATCCCCTATGCCACTATCAACACAACCAACCCATTGTTTAGCAGCTTCATAAGCAGATATTGGTTTTTTTTTCAGGGGGAGGAGTTTCTATCTTTTGGCTTTTACTATGCAAAAATTCAATAAAATCTAAAACCTCCTGTTGTTGTTGAGGAGTTAATTTTTTTAGACTTTCTAAAATAGTTTTTTCTTGACTAATTGCTTGAGTCATTAGTTTATTTCCCTGTTAAGTTCAACAAATTTATTGACATCTTAACAGATTTTTTATGTGACACATAGTCCGTAGACTGATAATCCACAAATCATCAAAATCTAGGGTATGGATAAATCAAAAAGTTAGATTCTGACTGCCCTTAGTCGTTTGATTAAACAACGTCGGATGAAATTAGGAATTTCTCAAGAAGAGCTTGGATTTAGATCTAAGTTAGATCGTACCTATATATCTGGACTAGAACGTGGTGTGAGAAATCCTTCTCTAACTGCTCTTGTTAGTTTAGCTGGCGGAATGGGTATTAGTGTATCAGAACTTCTTGATAATTTAGAGGCAGAAGCTAATAATATAGAGTGAGCAATCAAGACTTAGTAGAAAAGTTAAAATCTACATTTAGAAAAAACTCAACTCAATTAAAAGTATTTAATCTTTTATGAGATAGAGAATGGCATTGTCGTAGTTGTGAAGGTAAAAACTTAGCATCAGAACAATATGCAGGTGGAGGTGGTATTCAAGGATTACAAAGAGGCACAAAAAGTCGCCCTGGTTTAGAAATTAAAACGGAAAGAAAGTTCTGCAATACTTGTCAAAAACAAACAATATGGGATTGTTGGACAGGAAAAATTAAAGTAAGCATTCAGCCGTCAGCAATCAGCAATCAGCTATTGCTTTTAATTTTAGATAAAAGCAATAGCTGATTGAGTCATAACTTATACTTACTATAAAAGCTGTCTGAAACAGTTTATATTCATTAACCCCCCTTTTTTTTTGCTGAGAGCTGACAACTAATAGCTGAATGCTTACAAATTAAAGCAGCAAATGCTCCTGCTAATATTCCCTCTGAATTAGTCGAAAAAATATTATCTGTTTATTCGTATGTAGACGTGATTGAACAAAGACAACGACCGCGACATGAAATTTTTATTGACCATCGTTTTCCAATGGAAAGATGGGGAAATGTTGAAGAAACTCATAACTTAAATATGAGTGAAACTGAGATTAAACAAAAATTTCAATTGCTTAAAAAAGATAGTGGAGGTAATCATAATCTTTTAAAATCAAGAAGCTGTGAATTTTGTATTAAAACTGGTAAAAGGGGTACACCATTAGGCATTAAATTCTGGTATGAAGGTAATGAAAATTGGCCTCGTAATATACCTCAAGTTGGAAAAGATGCTGAGACTGGATGTGTGGGATGTGGTTGGTATAATTTTGAGATTTGGCGAAATACTCTTAATCAAAAACTAACTGAGTTTAAACAGGATAATTAAGTATTATTTACTGTGATTTTCTAGGGAAATTTTATTTAAAAAAGGAATCAACGCATAACCTATACATTCTGCTAAACGAGGAGGTACAGCATTACCAATTTGCCACATCGCTTTTTTCATAGAACCCTCAAAAATAAAAGAGTCAGGAAAACTTTGTAATCTTGCCATTTCTCTTGCTGAAATTACCCGGTTAAGGTAAGGATGAATATGAGTACCACCATGATTTTCTTTGATAGTCATACTTGGTTTACCCAAATGTTGTCGTTTAAAAGCATCAGCATAAGTTTTATATAAAGAACAACCAGGAGGCACTTTAGCAAGTCTTTTCATGTATTCTTGTGAATGCCGAGTCCATTGATGATTAATTTCTGGAATCGGAGTTAATTCTGGAAGGTCAGAAATTGCTGATTCAATTGGTTTATATTGATGGGGTAATAGTTGAGGTTTTGGATAAGGATTTATCATGCCAAATTTATTGGCAATAAAAATAGTTCTAGGGCGAATTTGTGGAATTCCATAAGCAGCAGATTCTAGAATTGCTACAGATACATTAGAATAACCAATATCGATAAATGCTTGGCAAATTTCTGCTTTAACAGCACCTTTTTTCATGGTAATAATTCCAGGCACATTTTCCATAACAATATACCAAGGACTAATTTCATTAACTACTCTCACAAATTCTCGAAATAAATTATTTCTAGGGTCATCAGGATTACGTTTTCCGGCAACTGAAAAACCCTGACATGGAGGACCTCCTACTACTAAATGTATTTCTGGTGAACCAATTTGATTGAGCCATTCTGTAGAATTAAATTCTTTGATATCCCCACAAAAATGATGAGATGTAGGAAAATTTTTTCTATGGGTTGCTGATGCTATTAAATTTTCTTCAACACTTGCTATTGGTTTAAATCCGGCTTGAAATAAACCTTGTGTCATTCCTCCAGCACCGCAAAACAAATCGATAAATTTATAATCAGATTTAAATATGGGTTTCTCTTCAATTTTAATGAATTTTTTATATGGGTCACTGTCATTATTATTTAATTCGTATTGAATTTTTTCATAACGTCCTAGTTTTGCTTTTTTATGATGATTTTTATCATTTTTATTCTCTAAATTAGGGAATAAAGATAGTTGTTTTCCTTCCATTAAATTTTACCGAATAATTAAGCTTTAAAGCCTCTCCTTTAAAGAAGAAACAAGAAAAAAAAATCCTTTTAGTCAATCCTCTTATTGAAAAGAAGAGGTAATTATTAATTATTAATTATTAATTATTAATTATTAATTATATTTTTTGTCTAATTTTCCAATGCAATTTCTATTCAAATTCTGGTGCCCACACTTCTGCTACAGGTAATTTCCATCCAGGTAATATTTCTGCTACTTCTAAAACATCTCCATCTCTGAGGACAATTTTCTCTCTCATAAACCGATAAATTTCCATTGTCCGACTGCGGGGGTCTACTAATACACCGACAATAGTTCCTAACTCTAGAAAATCTTGTATTTTTTGGCGCAATTTTTGTGATTTATCGCTCTGAGATTTAACTTCAAAAATAAGGTCGGGAACTAATTCTATATAATCTTCTGTAGGGCGGGGTAATTTTTCTGCACGAATAAAAGAAGCATCTAGTGTGCGGATATCTCTATCTGAATTAGGTAAGCGAAAACCTCCACTAGAAGCAATAACTCTACCTAATTTCCGAGGTCTTACCCAATGCCATAAATAAGCCACTATTGCTGCTGCTACTTCATCTGATTCTAAACCAGAAGGACTCATGACAATAATTTCTCCATTTATTAATTCCATCCGATAGTCTGGATATTCTACTTGCAATTTTTCTAAATCTTTAACTGTTAAACCTGACATAGTTATCTCTCCTTTTTTGTGTTTAATTCTCTGTTAAAATCTCCCTCCTCATTGAATCATTAAGTTTAATAATGTCTGAATTTAAGAATAAATAAATTCCACAAATTATTTGATTTAATCCTTTTATTTTAAATGATAGAAAATTATTAGTTCTTGATTTTTAAACCCTAAACCTAATATCATGTCCGTTTGAATACTTATAATTAAGATAGTAGGGGAGTGTGGGAGCAGGGGAGTAGGGGAGTAGGGGAGTAGGGAAAATAGAAAGATTTACTGTTGAAGTACTCATGATAAGTTTTTTCATCACTAATTATCCGGACATGATATAACACAAAAAAAAATTTCCGAAAAATTGTGGTCTAAAGCCGACCCTTTTAAGGGGATAAAAAAAAGAACATATTCCTGATTTCAAGCCTCTTGCTTACCTAGGTCATACTGCGCAAACAGCTAGAGGTACTGATAACTGATAACTGATAACTGATAACTGAAATGACCTATTTCTTCCTCCTTAACTAATAAGTTGCAAACACAACTCCCGAAAACGATCGCCTCGTTGTTCAAAATTTTGATATTGGTCGAAACTTGCACAAGCAGGAGACAATAATACAACTTTTGCATCATATTTTTTTGCTAATGCTGCACCTCTAATTACTGCTCGCTCCATTTCTCCTACTATTTCATAATTATGAAAGTTAATTTTTTGTAGTCTCTTGGCAAAAGTCTCAGCGGCATTACCTATTAATAAAACAGCAGCAACTTTTTCCTTAATTTGTCGTAACCAGTCGCTATCATGACCTTGTTTAGCTTCACCACCAGCAATTAATAATACAGGTCCTGGTACAGCACTTAAACCAACTGCTGCTGCATCATAATTTGTTGCTTTACTATCATTGAGAAAATCTACTCCATTCCAAGTACAAATATATTCTAAGCGATGAGGTACACCAGGAAATTTTTTCACTGCTTCAGCGATCGTCTCTTTTTCTATTCCTGCTAATTTCGCTACTGCCACTGCCATCAATAAATTCTGTTGATTATGATTTCCTAACATTCGCAGCGACTCCACAGAAACTATTTTTTCCCCAAATGCTACTACCCACCCATCCTCAATGTAAATTCCTTTGGCAGTATCTCCCACTAAGTTAGCTTTACCTTTGATACTTGTCCAGTGGGCATTACGTCCAAGGTTAATTGCATTTTGACGTATATACGAATCATCACTATTGAAAACTTGTATTTGAGAGCGATTTAATAAAGATGCTTTGATATTAAAATAATTTTCTATTGTATAGTGGCGACTAAGATGATCGGGAGTCAAAGTAGTCCAAACACCAATTTGAGGTGCAAGGGTGCTAGATGATTCTATTTGATAGCTGCTAATTTCTGCAATTACCCAATCTGGTGGAGTTTCTAATAAAGCTAATTCACAAGCAGCATAGCCAATGTTACCACAGGCAGGGGCGTTTAAACCTGCGGTCTGAAAAATTGCAGCAACTAAAGCAGTGGTAGTAGTTTTGCCATTAGTACCAGTGATGCCTACCCAGGGGGAAGATTTGAGATATCGCCATGCTAATTCCATTTCTCCAATAGTTTCAATTCCACTTTCTCTGGCACGTTGGAGTGGGGGTATATCCCAAGGTACGCCAGGACTAACGACTACTAAATCTAAAGATGTTTCCGGTTCAAATGAATAACCTAACTTAACAGTAATACCTTCTTGAGTTAATTTTTGTTGCTGTTGTTCAAGAGAGTCTGATGTGTTGCGATCGCTCAGTTCCACTTCCCAACCATTTTTCTTTAGCAGCCGCGCAGCAGCAACACCTGATTTTCCGAGACCAATAATATGAGTTTTTGGCATAATAAATATTTTTTGGTAGATATTTTGGTAAATTTACAAATTACCAAATGATAGTCATTTGGATTTTACAGCAGAGTGTGCTAAAAAGCTTTTGTCGGGATGGCTTTTCTCATCATTAAAAACTGACAATTTTAACTTTCAGAACTTCAACAAAAGCACTATTTATAGGGGCAACTATAGAGGTATTTCCTGATAAAAAAACTCAAAATAATTGTCCCAAATTATCGCTTAATCAGCAGTAGTAGACTGACACAGCTAAAACTGTGCACTCTTATTTTTGTTTATAGATGTCTTTTTCTCCCCATCTCCCCATCTCCCCATCTCCCATCTAATGCACCATTTAAGGTGTGTCACTCCAGTAGGGTGCGTTAATGAAATGTAACGCACCGAATTAGTATTTCCTTAAGTAATATTACTAGACCTACATATCTAACATAGTGTCGTGCGACGGATTGTTAAATACCTTTGATAGCATATATTTTAGCCGTAATGGTACACCCTACAATTATGAACTATAGGTCTAGTGCAGGATGGCAGAAATAACTAACCAGTTACAAAATCCTAAAAGCTTTACCAATCAATACTTTTGACTTTTGAATTTTGATTTTTGACTTCCGCAGTACAGGATGGCAGAAATAACTAACCAGTTACAAAATCCTAAAAGCTTTACCAATCAATACTTTTGACTTTTGAATTTTGATTTTTGACTTCCGCAGTACAGGATGGCAGAAATAACTAACCAGTTACAAAATCCTAAAAGCTTTACCAATCAATACTTTTGACTTTTGAATTTTGAATTTTGACTTCCGCCCTAGCTTTTAACTATTTCTCCAAAGTCTGCCAATACCCGTGCATTATTACGGAGTAACCCTAATAAATTTAATCGATTCTGTTTAATTTTAGCGTCAGAATCCATTACTAAAACACTTTGCGGCCCATCAAAGAAGTTACTTACAGTTGGGGCAATTTTTGCCAAAGCATCTACTAACTGTTGATAATTTCTAGTTTCTTGAGATACTTTTGTTTGGGGAACTAAGTCAACTAAAGCATTATAAAATGCTAATTCTGATTCACTTTTAAACAAGTTTAAATCCACAACTTTTTCAGGTGCAAGTTGTATTTTATCCAACTCACCTTGAGCAGCCAAACGAGTTGAACGATTAACAGTTTCATAGATTTGGTCAAGCAGACCATTTTGCCGAATATTTTGTAAGAAAATTGCCCGATTTCGTACATCTAATAAATCTTTTAATGCCCGTTCAGTATATTCAGAATCATTATTTCCTAACACTGCATTTACCAAATCATAATCAAGATTTTTTTCTTCTTGTAAAATTGTTCTAATTCGCTGCAAGAAGAAATCATATAATTGTGGCAATAGCTCTGAATCTGCTTCGGTATAAAATTTCGTAAAATCTACAGCAATCTGTGCTAATAACTGATGTAAATTTATTGGTAATTCGGCTGACCAAGTAATATTAACCACTGCATTTGCTGCCCGACGTAAAGCGAAGGGATCGGAGGAACCTGTAGGTAACATTCCCAATCCAAAAATACTTACCAAAGTATCAAGTTTATCTGCCAAACTCACAACTTGACCGCTAATACTTTCCGGTAAAATATCTCCAGCACCTCTAGGCAAATAATGTTCAAAAATTGCCATTGCTACGGCTTCATTTTCCCCACAAGCACGGGCATATTTTTCTCCCATTATTCCCTGGAGTTCAGGAAATTCATAAACCATTTGAGTTACTAAATCAGCTTTGCAAAGTAGGGCTGCCCTTTCTATATTTTTGCTTTCTTCTTGACTGATTTTTAACTGTTCAGCTATTAACTTAGCTATATTAACAATCCGTTCTACTTTTTTCCGCACCGAACCTAGTTTGGCTTGGAATGTTACAGCTTCCAATTCAGGTAAATAACTTTCTAATGGTTTAGCTAAATCTGCCTTATAGAAAAATTGCCCATCAGCTAATCTAGCTCTAATTACTCGTTCGTTTCCTTTAGCAATAATCTCTGACTTTTCCGGGTCGCCATTAGAAATAGTAATAAAATATGGCAGTAATTCAACTTTAGCTTTATCAGTATTTGTTGATTTCAAAACAGGAAAGTAACGTTGATGTGTCACCATAACAGTTGTTGTTACTTCCGAGGGCAAAATCAAAAAATCTTCATCAATTTTACCAACTACTGCTGTCGGCCATTCGACTAAATTTGTAACTTCTGCTAATAATTCTGTCGGAACTTCTGCTGTTCCTTGAACTTTTTTTGCTACAGTTTGTATTTGCTGTTCAATTTGACTCTTTCTTTGTTGAAAATCTACTTCTATATAAGCCTTTTTCAATACTTCTGCATAATCTTTTGCCTGGTCAATTTCAATAGATTCAGGATGTAAAACTCGATGTCCGTAGGATACACGATCCGAAGTAATTATCTCAGAGCCATTTTCTAAATTTATCGGCAATATTTCCCCATCTAATAATGTGACTAACCATCGAATAGGACGAGGAAATTTAATATCTCCATCTGCCCAACGCATAAATCTTTTACCTTCAAGTTTATTAATCCATTCAGGTACTAATTTGATAAGAATTTCTGCTGTTTGTTTACCCTGAATTTTTTTATTGACGAAAACAAAATCACCTTTTTCAGTCGGGCGTATTTCTAGGTCTTTTAATTCTATTTCTTGTTTTCTAGCAAAGCCTTCTGCTGCTTTTGTCGGTTTACCGTCTTTAAAAGCTGCCTTTGCCGGAGGACCTTTAATTTCTTCTTCTCGGTCTGGTTGTTGAGTAGGTAAACTGTTGATGACAACAGCTAAACGTCTGGGTGTGGCATATATTTTAATCCCATCATTTGTTAAGTATGCCTCACTCAAGGCAGTAGGGATAAGTTTTTCCCACTGTGATATTGCTTCAGAGACAAAAGTTGCGGGTAATTCTTCTGTACCAATTTCTAATAAAAATGTAGGCATAGCAAAATATTGACAGATTTGGATATTATTATACCGTTTCACTAAAATCAAAAGTCAAAATTCAAAAGTCAAAATTTAAAAGTGATATTTTAAGTACTTAAAACTTCTACTCTTATATAGTAATTTCAGTTTATTATTTGACTTCATCATTTACCAACTATTTGTGATGTGACATTTTTTAAGTGAAATGGTATTTGTTAATTACAACAGTTTACCGAAAAATTGAGTTTAAAGCTTTCCCCCTCTAATATCAAATCTCACGCATTTTTGCTACATCTTCTTGAGTAGGAGAGTAGGGAAGTTGCATGCAACGTCCCTACAGGGAGAAGTAAACATAAGAATAATTAACAATAACTGGCGTACTAAGTTATCAAAAAATTTATTCAGTCTGTATTAAATTACTTAATAATTGAAGTGTCATTTAAGTGAAGCATTCTTTTTTCATGCTTGGTATAAAACCAAATATCATATATTTTTGCTACGTCTTGTTGAGAGCTGGTAGTAGTAGGGACATTGCATAAGTGGTGGTGCATTATCCGGCAATATTTGTTAGGAAGTACGGCAGTGGGAACATCTTGCTTCCGTGCCTAGTATTCCTTTTTGCTGTATACCATTACGCTTCTGAAGACTATCAGACCTAAGACCAACTCCTAAAAATAATGCTATACTTCCAATGCGACTTCAGTTATTAAGTAATAATAATAATTCAGTAATGAATGTAGAGGATTATCGGCATTAATCCAAAATATCTTATGCCTTTAAACCTTACCGAATAATTAAGGTTTAAAGCCTCTCCTTTAAAGGAGAAACAAGAAAATATTTTCCTTTGATTCAATCCTCTTCCTTTTAGGGAGAGGTAATTATCAATTATCCATTATCAATTATCAATTATTGAATCTCTACTCCCTACTCCCTACTCCCTACTCCCAAAGAAATGTAGCAAAACTTTTGAGAAATGCTATAAGACCGTTTCACTAAAGTCAGAACTCAAAAATCAGAACTCAAAAGTAATACTTGAGGTACTTCAAAGCTAGGTATTGCTGAGGAGCAGGATGAATATAAGTGGCAATTGGGGGCAGGCATCCTGCCTGTCCCGAAAATATCAGGAACGGGAAAATATAAACAAGCAAGATGCCCATTCCACCAAGATGCCCATTCCACCAATTATTTGTGACATTTTTTAAGTGAATATGACTATTATTTATACTTTTAAATATTCTATAACTATCTTGAATAAATATTTTTTATCGGGTGCATCTCAATGCGTGAATAAAGCCAAAAATTTATCGCTTTTAGGGAACAGGGAACAGGGAACAGGGAACAGGAAACAGGGAATATATAGGAAAAAAGTATTTTTGCAAATATGAGATGCACCCTTTTTATCTTTATAAAAAAGCATAAATTTTAATTAACATCTGCTATTTTTTATACCATAATTAATCTTCTACTATAAGTTCGCAAATATGTTATATTGAATTGAGTTAAACTAATCATCAATAACTTATTCATCCAGCACATACCTCTGGCAAAATCAGAATTCAATCTTTTTTATTTCTAAATATTTATCTTTCCGGTCGGTCCATTACTTATTTATTAATTGTTGAATATACTTATATTAATAGTTTCAACACAGAGTCATACTCGTACCTGTATTAATAATTAAATCCTGGATGTCAAAAAAACTTTGTGAAGCAAAAGCGTCAAATTAGGACTATAATTTTTGTTAAAGGTGTAGGATAAAATTATGCCAATCACCTTAACTTGAGCCATCAAGATTCATATTTTTGAAGTCAAACATTGAGCAATCCGAAATTGAATCAGGCAGAAATGAAGAATATACTCAAAGACTAAAATATTTAGCTGATAACTATTTAAAGAGTTTATTCTCATTCAATTCTCAGCAAATAGTATCTACTTATTCAATTTGATCTCTTATTTTAGGGCTGATTAGGTTAAAATAAAATTTGATGAAACTACATAAAGTTTCTCTTCAGGTCAAAGGCCATGATATTTGAATTACTCACTCAGATGTAACTAAAATTTTCCAATTAGAAATTCAATTATAATTATGTCCAAAGCCAAAAATAGGGTAACCTAAAGGCATTCGTACAATAATGCTTGCATAAACAAAAATTACCAGAGGTATATTCCTCTACCCCCGAAACACTCTAGCTTACTATAAAGTTACACTATGACCACTTTCAATATGTACATGGCTGCCGCAACCAAAACTAAAAGCCCTGATGTCTGCACTTATAGAGATATTGCTAAATTGAACACATCAGCAATTATGGCTTGTGGGTTGACAATGACATACCAATCTGGAAAACAGTCATACCAGGTACTAAAAAATATTGACTTGACAGTAAACAAAGGTGATGTCCAGTTATTGATGGGACCATCTGGTTCTGGTAAAACTACTTTGCTGTCGATTTTAGCAGGATTATTAACACCCACATCTGGTAGAGTCTGTCTCCTGGGACAAGAAATTACTAAAATGTCCAGAAGCCAGCTAGCCAAGTTTAGACTTAAGAATATCGGCTTTATCTTTCAGGGGTTTAACTTGTTCCCGGCATTGACGGCGAGAGAAAATATAGAAGTGGCTCTTAATATGAAGGGTATCAAAGGTAAGGCAGCAAAACATGAAGCTCAGATACTTTTAGAGCAAGTAGGACTAGCGCCCCAGGCCAAACTACATCCAAGAGATTTATCTGGTGGCCAAAAACAAAGAGTGGCGATCGCCCGCGCACTATGTGGAAGTCCTAGAGTAATCATGGCCGATGAACCAACAGCAGCGTTAGATTCTCACAGTGGTCATACAGTTATTGAATTATTGCGTCGTCTGGCCAAAGAAGGTGATTGTACAGTGTTAATGGTAACTCACGATCCTAGAATAGTAAGTTCTGCTGATAGAGTAGTTTATCTTGAAGATGGGGTTGTACAGGAAAACAAACAACTATCAGATAATATTTTGTAATTTTAGTAATTATGTTTGCACCTATAATTTTTGTAACTTCCCAGATATTAATGTAAGTCTGGGAATTTAATTTTTTTTGTTTACCTTTCTTTGTTTTTATTGTCTACTTCTGTATTTCGTTTATTTAATTGTAAAATTTGTTCCTCGATAACACCCTTGAAAAGAAGTTAAATTAGTATTAGTAATTTGCTCAAGTTTAGTTACTAATGAGGCAGTACTAGGATGATGGTGAAATTTATCCCACTGATAGGCAAATTTACCAAGATAGCTACCTGTCCCTTGATAACTAAACTCTTCTATGGGTATCCCAGAAATACCGGAAATTTCTTGGTCATGGTATCCATTAATAATTACTTTCTCTAATTTAACTTCTTTATCCAAAGTAATATTCCAATGTACAGGTTCGTAGGAAGAGATAGCTAAAATTACAGGTTGATTTTTACGTTCTATTTTGACATTAATGGTGCCTGTAGGATGATATCCACCATGATGATCTGAGCGTGCTTCATAAACACCTACCAAGTGTAACTCCTTCTCTCCATTAGAGGTCTTAAAAAAAGATGAAAAATCATTACTACCTCCAACACCACAGGCAACGCTATTAACAACTGCTATAGGAACTTCATTTTGATTAGCTTGCTGTTTAAATCTTGACCTCATTAATAACCAGCTACCAAAAGTAATACTAGCTATTAAAACACTGGCAGTTATAACAATTAAAGATTTAATATTTTGGTCAAATAAGTTTATCCTTAGTCGTTTCTTTGGAGAATAATTAAAATTTTGACTAAAGTCAGAAACTACATCTGCTTTTTCATCCAGACAAGCTAATAAATTTAAACTTTCTGGTTGTTCTAACATAGTAGAAACAATTTTTGCTGTTCCTACATATAAATTTCTATTTTGTCTATCTACAATTAACCAATATTTATCAGTTTCATTTAACTGATAATCTTTGACTTGAGAATTTACCAGAGGATGCTGAATAAAAATCTGCCAAGCAACAGTAATACCAGCACCGATATTTTTACCGTCATTGTACATAACTTGGTTAATTTCTGGTTCCCAGTGAAAAGCTACCCAGGAATGGTTAGATTTATATCCTAATGACTTTTCTAACTGTGGGTGAGCTGTAAAATTTAAGAGTTTCACAAGATTAGACATACATCAGTTTCCAACTTGATAAACTAAAGTTCTTATTTATTTCGGTTTAGGGAGTAGGGAGTAGTCAGTAAATGATTTAGCCACTGTAATCTATAATATTCGATAAAATCTCTATGATGATTTTGAAAAGCTACTTGTTCATCAGGCTTTGGGACAGATAAATTTGATTATGAGCGATCGCGACATAATTACCATTGAACCAGATAAGCGTGGGGGAAAGCCTTGTATTCGTGGAATGCGAATTACAATTTACGATGTTCTGGGTTGGCTAGCATCCGGGATGTCCATTACTGAAATTATTGATGACTTTCCAGAGCTGACAGAAGAAGATATTAAAGCTTGTTTAGAATTTGCCGCTGACCATAATCAACTACGATATAATTACAAGTTAGATAGACTTAAACCATATCAATAAAGATATCTTATGCCTGAAGAAACTACAGGTCTAGATTTGGTAGGGATAGGAAAACTAGCTCAAGCCATTCCTGATACTGTATGGAAAAAGCTTGTAGATACTGCGTGCGATACTTTTTCCAAAACTATTTCTCCCTTGACTGCAACAACTTCGGGTCTTGGAAGATTGATCGAGGCCAAGTTTGATGGAATGGTTGAAGCCCAAAAAGTATATGCAGCAGATACTATTCAACGCGCCCAAAAGAAAATTGATCAAACAAAAAATACAGACACAGGAACAAACAAAAGAGTAAAGTCTGTTGTCCTTATTGATGCAATAGAAAAGTCATCTATTGAAACTGATGAAGGTTTTAGGGAAATATGGGCTAACTTGATTGCCAATGAATTTTTAGGAGGTCAAGTTCATCCCGAATTTCCTCGTGTACTAGAGAGATTGAGTTATGAAGATGCAGTTGTGTTTCTGGAAATAGCCGAAAAAAACCAGAAAGATAAAATCAAAAGAGCCATAAAATCAATAACAGTTAGCTTGCTGTTAGGAATAGGAACTATATCTTTATCTTTAAGGGAAGAAACTGATTTTCATAGAGAACATCTTAAAAATCTACATTTAGTTCGTAGCTCTGAAAGTAATTGGTCTTTAACCTTATTTGGAGAAGAATTTTTGAAGGCTGTTACCGATCCATCTTTTAGCCTGGAGGAGTAGAACTAGGTATGTTCATTCAATTTTAGTCTAAGGTTCCCTTGTCCAAATAAGTATTCAGCTATTAGCTGTTGCCTCTAAGTGGGATTAAAAAAAAGGCTTTAACTAAAAGCAATAGCTAATAACTGACGGCTGAATACTTACACATATTAAGATTATCTATTTCTGAGATAAAACGTGGGCAAAACTTTCCAAAGAATCAATTAAAACAGCAGTTCTAGTTAACTGTTTGAGTGACTGAATATTATCAATTTCATTAACAGCATCAACAATATTCGTAGGTACATTTTCAAACCTAGTTTCTAACACTGTGATGATTGATTCTTTTGTAGATTTGAGTTCCCCTTTTTCCAAACCAATCTGTTCCCCTTTTTCCAGACCAATCTCCTCTATACTGGTAATATAAGGCATCTTTTTTTCCTCCTCATAATTATACACTTCTGTTTGAAATTGTCTTTTCAATTCTTCTGGCAAAATCATCATCCAGTCTATTAATCTGAACAACTGAATCACCATTTCTCTACTGTAACCCCTCTCATATAGTAAACGCACCAAAGTCAACTTACTTTCCAATCTAATGAGAGGAGCTTTCCGAGTTTCCTTGCTTTTTAAGTAAGCCATAATAACCACAGAAAAAGGATTATTACTTTCAGCTAGTAATTCCCAATTTTTCTCATAGTCTAACAATTTAACTATAGGAAATTTCAATTTTAATTGACAACCCCAACGACTATAACTATATTTTCTTGGCCGCCATTTTTTCTTGTCATCTCCCAATACAGCTAAACTTACGACTTCTGTATTTTTCAACCGATACTTATCATAGATGCGGTAATGATAAACATACATTCTTTCGGCAAAATTACTTTCATATTGCCCTTGTATTTCTGTATGAATCAAGATAATAGTTTCTTGACTATTTTTTAGCCAGACTTTAACTAATTTATCTGCTAAACGTTTGCCTAAATTAGCATCTTGAACAATTTGTTGAAATTCTTTATCCAAAGTTTCATAGCCTTTTTCCCAGTCAATTTCTTGGTAAGCATCAGTAAAAAAGAAAGCCATAAATTCCGGAAAGTAAACATCTAATGCTTCTTTCCAAGGACTATCATATTCTCCTTGAGTTTGATTTTCCATATCAAAATAAAAGTTGTAGTTTGAAGCTGCTCATCAACTCCACAATAATGATAGAATTTTTCCTAGTTTCTTGACTTTTTAAGTAAGTCATAATAATCACAGGAAAGAGATTATTATTTTCTGCCAATAATCCCCAATTTTCCTCATAGTCTAATAAATTTAACCACAGTAAATTCTCAAGTATAAGGAGCAGATTCAGATGGAAAGTACGAAGGAATTGACATTGATCGGTAATTTATGGTATAGGTAAAGCCATACAGAATATTGTACTGCAAACGCAAGATAATTCTAAGTTAGACCTTACTTGATCTAACCTACATTAACTCGCCCTCAAGTGAAAAGATGGCGTGAGTTAAAGCTTAGTCAACTTAAACATTCCTCAAGGAGTCAAAAATGATACGCGCAATAATTATTTTTCTTGTTTCAATATTGTTAATTTCCTCTCCCGTGAGAGCTGCCGAGACCCAAGGAGATCTTAGTGGTTACTGGATAGGAACATGGACTAGCCTAAATGCACCTACTTACAATGGTGTAGTAGAAATGGACATCAAAAATGAAGGAAACGATGTGTCCGGCATCTCGGTGATAGGCAACACAAAGTGTTTCCCGGAGCGAGTTTTCAAAGGTAAATTGTCAGGTAAATACAACAACTTTATAAGGTTTAAATTAGCTCCTATAGAAAACCCAGAAGATTCTTTCGCTAAAAACAGGGGAGTTATAAATAGGTATCGCAATGCTATTAGTATGGTCTATAGCTTTAACAAGCCTAACTCTGAATGTTACGGAGATGTTGGTACAATGTTCATCTCTAAGATTCAACCCTATTCTAGTATTCAGGGCGTTACGAAGAAATAATCGTATCTCTGTTTTTTGCAAGGAGAAGGCGATGCAAATTTGGCGAGTGGCAAATGCCTTCTCTTTTGTCGAAAGTTCAGTGCAGCAGATTGGCGAGACAGTTGGGCTTTTTTGGAGAGATTTTTTCCGCTGCTGACATCAAACGTTAGGCAGACTTCTATAGCTCAATTCAGCAACGTCTAATTGGGGCTTGCTGATTAACTATCAAAGCATTGACATATAAAAGTTTCAGCCTTCTTAGGTCTTGAAAAAGTGCCTGGTTTTCAGTTCTTTATGCTCAAAAAGTTAGGATTTTGAGCAGACAAAATTCTTACTCCTCTTTGCGTCCCTGCGTCTGGTAAGTCCCCCCATCTCCGCGTCTCCGCGTCTCCGCGTCCCCGTGTCCTACCCCCACCAACCAATTTTTCAGCAAGCCCTAATTGTTTTCTAGTAGTGGTGAAACTATCAAATTAAGAATCACCACTAAATTTTCTTAATTAAAACAGGCTAATATTTAATTCATCACAACCAACTTCATCTCCAAAATTTTATTAATAGTATCTTCAACAGCTTTATCCGGAGTTGAAGCGCCAGAAGTCACACCCACAACGACCTCACCTTCAGGCAGCCAACCTTCAGATATTTTCACCTCACTTCCTAAAGGTTTATGTTCAATTTTATTCCCAGATAAAATCCTTTTAGCACTATCAATATGATAGGAAGGAATGCCATTTTCTATTGCCATTTCCTGCAAGTGAGTAGTATTAGAAGAATTAAACCCTCCTATTACTACCATTAAATCTACCTTTTCATCGAATAAACCCGCCATTGCATCTTGTCTTTCTTGAGTCGCGTCGCAGATAGTATTAAAATTTTGATAATGTTCATTTAATTTATCTGGTCCGTACTTTTTCATCATTGTTCGTTCTAGCAACTTTCCTATTTGCTCAGTTTCACTTTTCAGCATAGTAGTCTGATTAGCAATACCAATTTGTTCTAAATCTAAATCCGGATCGAAACCTTCAGAATAAGCTAATTTAAACTTATCCATAAATTCATCACGGTTGCCACCATTGAGAATATAATTACAGACATATTCTGCTTGTGATTTATTCAGAACTATCAAATATTTATCGGCAAAAGAGCTGGTAGCTATAGTTTCTGCATGACTATATTTACCGTGAATAATAGAAGTAAATTTTTTCTTTTTATGTTTTTCAACACTGTTCCAAACTTTAGAAACCCAAGGGCAAGTAGTATCAACAATTTGGCAATTTTTCTCCTTTAATATTTGCATTTCCTGAATACTTGCACCAAAAGCAGGTAATATTACAACATCATTATCTCCAACTACAGAAAAATCTTTTTTACCATCAATTACAGGAATAAATTTAACTTTCATATCCCTCATATCTTGATTAACAGAAGGATTATGAATTAACTCATAAGTAATCCAAATTTGTTGGTTGGGAAAATGTTGACGAGTTTCATAAGCTATAGCTACTGACCTTTCAACACCCCAACAAAAACCAAAAGCTTTTGCGAGTTTAATAGTAACATAGCCTTTTTGTAGGGTATAATCATTATCTCTAATTTGTTGAATTAAGTTACTTTGATAAACAGACTGCATAACTGTGGCGACTTCTTCTGCATGACCAAACCCTTTGCGGTTATAATTCTCAGATTTTTTTAGTGCCCTGGTAAAAGCTTTTGTATCCATAGATTATTTTTAACCTTATGATTAAATTTCTTTCATCATTGAAATAGCAGTCAGCGGTCAGCGGTCAGCTATCAGCTTCTCTGGCTTGTATAATCAGGGTTTGAATCCCCCATTAAAATGCACGACTAATTTTTCAAATATAGTGGGGGATGAACCCTTGGATTTTTAGCTGATAGCTAAATGCTGAAAGCTAATAGCTAGTTAATAGCTCACCAAGGATTAAAATCCTTGGCTAATAGCTTAAGTCATCTTAAGATGACTCTTGAGGAATATGCCATCTTTTTCATCTTTATTAATTCTGGTTAATCAGCTCACCAAGTCAGGAGTCAGGAGTCAGAATAAATAGCTTTGATAGAATTTTTGATAATTAGCACCCTAGTTAGCTTTAATTATTGTTATCTTTACTTCTCCCCCAGTCCCCCACTCCCTCACTCTCCTACTCCCCTACTCCCCCACTCCCTTACTCCCCTACTGAGGTTCTTCTAGTCTCATTTTGCTATACATTTGGATTGCCGTACTCCAAATTTGATAACCATTCTCATTGAGATGGAGACCATCAGTACTAAGCTCCCCTCGGAGAAAACCTTGAGAATCTGTAAATAATGGGTGAAGATTTAAAAAGAATGCTCCCTCAGCATCAGCTAAAGCTTTTAGACTACGATTTATTCTTCTGATGCGACTATTAGGTAGTTGTAAAAGATAATCCCGACCTTCCCAGATAGCCCTCTCTCCACTGTGGGGTAATATAGATTGGATAACTATTTGACTGCCAGGATGAATAGATCGTAATTGGTTAATAATTTTTTTTTGATTTGCTAAAACGACCCGATCGCTCTCTCCATGAATTAAATCATTAATACCAATCATCACAAAAATTGTTTCTGGCCTCGTACTATCAAATAAATAAAGTCGCTTCAGTAGGCCAGACGAAGTTTCTCCAGAAATTCCTTGATTTAACCAGGTTCTATCTCTAGGGAGAAGTTGAGAGGGAAACCAAAGACTCAAAGAATCTCCCGCCATAACAGTTAGACGATCAGGACGATTTTTAGCAGCAGCGATCGCCTCTCGCTGTAACTGTTCTACCCATTGTTCATAAGTCCATTTATGGCTTCTACCAATAGCCAGAAGCTCTTTCCTCGCTTCTCCAAATAGTGGACTTGGTCTATTAGTTCTAATCCGATCGGTAGTATAGTTTTCGGTAGTATAGTTTATTGTAGCATTTGCTTGAGGCTCTTCTGACAATTTGTAGTTATGAGTAACTAAGGTGGCCACTGTTAATAACAGTAGCCCGTTAGCAGCTAAAGAACACCAAGCCCAAGTTGGAACATTTTTAGATAAAGTAAACACCGTAGCTGAATAAAATTAGTCTCCGATACTGAAGTAACTGATTCATGGCTATGGCTATTTTACCCAGAATTTTCCCATTAGTGTTTTTGCAGACCTTGATCGATATCCATTCTATTTGCCATTCCAGGGCCAAAAGCATCAGGTTCTTTCATAAACCCTGTATAAGCTTCCATACCATGTTCAGCAATATCCAAGCCTTCAAATTCTTGTTCCGCATGGACACGAATACCTGTAGTAGCTCTCAAAGCTAGCCAGAAGATAGCACTCGTAATCACTGTGAATAGTCCCACTGAGATAATACCTATGGCCTGAGTCAAGATATCAGCACCATCAACAAAAATACCAACAGCTAAAGTACCCCAAATTCCACAGACTAAGTGAACTGATGTGGCACCTACTGGGTCATCAACTTTCAACTTGTCAAACAAAGGTACAGAAAATACAACAATGATGCCAGCAACAGCACCGATAATTACTGCCTCTAAATAAGACACGCCATTACAACCTGCTGTAATACCTACCAGTCCAGCTAAAACACCGTTAATAATCATTGAGAGGTCTGGCTTACCATCTTTCAACCAAGATGTAATAGTTGCGGTAGCCCCCCCTGCTGCTGCTGCTAAATTTGTGGTTACGGCTATAAAAGCCACATTTTCGTTTGCTGCTAGTTCCGAACCAGGGTTAAAGCCAAACCAGCCGATCCACAGAATTAAACAGCCCAAGGTCGCAAAACCCATATTATGACCAGGAATAGCTCTCGGTTGGTCATTCTCATCATATTTGCCCATCCTTGGCCCTAAAATATATGCTCCGACCAGTGCTGCCCAGCCACCAACTGAGTGGACTGCTGTTGAACCAGCAAAGTCAGCGAAGCCCATTTCAGCTAGCCAACCACCACCCCAGATCCAATGTCCGGTAATGGGGTATGAAATACCTGTGATTAACAAGCTAAAGAATAAAAAGGCACTAAATTCAATCCTTTCAGCTACAGCGCCAGAAACAATGGTTGCTGCAGTAGCGGCAAAAGCTGCTTGGAATAGAAAAAATACAGGCAATGGTAAACCTGAAGGAAATGGATCTAGTCCGTAGCTAGTAGGTTCCCCGGTGAGGAAAAAACCACCTCCACCAATAAAGGGATGGTCTCCAGCAAACATTATGGAAAATCCTATGGCCCAATAAACTAATGTAGCTAGGGCAAATACAATTAGGTTTTTTGCTAAGATATTAACTGCATTTTTATGACGACAAAAGCCAGTTTCTAACATTCCGAAACCAGCATTCATAAAAATCACAAATATTGAAGCTACCAAAATCCATATTGAATCTAATACCCCTTTGACATACTCTGGGGTCAATTCTTGGTCTTGAGCTGTGGCAGCTCCTGCCCATAAGGCAATAATTATGAATACTAGAGGTATACAGGCTAATGTTGCCGGGGTAAACCATCTTGTCCGACGTAACCTGTTTATTAGTGCTGTCGGTTCTAAGAAACTGCTATATCTTGCTGATAATAACTGTCTCTTTTTTGTTCTATTGTTCTTGAATTTTACTTTAGATGTCATTGTGAGAACTAATCAATAGTTTACAAATGAAAATAGCGCACCAATTCTTGTTTGACATCTTCTCCCGTTAAATCAAAAATTATAATGGGAGATTGCCAAACTTCACGATTTAGGTTTACTGCTTGAGTGGCACTTATCTAGATTGAAAACAACCCCCGACAGTACGGCTACACAGTCAATTTGTTGAACCACGATCTGCAAAGACCGCAGTGACACCTCGATGGCAAATCACTTTTGTTGCTTGCTACATCACAGTTTATTTCGTAGTGACATTCAGAGCATTTATGAATACGTTCAGACAGGTCTTTTTTACCTGTATTTGCTCCACAGTTCGGACAAATTTGACTGGTATATCTGTAGTCTACCTGGCAAAAATAAACCCCTTGTTTTCTGCATACCCAAGCCAAGATATTAAATAACTGACCGAACCCTGCATCTAAAGTATGTTTACCTATAAAGCGGTCAGCACTTCAGCAATCAGCGGTCAGCTTTGCGCGGAAGGGATGCGCAACCCCTCCTAAAATTAAACGACTTGCTTGCCTGTCGGGGATGTTTTACCCAAGCTTGGACATTCTGGAATGCTCTGCTTGCCAGATATCATTACATAAGCACAAATTTTTAGGCTGATAGCTGATAGCTGATAGCTGATAGCTAGTTAACATTCCTTTGGCCCAGGTTCTCAAGTCTAAGTCTTCCAAAAATATCATTCCTGCTTGGTCGCATAAATGATGAGCTAGCTTAAAGTGAAAGTCTTTTCGGGTGTCTGAGATTTTTTAAAGTCTCTGCCTGTTTAGAATACCAATTATTTGCCAGATTTTTGTTCTAAAATGTTTGCAAGTTAATTAAATTTGTGTTAGATATTCCTGGTATCCCATTTTCTCTAATCTAGTTTGTTTGTCCATTACTGATTCAGCTAGGGTCTGACGATATTTTTGGACTCGTTCTAATAGTTCTGGTTGGTGAGATGCTAATATCTGAATGGCTAATAAACCGGCATTTTTGGCATTGCCGATCGCTACCGTGGCTACTGGTATTCCTCCTGGCATTTGCACTATAGAGTATAGGGAGTCAATTCCTTGTAATGTTCTGGTTTGTACGGGGACTCCAATTACAGGGAGTGGCGTTAAAGATGCGACAATCCCTGGTAAATGTGCTGCCCCACCCGCTCCGGCAATTATGACTTTTAATCCTCTTTGATGGGCAGTTTGGGCATATTCAAACATTCTCTGGGGCGTGCGGTGGGCCGAGACAATGCCGACTTCTAAAGGGACTTCAAATTCTTCACAGATAGCGATCGCTTCTTTCATTGTGGGCAAGTCTGAGTCACTGCCCATAATAATTCCGATGATTGGATTCATAATTTATAGGAGTTTTCATTAAAAATACAGAGATTTTGGCTTAAAGGCAGAGGGCAGAGGGCAGAGAGCAGAAGTTTTGTAGTCTACCTTTATAAAAATTTTTATAATATCATGTCCGGGTAATTAGGGTTTGCTGAAAAAGTCTTATGGGTGAGGGTAGGAGACAGGAGACAACCCACCCCTAACCCCTCCCAGGAGGGGGAGACAGGAGACAGGAGAAATGGGAACTTAGAGAAGGTAGGAGTAAGAATTGTCCCTTAATTTTTCTGCCCAACTATGAGCCTAAAATACGCTCCTTTTTGAGCATGAAAAGCTGAAACAGGTGCACTTTTTTTGACCTCAAAAAGGCTAAAATCTTTATATGCCAATGCTTTTATATTTAATCAGCAAGCCCTAATTAGTGATACAAAAACTTTCTCCTTTTCCTCCTCTTCTTTCTTTCCTTCTGACTCCTAACTCCTTCGTCGTTATTCCCAAAAACCAGACTTTTTTAATCATGTTTAGAGGCTTTTCCTAACCCTAAACCACTTAATATAAATAATCCGAATAATATGGACGGTTCAGGAACTGCTTCAATACGATTAAAGGTTATAGGTGTGCCAAATAACAGATTACCATTACTATCAAAAACACGATCTAAAGAATCAATACTATTAGGCTTAATCACAATATCAGAAATAACTTTACCCCCAGAAAAAGTGGTCGAACAACCTTCTGGTTCGTTAGTCCCTACATAAGTATTAGAAACAAAAGAAAGGTTTATTTCACAGTTAAAATTATCTAAATTTGTAGCATTAATAAACTGTTCAGATTCAGGGCGATCGCATAAACCAAATAAAGAAGTTTCGTTGAGGAAACGACTAATACTAATAGTAATTTGAGAGTCATCATTACTAAAAAAAGAATACAAGCGGACCCGAAAAGGAAACCCTCCTGTTGTTTGTTCTAAATAAACAGTTTCTGTATTTTCCATCAGGTCACTGCCAATAAGTTTAACCGGACAATTTGACATTGTAACCGAAGGAATCATAGGATTATCGGTAACCTGTTTAGTATTATCAAATAAGCCAGTGAACCATTGTGATACCTGCTCCACTTGAAATAAAGTTGCAGCATGACTTTTTTGGGCAAATGTAAAACTTAAAAGTAGAGCGCTTAAAGTACAAAATTTCAGTTGATTTATCTGCATTTTTATACACTTCTTTTAATCAAAAATATCTTATTAAATTGCCACCTAGTTTAACACCGATTCTCATATTTTCCTAACTCTAATTTTTCTTGAAATTTTAACTTAAGTAAGTGAGCATAAATAAACGTAATATTAAAGGGCGGGTTTTTAGAACTTGACAGCGTTGAAGTCAAAGCTTTCGGTTAAAACCGCCCCTACAATTGTTTAACGTTTAATTACCGAAAAATTGTGGTTTAAAGCCTCCCCTTTTAAGGGGATAATAAAGAAAAATTTTCCTTTGAGTCAATCCTCTACTTTTTAAAGGAGAGTTCATTAATTGATAATTGATAATGGATAATTGATAATTGATAATTGATAATTACCTCTGGTTAAAACCGTTACGGAATTGAATATAAGGAAATATTATTTCTGCTCTTGGTCTATTGGATATGGTTAGGAAACCCATCCATCCCTCGACCGCTTTTTTCCCCTTAAAAGGGGAGGCTTCAAGGCGCGAATTATTTAATTATTAATTATTAATTATTAATTATTAATTATTAATTGTTGAAATCTACCTACTTAAGCCCGTGAATTTAACTACTAAAATTATTAACGCTAAAATCCCTGGTTATCAAGACCTACAACAGATTTTGATTGACTCTACTGGCAATATTAAACAAATTATCTCTCAAACAGAGGAACTTTTGCCTACTACATCTGCCACTATTGATGTTCAAAAAGATTGGGTTTCTCTAGGTGGGTTTGATTTACAAATTAATGGTGCTTTGGGTTTGGCTTTTCCTGAAGTAGATGCAAATTCTACTACTAAAATACAGGAGATTTGTCAGTATTTATGGCAACAAGGAATAGATGCTTTTTTACCCACCATTGTCACAACTTCTATAGATAATATTCAGCGATCGCTCCAAGTCTTCCACAATTTGGCCTCACAACCTCAAGACCCAGAAATGGCAAAAATTTGGGGTGTTCATTTAGAAGGTCCTTTTCTCAATCCAGAAAAGCGAGGCGCTCATCCATTGGAATATTTACTACCATTAACGTTCAAAAATGTCAAAGAAGTTTTGGGAGAGTATGCTGAGATAGTTAAAATCATTACCTTAGCTCCAGAATTAGACTCCACAGAAACAGTTATTCCCTATTTAAAAAATCTAGGAATTACGGTTAGTTTAGGACATTCTCAAGCCACAGCAAATCAAGCAGAAAAAGCTTTTAAATTGGGGGCTTCAATGGTGACTCATGCTTTTAATGCGATGCCGAGTTTACATCATCGAAAACCTGGTTTATTAGGGGCAGCAATTACTAATTCTGATGTTATGTGTGGTTTAATTGTTGATGGTCAGCACGTCTGTTCAACAATGATAGAAATTTTGTTGAAAGCGAGTCAATATCAGCAGGGAATATTTTTGGTTAGTGATGCTTTATCGCCCTTGGGATTACCTGATGGAATTTATCCTTGGGATACTAGAGAAATAGAAGTTAAAAATGGTACGGCAAGATTAAAAGATGGAACTTTATCAGGAACAACTTTACCTTTATTAGTTGGGGTTAATAATTTGGTGAAGTGGGGAATTTGTGATATTGAGACTGGAATTTATTTGGCGACTATTGCACCTCGGAAGGCGTTAGGAATAGATAGTGAAATTATTGGTAAATCTGGGAAAAATTTATTGAGATGGAGGGTAATGAAGTCAGAAGTCAGAAGTCAGAATTCAGAAGTTATTTTTGTCACGAGGATTTGAGTTGGCAGAGAATATTTAGAGTTTGCTGAAAAAGCAAAATGTGGGGAGTGTGGGGAGGGTGGGAAGACAGAGAAAGTAAGAGGAATAATTGTTCGGGAGATTTTTCTGTTCCGGAATACTTTTGGAACGAGATGTTACTCAAAGGCAAACCAGAGTGCCTCAAAAAAAATTTGGCTTAACGCAGAAAGTAGGAAGAATTGTTCGGCAGACTTTTCTGTTCCGGAATACTTTTGGAACGAGATGTTACTCAAAGGCAAACCAGAGTGCCTCAAAAAAAATTTGGCTTAACACAGAAAGTAGGAAGAATTGTTCGAGAGATTTTTCTGTTCCGGAATACTTTTAGAACGAGATGTTACTCAAAGGTAAACCAGAGCATCTCAAAAAAAATCTGCTGAAAAATTTGGCTTAACACAGAAAGTAGGAAGAATTGTTCGGCAGACTTTTCTGTTCCGGAATACTTTTGGAACGAGATGCTACTCAAAGGTAAACCAGAGCATCTCAAAAAAAATCTGCTGAAAAATTTGGCTTAACACAGAAAGTAGGAAGAATTGTTCGGCAGACTTTTCTGTTCCGGAATACTTTTGGAACGAGATGCTACTCAAAGGTAAACCAGAGCATCTCAAAAAAAATCTGCTGAAAAATTTGGCTTAACACAGAAAGTAGGAAGAATTGTTCGGCAGACTTTTCTGTTCCGGAATACTTTTGGAACGAGATGTTACTCAAAGGCAAACCAGAGTGCCTCAAAAAAAATTTGGCTTAACACAGAAAGTAGGAAGAATTGTTCGAGAGATTTTTCTGTTCCGGAATACTTTTAGAACGAGATGTTACTCAAAGGTAAACCAGAGCATCTCAAAAAAAATCTGCTGAAAAATTTGGCTTAACACAGAAAGTAGGAAGAATTGTTCGGCAGACTTTTCTGTTCCGGAATACTTTTGGAACGAGATG
>NZ_JAAHHG010000023.1:24089-24294 GCF_010692555.1 Okeania sp. SIO3B5 | reverse complement strand
TACTCAAAGGTAAACCAGAGCATCTCAAAAAAAATCTGCTGAAAAATTTGGCTTAACACAGAAAGTAGGAAGAATTGTTCGGCAGACTTTTCTGTTCCGGAATACTTTTGGAACGAGATGTTACTCAAAGGCAAACCAGAGTGCCTCAAAAAAAATTTGGGAAGATAGAGAAAGTAGGAATAATTGTTCGAGAGATTTTTCTGTT
>NZ_JAAHHG010000023.1:0-23989 GCF_010692555.1 Okeania sp. SIO3B5 | reverse complement strand
TCGGCAGACTTTTCTGTTCCGGAATACTTTTGGAACGAGATGTTACTCAAAGGCAAACCAGAGTGCCTCAAAAAAAATTTGGGAAGATAGAGAAAGTAGGAATAATTGTTCGAGAGATTTTTCTGTTCCGGAATACTTTTAGAACGAGATGTTACTCAAAGGTAAACCAGAGTGCCTCAAAAAAAATCTGCTGAAAAATTTGGCTTAACACAGAAAGTAGGAAGAATTGTTCGAGAGATTTTTCTGTTCCGGAATACTTTTGGAACGAGATGCTACTCAAAGGTAAACCAGAGCATCTCAAAAAAAAACTGCTGAAAAATTTGGCTTAACACAGAAAGTAGGAAGAATTGGTCGGCAGACTTTTCTGTTCCGGAATACTTTTGGAACGAGATGTTACTCAAAGGCAAACCAGAGTGCCTCAAAAAAAATTTGGGAAGATAGAGAAAGTAGGAATAATTGTTCGAGAGATTTTTCTGTTCCGGAATACTTTTAGAACGAGATGTTACTCAAAGGTAAACCAGAGTGCCTCAAAAAAAATCTGCTGAAAAATTTGGCTTAACACAGAAAGTAGGAAGAATTGTTCGAGAGATTTTTCTGTTCCGGAATACTTTTGGAACGAGATGCTACTCAAAGGTAAACCAGAGCATCTCAAAAAAAAACTGCTGAAAAATTTGGCTTAACACAGAAAGTAGGAAGAATTGGTCGGGAGATTTTTCTGTTCCGGAATACTTTTGGAACGAGATGCTACTCAAAGGTAAACCAGAGCATCTCAAAAAAAAATCTGCTGAAAGCCATCTGTAGGGGGCGTTAGCGCAGCTTTGCCTTAGCAAATGTTATTCGCCCCTACTAGATATGGCGGTTCTGCGTAAGCCTTGTTAGACAAAGCAATATTTTTCCTTCTTCCTTCTTCCCTTTTCCTTCTTCCTTCTTCCTTCTTCCTTCTCAATTACAATTTAGTGCCACATTCAGAACAGAAATTATGAGAAACAGTATTTTGCGCCCCACAATTACTACAGGTAATGAACTCCACAGCTTGTTCAAGTTATTTACGAATAGGTAAACCAACCATTTGAGCATTATTCTTACCAGGCGCTATCATTGGATAACAATTCTCATCCTTAGTCACACGAGCATCCATCAACACAGGTCCATCGTGAGCCAACATTTGAGCGATCGCCTCTTTAAGCTCCTCCCGACTAGAAATCATCATACCTTTAATTCCATAAGCCTGAGCCAACATCACAAAATCAGGCATTCCCACCTCCATATTAGAAGAAGAATAGCGCTCGCCAAAAAACGCCTCTTGCCATTGACGCACCATACCCTGCCAGCCATTATTAATAATCACAGTTTTAACATTAATGCCATACTGTGCCAGAGTCCCCAACTCCTGAATATTCATTTGAACACTCGCATCACCAGCAATACAAATTACCTCGCGGTTTGGCAGTGCCACCTTCGCTCCCATAGCAGCAGGTATGCCATAACCCATAGTCCCTAAACCGGCACTAGAGATCCATTGCCGAGGTCCATTTTTCAGAAATTGAGCAGCCCACATTTGATGCTGACCAACATCAGTTGTATAGTAAGCATCTGGAGCCATTTTGCCGATTTCGTTAATTACCTCTTGAGGTGAAATACTATCTAAATGTTGGGGGGCAACTAAAGGATAATCTTGTTTCCAGCGATTAATCTTTTCCAACCAAGGCTGAGTTTGATCGGAATTAGCTAAATCTCCTATTTCTCGGCAACGACGCAGCAAGTCAATCAAAACTTGGCGTACATCTCCCACAATTGGAACATCAGGAGTCCGGTTTTTACCCACTTCTGCAGGGTCAATATCAATATGAATTACTTTAGCATGACAAGCAAATTCGTCCAATTTTCCAGTTACCCGGTCATCAAAACGGGAACCAACAGCAATTAATAAGTCACACTCACTCACCGCAAAATTAGCATAGGCAGTGCCATGCATTCCTAACATTCCTACTGATAGGGGGTGATGTTCGTTAAAAGCACCTTTACCCATCAAAGTAGTAGTTGCAGGAATATTAAAATGTTCTGCTAATTCTTGAATTTCTGCATGAGCATCTGCGGATACTGCACCACCACCTATATATAATAAAGGACGGCGTGCCTCTAGCATCAAGTTTACTGCCTGGTTAATTTGGCGAGGGTTGCCTTTGACAGTCGGACGATATCCAGTTAGTTTGATGGAACCTGGTTCCACGGGTTCATAGTCAAATTCTTCCAAACCTACATCTTTGGGTATGTCAATCAAGACTGGGCCTGGACGACCTGTACTGGCAATATGGAATGCCTCAGCAATAATTCCGGCCATATCCCTTGGGTCTCGGACAACATAAGAATGCTTAACAATTGGTAGAGTAATGCCATAAATGTCAGTTTCTTGGAAGGCGTCAGTACCAATCATTTTTCTGCCTACTTGGCCTGTAATTACTACCATGGGAATTGAGTCCATGTGAGCAGTGGCTATGCCTGTTACTAAATTTGTGGCTCCGGGACCTGATGTGGCAAAGCATACACCTACTTTACCAGTGGCACGGGCATATCCATCGGCGGCATGAGCAGCTCCTTGTTCGTGTCTGACTAGAATATGCTCTAGGTCTCCTGCTGCTTCTGAACGGTAGAGTTCGTCATAGATTGGTAATATAGCACCCCCTGGATACCCAAATATGTGTTTGACTCCATGGCGCTTGAGACTATCCATTAGTGCAAAAGCACCCGTTGCTCGTTTTAGGGTAACTTTAGTCTGTAGTTGCACAGGTAATTCCTCTCTAGATACTATTATGTATGGTTAAAAGTATAATTTTAATCAAAAATGAGACGCAATAGAAAGTCTTTTTTTACATAATTTATACAAAACTTTAAGATTTTCTAACAAGAGTAATTTTTTCGGTATTTTTGAGATTTTAGAAGGCTACTCAAAAAACTGCTGAGTGAATGTATTTTTATTCACAAATAAGGCCCACTTGGCGACGATAAAGATGTATCCTGATATAACGAGTAAACTAAAAATTTAAGTGTAAGGAGTGAGTAACTTGAAAAAAGTAGAAGCTATTATTCGGCCTTTTAAGCTGGACGAGGTAAAAATTGCTCTCGTTAATGCTGGTATCGTGGGTATGACTGTTTCTGAAGTCAGAGGTTTTGGGCGTCAGAAGGGTCAAACTGAAAGGTATCGTGGTTCTGAGTATACGGTTGAGTTTTTACAGAAGCTCAAGGTTGAAATTGTAGTTGAAGATGACCAGGTGGATATGGTTGTTGACAAAATTATTTCTGCCTCCCGTACTGGTGAGATTGGTGACGGTAAGATTTTCATTGCTCCAGTAGATAGAATTGTGAGAATTAGGACTGGGGAAAGTAATATGGAAGCAATCTAGCGTCGCTACGCGGAATTCAAAATTCAAAAGTCAAAAGTCAAAAGTCAAAAGTCAAAAGTCAAAAGTATTGATTGGTAAGACTTTGAGGATTTTGTAACTGGTTAGTTATTTCTGCCATCCTGCACGAGTTTTAGAGATAGGTTTTTTCGTGTTAGGTGATAGGTAGTTAGAAGTTACTTTAAGATTTCTGGCAAAGAAAAATTTATGATTTTTGTATTGTCATTTATTTGATTTTAAATTTGCTTAAGAGGTCTAATAATTGAAGTGTCAAAACTTTTTTATACCTAAAAACCTATCCCTACCTCTAATCTTTAAAAATATTTATTTGAGTTATATTCGTAGGTTGAATTGAGGGAATGTAGCTTAAACAAATGTAGTTTTTTTGTTGAGTGTTACTGCCGCTTAATCCAACCTACGGTATATTAATAAATACCAACATCAATGGCAGATTCTTTACTTATTTCTTTCAGACGAGCAGCATAATTTTCCAATATTTTCACTCTCTGCTCATCGGTCATCCGAACAGGTGCATATACAATTTCTGGTGCCAATACATCAAAACCAACAAACTGCAACATTCCTCTATGAATAGGGCGTAAAATTCCATTAATATCGCCGTTGAAACCTCCCTTAATATATATATCTTCTGCACCACCTGTGGTCAACGACAATAACGCCCGCTTTCCTCGAAAAACTCCTGTTTCATATATTTGACCGCCGCCATAAACGCGTCCCATAGCAAAAACACGGTCAACCCAACCTTTGAAAACTGCGGGTAAACCAAACCACCACAACGGAAATTGCCAAATCATTAGGTCACACCACTCAATTTTCTCTATTTCTGAGTCTATATCTTCGGCAAAACTATTCATTTCAGTGGCATATTTTTCTTCAAGTTGTAGTTTGAGATAATTTTGGTTTTTGACAGTTTTAAAATTTTGTCTGCTGGAAACAGGATTGAAATTCATTTCATTTGACTACTCCCCGCAGCTATTGCCGAGGGGATTCTAAGTTGATACTACGCAACACCGATAAATCCATGTTGCTCCGTTTTTTCTTAGCTGACCAAAGATATACTCTCTGGGGACAAGTCAAAGTGCCCCTACACAGTCGGCTTAAGTAGGGGCGATTCGCGAATCGCCCCTACTGCTTTGCGGCTTACTTTTGTGATTATATTTGCCGCCCCATTACAGTCTGCATTAATTAACCAATTATTACGTGCTTTATACAAACCACGCTGTCTTGATGCAGTCGCTCATGGGGGAAACCCCCAAGACCGCGCTGCATCGCTTTATTCTTTTCGGTGATGGTTTCCAATCATTGGGTTTCTCACCATAAATAGGCAGATCGTCACCATCTAAAAATGAAGCAATACTTGTATAACAATCTTTCTGTTTCTATCAATATTATTCCATATTCATTGCACAACTGAGCTATTCTTTCTTTCAGTCTAGCTGTAGGAATTGGTACAAATTCTGAATTACTTTTCTTTCCTAATTTGATTTCATTTTTCTGACCTTTATTCCAACCAAATACAATTGTACCGATCTGCCAAACTAAACAATGATTAATTACTATTCTGGCTGCTTTATTAATACCGTCACGGATTTGGCGGTTACGCTTTTCTGTAATTGCAGCTAGTTTATTTGACCAAAATCCAGTCGGTTTATTTTCTTTGATAGTTGATACTTGTTTGTTGTACCAACCCACCCCTATCCCCTCCCGGGAGGGGAACCAAAGGGGTGGGTGTTTCCCATCTACAATTAAGCTTGTATTTACATTGGATACACAGGTCAACCAATTATTTACACCATGGTCTATTCCTAATACATTTTCTTGATTTAATTGAGGTTTAACTACTATTTCTTTTTCATAGATAAATTCCCAATAAAAACATCTATTTCTCGGTAATAGCCTTAGTTCTTTGAGAGTAGAAAATTCTAGATTACTAGGCATTGGTATTAAAAAGCTATCTATTCCAAACCAGCGTTTACAGGTATTGCCTAGTGGTACTCTAATTTGATTATCTTTAAGTTTTAATGCTTGAGCCGGGTAACTAACTGTAGCCATTCCCCCTTTTTTTCTGTAGTTAGGAATCTTTGGTCTGTTTGTGATTTTACCTTCACTATAAGCTTTAATTAGACCACCCTGAAGAGCGAAATGATTCAGCTACAGTTCTCAATATTTGTTGTGCTGAAGAGCGAATGTAAAACTTTATAGTGATTGTTCTTTTTGTAGACCTTTTCTAAGTCATACTTACCCAGAGTTTTTTGAGACTTAAAATATAATTGTCTGCCATAATATATTCCCATGTTAGTGAGCTTGTGAGACTGTTCACATAAGAATGTTAAGATAGCAATTAATTCAGGATTTTTACCTACTAAAACTTGCTGGCAAGAGTACATTTGAAACGAGGGTTGGATGGCTTACCCCTGAGTAATAATAGCACAATACAACTTTCGTTGTCTAGTCTAAACGACTCGGTTGTTTTCATCCATCGGTTCAAACACGGGGGCCTTCAATGTGGCTTTTTGGTCAAATAAAATACATCGGATTAAAATCCGACTCCTCGCCTTTCATCCATTGCTTAAAAGACGATGGCTTTCATGCTCCCGTGTTATTTAGGCAAATCTGAAGTTTTTACCTCCCGATCCTAAATCTAGTAGAGTTTCACAAGCTTGACGAAACATTGCACCATTAAAACTCTGGGGTTCGGGATGCCAATACACAATTAATACTTTCATATTTTGGTTTTTCTATCCTGAGAATATTTTGAAAATTATTAGCTCTTTAGTTAATTTACCGAATAATTAAGGTAAAAATCCTTTCCTTTAAAGGAGAAACAAGAAAATATTGTCCTTTTATTCAATCCTCTTATTTTTAGGGAGAGGTAATTATCAATTATCCATTAGACATCTCCAATAATAAAAAATCAAATCAATTCTGGCACATAAATTGTCAATTCTTTCTCCCTACTCCCTACTCCCTGCTCCCTACTCCCTCATTTGGTGGAGATGTCTATTATTGAAAGTAGCTTTGATACTTTTAGTAATCAGCCAGATATAGTGATTTGTAATGTTTTTTGTTTATTATGAGAACAGTGGGAGCATCTTGCTCCCATGCCAGGTATTCCTTATTTCAAGTCTCCTGCTTTCCTAGGTCATGCTGCGCAAACAGCTAGAGGTACTGATAACTGATAACTGATAACTGAAATGACTGGAGTTTTTGGAGCGAACTACAGGGTAAAAGCAAAGAAAATATAAATATTCCTTCAAAACATATCATAAGTATAATTAATTAAGGATAAACTAGGGAAAAATTTGTTCTCCAAATGTTTATTTCTATAAGCATTCATTTTTCAAAACTGAATAAAATAATAAAGGTGGAACTTTGAATTAATTTGAATTGAAAGCTTTATTTTGATACAGTTGCTAGAGTTAGAATAGTCAAGTTAACGAACTCAGAAGTCAGATAGGGGAGCCGCCGGATTGGCGACATACAGAAGTTATTTTTGTAACGGGGATTTGAGCAACTCTCCAAAAATATTTCGCCAATCAAGGCGGGGTTTTAGACCCATATTATTTTGATAAATATGAAAATACAGAAGAATCAAAAATATAGTTATCAAGTAGGTAATTATTTAGCATCAGATCATCCCACTTATGTTAGACGCTCGGCAGATAAAGAGTTATTTAATGCTTTGAAAGCAGGTGAATATTGTTATGTATTAAGTTCTCCAAAAACGGGAAAATCAAGTTTAAAAATTAGAACAATACAACTGTTGCAAGCAGAAAATATTATCTGTATTGACTTCGATATGACTAGAGTCAACAATAAACTTTTGACTCTAGAAGAATGGTATGAGCAAATAATTTTAACTTTAGAGAAGACTTTTTTATTTCCTCGACATTTCCCTGAATTATGGTGGGAAGAAATGGCAGACCTGCCTGCGGATGAAAGATTATTTACTTTTATTGAAGAGGTGTTGCTAGTTAATACTCAAAAGGAGAAGATAGTAATTTTTATAGATGAAGTTAATGATGAGAGTGTTGTTAATTCAGGCTTTAGTAGTTTAGGAGTATTAATTGATTATTGTCTTGAGCAAAGAACAAATAATCCAAAATTTAAACGTTTAACATTTGCTTTGTTAGGAACAACTATACCCGATAATTTAATAGATAGATGTAGATATATTGAACTTAATAGTTTCAAAAAAGAAGAAGTAACTCATTTAGCACAACCATTTAAAGGCATAGTTAAACAGCCACTACAAGTTATAGAAAAAATATTATATTGGTCAGGCGGACAACCATTTTTGACACAAAAACTTTGTCAAATAGCGATTAACTATCTGGGAGAAAGAAGAGGAGAGGAAAATTATAATGAGATAGCTTTAGTTGAAGATTTAGTGGAAATTTGTATTATAGAAAACTGGGATTCACAAGACTACCCGATTCATTTCAATAAAATACAAAATCTTTTGCTGAAGAATATACAGAAATCTATAAGTCATTTAGAAATATATCAACAAATATTAAAACATGGTAGATTAAGACCGCCTGGTCAAGATAATCAAAAATTTAAAAATGATGCGATCGCTAATAATAAATGGGAAATTAAAGAATTATTGAGGTCTGGTGTAGCGAAAATAAATCATGGTTTTTTAGAAGTATACAGTCCGATATATGCAGAAATTTTTAATCAGGAATGGGTACAACAATATTTACCAACAGTAACTAATTTTGCTCCTCAAACTAATCCTCAAATATTAGAATTAAATGACCAGGAAAAAATGCCTCTAATGATACCTGATTTTTCTAATGAAGAAGGAAGAAGGAAGAAGGAAGAAGGAAGGAATAAAAAGTGGATGGGGACTCAAACCCCAACTAATTATCAATACCCTGTAGATGGTGGGATATTAAACCCAAAAGAAAAAGATAATAAAAATAATAATCCAAATGAAATTCAGGTTCAGCAACAACATGAATTAGGGGAAATAACAGCACAAAAAAATCAGAATCACATTGGAGAAGGAAGAAGGAAGAAGGAAGAAGGAAGGAAGAAAAAGTTGTTGGGATTTGAGTCCCTATCCAATTTTAAACACCCTGTAGACGGCGGGGTATTAAACCCAAAAGAAAAAGATAATAAAAATAATAATCCAAATGAAATTCAGGTTCAGCAACAACAAGAATTAGGGGAAATAACAGCACATAAAATTCAGAATAATTCCAATAATATTCAGCTTCAGTCACAACAGAAACAAGCAGATAAACCAGCACAAAAAAATCAGAATAAAGTTCAGAAAAAACAGGTAATTCGGAAAAAAGTAAAAACATCTTCAAATCAGCAGAATCAACTGAAACTAGGAGTGGCAGGTTTAGTTATAGTATCAATAACAGCAATGACAGTAGTTACTTGGGCAAGTAAACTTTTTAAAGATACACAAAATCAACTTCAAAGAGCAGAATATCAACTAGAAAAAGCACAGTATGAACTTCAAGAAGCACAAGAAGGTACAAAACTAGAACATAAAGGAATTAGTGCTTTAAGAAAATTTGAAATTGCAGAAATAGAAGCATTACTATCAGCAATGCAAGCTGGAAAAGAACTAAAAGAATTAGTTGGAGGCGATCGCCCACTTCAATATTATCCAGCTACAAGTCCCATATTTGCCCTGCAACAAATCCTCAATAATATTCACGAGAAAAATCAAATTCCCAACGTCAAAAAAATTACCATGAGTCCTGATGGCCAACTACTCGCCACAGTTAATAATGATGGTACAGCCAGAATCCTCAAATACTCAGGTCAGTCCGTAGCTCAATTAAGAGGACATCAGGGCAAAGTTTCTCACGTTAAATTTTCACCACAAGGAGAAATTTTAGCTACAGCAGGAGATGATAGTACAGTTAGAATCTGGGATTTTCAGGGTAAGCAGCAAGTAGAACTAAAAGGCCATGAAGGTCAAATTTGGCAAATTACTTTCAGTTCTGATGGTAAATATATAGCTACAGCAGGAGAAGATGGCACTGCGAGAATTTGGAATATATCAGGCAAGAAAATAGCGACTCTCAAAAAACATAAAGGTCGAATCTTAGATGTCACATTTAGTCCTGATGGTAGATATATAGCTACTGCTGGATGGGATGGGACTGCGAGAATTTGGAATCGAGCCGGGAGACAGTTGGCTAGACTCAGGGGACATAAAGGTAGCGTTGAAAAAGTAATATTTAGTCCAGATAGTCAACGTTTAGCCACTGCTGGATGGGATGGCACAATTAGAATTTGGCGACGTAGTTCCGGTAAACTACTAACCAAACTTAAGGGAGGTGAAGGCGGGGTTTGGAATGTTAGCTTTAGTCCGGATGGCAATAGTTTGGCTACAGCAGGAGAGGATGGAACAGCCTTGATATGGGATACTTCAGGCCAAGTATTATCAAAACTTCCCGGACATCAAGGAATTGTCACCAGTGTTAGTTTTAGTCCAGATGGTGAACGTTTAGCTACAGCGGGTAGTGATGGTAGTGTGAAAATTTGGAACAATAATGGTAATTTGTTAACCAATCTCAGAGGACATCAAGGCAGGGTTTGGGAGGTTAACTTTAGCGCTGATGGACAAGTATTATTAACTTTAGGAGAGGATGGTACTGGCAGAACTTGGGAACTAGAAGGTAATCACGAGGCAACACTCCAGGGAAACTCCGATATTTTTGGGTCAGTAAGTTTTAGTTCTAATAGTCAGAAGTTAGCAACAGCAGCAGTTGATGGTACTGCCCGTATTTGGGATATTTCGGGAAAACCTTTAGCTCAATTCAATGGATATCTGGGAATGTTTGGGGATATGAGTTTTAGTCCTGATGCTCAACGTCTAGCTACTGCGGGAGATAGTGGTCAGGGGAGAATTTGGAAGATTTCAGGAGAAGAGTTGATAGAGCTAAAAGGTAAAAAGGGGAGAGCAAAGCAAATTGGTTTTAGTCCTGATGGACAACGTTTAGCAACGGTGGGAGAAGATGGTGTTGCCCGCATCTGGAATAATTCTGGTCAACAGTTGGCTGAGTTAAAAGGACATAATGGTCGGGTGTTGGATGTGGTTTTTAGTCCAGATGGGCAATATATTGGTACTGCTGGAGAGGATGGTATTGCTAAAATCTGGGATAGTTCTTTTCAGCTTGTGTCAGAATTGAAAATTCTTTCTAGTTGGATCGAGAGTATGGCTTTTAGTTCATCTGGAAAGTATATAGTGACGGGAGATAGCAATGGGGTAGTGAAAATTTGGGATTTTTCGGGCAATCAAATTGCGGATCTGAAGGGCAACATAAATAGTGTGAATAATTTGACTTTTAGTGCTGATGGGGAGCAGGTGGCTAGTATGGGCAAAGATGGAATGGTAAGAATTTGGGATATTACTGGACGTCAATTAGCTCAATTTGAAAATGCTAAGGCTTTAAGTGTGGATGGTAAATATGTGGCAACTTTGGTGGATAATGATTTACAGTTGTGGCGTGTGAAAGGATTAAATGATTTGTTGAAAGGTTCTTGTGATTGGCTTCAAGATTATTTTATTACTCATCCAAAGGTGAAGGAAGATTTAGAAATTTGCGATAATTAAAGAATTTAGAATTTAGAATTTAGAATTTAGAATTTAGAATTACCTCTTCTTAATAAATTCAGGACTTACGCACAGACTCTACTGGACTGTTTCATCTTAAATGTTGCATTAGAAAATGGGGTGATGGGGGGATGGGGTGACGAAAAAAGCTAATGCACTATTTTAGGTGAAACAATCCAGTAGTAGACTGGCACAGCTAAAACTGTGCATTAGCTTTTAACTTGAAAATTCTTACTTTTGAATGCATGACTTTTGACTTTTGAATGGAATCTAATGCACCATTGTAGCTGTGTCGGTCTAGTAGTAGCGCGTCAAGCTTGAAATAGTGTTTTAGGAAAATTCTCCAAACCTTAGTCAGAGCAAGAATTATACTCAAAAGTTTAATACACCATTTTCAGCTTGACACGACAGTAGGGTGTGTTAGCGTTAGCGTAAGGCACCGAAACCCTATATGTATTATTGTCATATTGTTTAGTTAGAGCTTGCTGATTAAATCTTAAATAATTACCAGATAAAAGGTTTTAGCAGTTTTAGGTATTAAAAAAGTACATGGTTTTCAGCTCTTCATGCTCAAAAAGTTAGCATTTTTAGCGCATAGTTGGGCAAAAGAATTCTTCCCTACTCCCCTACTCCCCCGCTCCCCTACTCATTAAAAAAGACTTTTTCAGCAAAGCCTAGTTATTGTCAGTGCGTCACTCCTTATTAATTGAACTTAAAATCTACAACCTTTTTAAATTATGCTAAATCCAATACAACAATTTTCATGGCAAAAAATTCTCTCTACTTTATTGAGTTTTTTATTAGCAATATTTTTATTACTACTAATAGCTACACCTACTGCTTTAGCAAGTCTAAATGATGATAGATTTGATGGTAATATTTTTGCCCTTTATGCAGGTAATGGTTCTCTTGTTCCTGCTAGAGTAACATTAAAAGAATCTCTCAAAGGTTCTAAACCTGCTCTATTAGTCTTTTTTCTAGATGATAGTAAAGATTGTAAACAATTTTCGACTGTAGTTTCTCAACTTCAAGCATTCTATGGTCGTGCTGCTAGTTTTATTCCTGTTAATGTGGATGCTATTATTACTCCTATTACTGATGATTCTACAAAATCAGCTTATTATTATGAGGGATTTGTACCTCAAACTGTTTTAATTGATCAAGAAGGAAAAGTTGTTTTAAATGCTAAAGGTCAAGTTGCTTTTGAAAAAGTAGATGATGCTTTTCGAGAAGTTTTTGATTTATTACCTCGCTCTGAGTCTGTTGAACTTAAACGTAGAATGGTTAATGAGGTAAATGTTGAATTGAGTAATTAGATAAGCATTTCCTCCGGAATGCTGCGCAAACAGCGGTCAGCGGTCAGCTATCAGCTATTACAGCAGTTTTCTAGTGGATGAGGTACAAAGTTTTATTTCTCTAGGCAACAGGCAACAGGCAACAGGCAACAGGAAATATAGGAATAAATAAGTTTTGTAATTGTACCTCACTATCTTCAAAAGTGCTGCAATTCATTGCCTTTAACATATTTGTGTCATTGCGATCGATAGGGAAGCAATCTCAAATCCTAGTCTTTCGTACTTCATGGATAAGTCCTGATACAGCAAATTCCACTTTTATGAAGTACACCCATCGCGGGCAAGATACTATCGCGGGCAAGATATAGCAATGTGCGCTGGCATATTTACAAATTACAGGAGATGTCCAACAGCTAAAAGTCTTATATTATCAGCCTTTTATTCCCCCAGATGAGTTGTTGCTTTCCGGAGCTGTTGCCCGCGCACAGCGCTATACTATCGCGAGCAAGATACTATTGCGGGCAAGATACTATTGCGGGCAAGATGCCCGCACTACAAACATTTAATTGTTAATATTTGTAGCTAATATACACTATATCCTTCTGTTTGCTAATATTTAACCTTGCTTTCCCTCCTTTACCGAATAATTAAGGTTTAAAGCCTCTCTTTTCAAGAAGAGGTAATTGTTAATTATTAATTATTAATTATTAATTTTTTAATGCCAATGTATCCTGATTTTTTACCAAAATTAACTGAAAGTCTGACTGAACCTACGTCTATTTCTTTTGCTCAAAATATTCAGTATCAGTCAATTTCTACTCCTCTGACTTCTCAAGCAATTAATACAAGTTTTGTCTCTCAAGGTGAAGGTAATACCCCGTTTTTATTACTCCATGGTTTTGATAGTTCTATTTTTGAATATCGTCGCCTTTTGCCATTACTTGCTGCTCAAAATCAAACTTTTGCTGTTGATTTATTAGGATTTGGTTTTACAGATAGATTACCCAATTTAAAAATTAATCCACAGGCGATCGCTACTCATCTTTATTATTTTTGGAAAAGTTTGATTAACCAACCTGTTATTTTAGTAGGTGCTTCTATGGGTGGTGCTGTTGCTATTGATTTTACTCTGACTTATCCAGAAGTTGTGAAAAAATTGGTATTAATTGATAGTGCTGGAATGCAAAATAATCCAATTATTAGTAAGTTTATTTTTCCTCCACTTGACTATTTCGCCACAGAATTTTTGCGTCGCCCCCAGGTTCGAGCAAGTATTAGTCGTAGTGCTTATTTTGATAAAAGTTTTGCAACTTTAGATGCTAATATTTGTGCCAGATTACATCTAGAAATGCCTGGTTGGAATCAAGCTTTAATTTCTTTTACTAAAAGTGGTGGATATGGTAATTTCAAAAATAAATTGCCTTCTCTGCAACAGCAAACATTAATTTTGTGGGGAGAAAATGACCGGATTTTAGGTACTGGTGATGCTGGTAAATTAGAGGAAGCGATCGCTAATTCTCAACTGATTTGGATTCCTAATTGCGGTCATGTTCCTCACTTGGAAAAATCTCAGGTTACTGCTAATTATATTCTGGATTTTATTAGAGATAATGAATGATAGATTTATTAAATAATTATTCTTGATTAACTATTGCTTTTTATCAAATACTAATTAATATTTTTCAGTAATATTAGGTTTAGCTTTAATACAACCAATAAAGTAAGAAAGACTAGAAATGATTAAAAAATAGATGATAATAGGATTGTTTTTTTGACAAAGACCAATTATGATAATATAACTACCTGCTTGATATACAAGCATAATTGTAATTCATTGATAAAGGATATATGGAAAATAAATCTAATTTCACTAAAGCTGTTAAAGCCACTATTTATTTAGGTGAAATACCTCTAGATGTGTATCAGACTAATGATGGAAAGTACCATTTACATATAGAATCAGTAACAAGTGCTATAGATGAAAAAAACAGAGATCTAGAACGTTTTATTAAAGGAAAATCCGAATTTGCCTTAGATTTTAAGGGTAGTAATTTGAACAGTTTTGATAAGGTTCGGGTTGAAGGAGACGAAGTAATAATTATATCAATTCCAGTTCCTCTTGCCACTTCATACTGGCACTATCGGAGTAAAAATAGGAATAAGAAAGCTGATGCAATTGTTCAGGCGTGCATGAGGGAATCTGTCGAACGTCGTGCAGATTCAGCATTTAAAGTTCAACGAACAGAATCTGACTACAATAAAATTTTCGCTGGAAACTATGAAGAAGTTTTAGGAGAAAATAGAGAAGAGATTAAGAATAGAAGGCTACCTGGTGATGACTTATATTTACCAGTGGAAATAAATTGATATTTCTACAAAACTAACCATATATGCCAAATCAACCTTTGATTTATCCATTTCAATAACAAGTATTTTAACCAAAAATGGCATGATTTTAAGTTTGAACTAACATCTACTTTTTCAGAACACTGAAACTTTTTTTTGTCGCTTCATGGTAATTATCATTTTTGTTTGCTAAAGCCACCCAAAAACCTATATCCACAATAATTATTATTCATTTTCTCCTATTTCTTGCATCAAAATTGATTCACAGTTTTCAGCAAGATTTGGTTCAGCTTCAATACAACCAATAAAGTCAAGTTTTCTAAATTTTTCCAGATGGTTTTCAGAAGTATTCAAAAGTTGTTGATAGTAATACTCTAGAGCAGATAATAAAATTTCATCTGTGCTTTGTTTAGTTTTTTCCTTGATAAAGGCAAGTTTTTGCGCCTGTTCTTGAGTGAGTTGAGTAGCAATTTTCATTTTTTTTCGCTTTAGAATAAAGTTAAGTAAAAGTATTCCTCGCACCAAAAATTCTAAAAATCATTGATGGATAATAGGCCGATTATACTTTTGTCGCTTAAAGTATAATTTGTTTTGAGACGATTATACTTAAGTATCATTTTAGTAAATTAACTTTAATTCTGGTATTGCTGAGGGGTGGGATGAATATACAGCAGATTCCAAGTACACGAAGTACAGATATTAACAATTAAATTTTTGTAGTGCGGGCATCTTGCCCGCGATGGGTATACCTCACCAAAGTGCAATCTACTGTAAGTGGTGTGGGTATCCTGCCTACGGTGAAAATATCAGGAACGGGAACGAACGGGAACGAACGGGAATGAACGGGCCANTCAAAGCAGAATTAGAAACCTACTATGAAGATGGAATATTAGTTTTTCAAGCTGAATCAATAGGTAATACAGAAATAATCATTGATGAACTGAGAACAGAAAGAATTAATGAATTAACATCGTGGTCATTTCAGTTATCAGCTATCAGTTATCAGTCCTAAATGTGACCCTGTAATTTAAACAACAGCAAACTCAGTTAATTTACGAGTTTCTAGATCGTGGAAAGCTAAAACAATATCCTTTTTGGATACATTTTTCCTTAATAATTCAGTAGCAATTCCTGCCTCCGTCCAATCTTCCTCAATATAAATCTTCTCATTTTTAATCCGAATATGAACTTGAATATTTCTGATTTTTTTCTTCCCTTCCCAACCCATAAATAGCCAAAAATATTGATCGTGTATCTCATCAAAAACCAGACAACTTTCTCGGTCCAAATTGGCTGAACCTGAAACCCATTCGTGATATTCAGTTAATATATTTTTAATATAATTACGATATTTATCTAATTTTTCCATTGTAAAATTTCCTCCTGTTTCATATAAACAACAATCAAAAGTAATTGATTGATTTTGGTAATATCTTGAATTGAATCACGTTGAAAAAAGTTTTCGTAAATACTGTCTTTAATTGCTAGATAAATTTGATATTCTGGTTCGGTTATTTCAGTTATCAGTTATCAGTTATCAGTACCTCTAGTTGTTTGCGCAGTATAAGCAAGGAAAGCAAAGTGAATTGAAATATGGAATATGCTCTTTTTTTATACCCTTAAAAGGGGAGGCGCATACCCACAATTTTTCGGTAAGATTAATTAAATTTCGATATAAAATATATTGTCCTAAAGCCATTTCAAAATCTCTCATTGCTGAGGCGCTTAAAAAACTTTTAATTTGTAAGTATTCAGCATTCAGCACTTCCCTGCGGGATGCTACGCAAACAGCTATTGCTTTTTACCGAATTATTAATTATTAAATAATTCTGGTTTAAAGCCTCCCCCTTTTAAGGGGAAAAAAAAGAAATAATATCTCCTTATCTTCAATCAAGAGCGGTTTTAACCAGAGGTAATTATCAATTATCCATTATCCATTATCCATTAATGAATTAGCTAGTTAGTGTTAATTGTTCTTAGTATTTACTTCTCTGTAGGGATGTTGCATACAACATCCCTACCCACTCCCCCACTCCCCCACTCCCCCACTCCCCTACTCCCTACTCCCCTACTCCCTACTCCCTACTCCCTAAAAAGCGATCGCCTCTAAAATTAACAACCCTAAATCTTTATATAAACCTTGATTTTGCTGAGGACAACTATGTTGAGTTAAACAGCGGGGACAACCATATTCACAATCACAATTTTTGGCTAATTCTGTTGCCTTTCTTGCAAACTTCAACAATTGATTAAAAATTGCTTCGCTCGCCCCATTTCCACCATCACAAGTATCAAAAAAATAACCTACAGTTTCTCCTGCCTTTACCTTCACAAACCATTGCACATCCTGACTCGAACTTAACACTACTAGAGGCACAGCAAACATTAGTTGATGCCCCATACTATGTAAGGCAATAAAATCTGAACTACAACTCCATAATTTTTTGAACTTATCTGGAATTGTGTCTTTATACTTCTGTTTTATTTTCTCCTGAATTTGTCTAATATTTTCCTCTATAACATTGTTAAAAACATGATTTATCTCTACCTTCACAACTGGAGCTTGATATTGAGTTTGATAGGGGGGAGTGAAGCTACCTTTATCTAAATTTATTCTAACAATTTCACCTTTTTTCGTATATTCAGTAGTAAACAAATCATATCCTGTTACTAAAGAAGTAATTTCTCCCCAGATTAAACTTAATCTCAATCGAGCGTGTGGAATATTCGTTTGAATTATTTGGGGTTTTGCTAATTGCTGAATTTCTTGAATAACTAACTCAGTTTTTGGTTTGCTTTCTAAATTACAATCTTTGCCTAAAGGTTTTAAAATTGCTTGTTTTTTATCTAAGTCGAGATTCTCTGAACGATAAAAATTTAACTCACTGTCATAATTTTGGGCAAAATAAATTGCCCCTGGAAATACTTCTTTATGTGCCAGACTCATTTGCATTTTTTCAAAACTTTTTCCAGTATCAATATTGATTAACTCCACATCATTTTGAGCATGACCGCGAATATTAATATTCCGATGAGGAAAACCATATCCCCAAAGTTCAGAAGAGTTAGTAATATAGATTTTTTCCTGTTTTAATAAGCTATCGGCAATTACTCCAGAGACTTCTCCAAAACGTTCTGTTATTTCATTCAAAGGTACGCCACTTTCCACACAACTACATTCTAAATGTTTACCCAAAATAGTCGGATAATTTGGATTAAAAGCAGCACTTTCCACCTCACCATTTAATAATAAATCTGGTTGATTTCCATAAAAGTTATCCAAGGGGTTTTGAGCTACTGGTAAAAACATCACCAACCCAGCATTTCTACGTCCTGCTCTACCAATTCTTTGCCCCCATGACATTAAACTACCTGGATAACCACGCACCAAACAACAGTCAAGTCCTGGTAAATCAATTCCTGCTTCTAATGCAGAAGTAGAAAGAATAACTTTTATTATCCCAGCTTCTAATTTTTGGATAATATCCTGTCGTCTCTTAAGCTGCAAAGAACCATAAAAAATTGCCACTTTGTCTGCCAAATAACTCTCACCATTCTTATCAGCTATTCTCTTAATTATGCCCAAGAGTTTTTTAACAGCTCCCCGGGAATTACAAAATACTATCCCACTTAAGTCGTGGCGTAACCAAGACAGAATTATTTGACAAGCATCGGGGTTAGCAGTGTCGCTAGGTTCCAGAAATAAAATTGTTCTACCAGCACTATCAGCACCACTTTTTGAGATTAGATGAAGTCTGTCTGGTTCATGAGAGCGATCGCTAAATCTCATTGCCATTTCTGCGGGGTTGCCAATAGTAGCTGAACTAAAAATAAATTGTAATTTTTCTGAACTTCCTCCTACTCGATCTACTACCATTTTTAATCTGCGCATTAGGTTGGCAAAATGAGCGCCAAAAGCTCCTCTATAAGTATGAGATTCATCTATAACTACATAGCGGAGTTGTTGAAAAAATTTGCGCCATCCTTCTCCATCTTTGCTTCTAATTCTATATAGTTGATAGTGTAATAAATCTGGACTTACTCCTAATATATTGGGTGGGTTAGGAATAAATAATTTTTTCCTTTGTTTTGAGGATATGTCACCTGTTATTAATCCAACTTTCACAGCATTTTCGGGAAAATATGAGACCATTTTTTCTAGCTTTTGCATCTGGTCTAATGCTAATGCTTTGAGAGGAAAAATATATAATGCTGTGGTCTGAGGTTGTTGGAGACATGATTCTAAAATGGCAAGGTTATAACAGAGAGTTTTGCCAGAAGCTGTGGGGGTAAAAATACAAATATCTAATCCTTTTCGTAGGGCGTTTAATGATTCAATTTGATGTTCATAGAGTTCTGTAATATTTTGTAAAATGAGAGAACTTTTGAGAGTAATTGGTAAATCTTCTGGCAAAGGATAAAGTTTTCCTGGAGTTGGTGGAGTATTATCTATCCCTACTAATTTATCTTTAAATTCTTGGGCTATTGTTTGAAATACTGGTCGAGGAATAGCTGCTATTTCTGCTGAAGTAATTTTGGATTTTTCTGGCTGTTTTAAATTTTGATTATCAGAATTTATATTATCTCTAGGATTAATTTTTTTCTGATTAATTGCTATTTGCCAATCAGGAAAATGTACTGGGGTGGGATTTTCTATAAAGTCTACAATTAAACGTTTACCTAATACTGCTGTAATTTGACCTATTCCATGTTCGGGAGAATATATTTTCGCACCAATTTTTAACCATTCTGGAGGTAATGGTAATTGATTTTCTGCCGCTCGGAGAATAGCAGCATAGTCTGTCGGTTTATCTGTCATATCATGTCCGGTTGAACAGTTATAAATAAACGATGAAGGAGTCAGGAGTCAGGAGTCAGGAGTCAGGAGGGAAGAAAGAAGAAGAAAGTTTTTTTTATCACTAATTATTCGCACATGATATCATATAACAATTCCCAAAAAGAGTGAGGTACAAAATTTGTTGGTTCTAGGGAACAGGGAACAGGCAACAGGGAACAGAAGACAAATAAAGAACGGAGACACGGGGACGCGGTGACACGGTGACACGGTGACACGGTGACACCCTATTTCCGCATCTCTGTGTCTTCTAATAACCCACTCTCCGTGTCTCCCCCTCTCCGTGTCTCCGTGTCCTCAATAACCCCCTCCCCATCTCCCCATCTCCGTATGTCTGTGGCAAAATCCTTGTGTGCCATTCCTCCTAAAAATCATCATCTAAAGTTTCAATTAATAAATTCATTTTTTCTTGACTTTGAGTGAGAAAAACTTCACATTTTTGCAAGTCTGTCACAGCAAGAGAAAACTTTTCAAAGACTTCCTCTAATGTTAACTCCCCTGATTCAATTTCAGCAATAACCTCTTCAATATTAACCACAGTTTCCTCATAATCAAATTCCATTTATTTACTCCAGACTCTCAGATTCAAAAATATCCATAATTTTAACCTTTACCTTACCACTATTTAGCTGAATTATCAATTCTTGGCCAGTTGTTAAATCTGCCGTTGAATTTACTAACTTACCATTATTTTTTTGCACAACTGCATAACCTCTAGATAAAACCGCTTTGGGGTCAAGTGCTGCTAACTTTTGCCCTAACATCTGACATTTAACAGTTGCTTTGTCTAAAGTTCTGGAAGTTTGAGGAATATTTTTTAAACGATTTTTCAGAGACTTTAAATTTGCATTTTCTTCATTAAACTTAGTTCTCAAAGCATCAATAATTCTTTCAACTCTTTGACAATGCTCGACATAAAGTTGATTTTTTTCTGGCACAACTTTTTCCGCTGCAGCAGTAGGAGTATGAGCCGAATAATCTGCCACTAAATCTGCTAAAGTTTCATCTCTTTGATGACCAATACCCGCAATAATTGGAATTCCACAATCAGCAATAACTCGGACAACTCTTTCATCATTAAAACAGGATAAATCTTCTACTGCTCCACCACCTCTAGCTAAAATTATTACTTCCGCACGTCCGTCTAATTCTACTTTTTTTATAGCTTCAACTATGGCAGGAGAAGCAAACTCTCCTTGTACAAAAGTTGGCGATAATAATATTTTTACCAGAGGATAACGTTGTTTAATTGTCCGTTGAATATCCCCCCAAGCAGCAGCAGTATCCGAGGTGACTACAGCAATTATTTGAGGAAACTTAGGAAGCGATAGCTTATTTTCTCGATCGAATAAACCTTCTGTTTCTAGACGGGAACGAAGTTGTAAATAACGGATATTTTGTATTCCTTCCCCGGCAAGAGAGACAGTATTAACTATTAATTTATAGTCGCCTCTAGGAGGATAGAGACTGATTCTACCTGTGACAATTATTTGTTCTCCTCTTTTAGGTTGATGATGAATATTTTTGAGAGTATTTCTCCAAATAGCACAGGGAATAGAGGCAGAATTATCTGGTTCAGAAAGAGTGAAATATAAATTTCCTGAATTTAGCTTGGCACTAGAGACTTCTCCGATAACTGATATTTGTTGAAGTTGGTAATCTTCTTCTAAAATGTCTTTGATATAAAAAGTAATTCCTGCAACTGATAGAGGTGATTCTTCTATGAACTGTTCGGGAATATTTGCAGTCATTGATAATAGTTGGTTTGGGTTAGTTATTGTGGGTAAAGCTTACAATAAATTAATCCTAAAAGTCAAAAAATTAAGTAGGGTGTGTAAAAGCATTATTAGTATTTTTCAGAATTTATATTCCTGTAGCCATAACACATCGTTAGAATAGAATAGTGCAACAAGCGTAGGTTGGGTTGACGTAGGAAACCCAACAACAATTACTACTGGATTATTGAACAAATAGGCGAGCGCTATTAATTGACAGTAAAAAACAGGCAAGGGCTATTAATTGACAGCAAAAAGGAGGAAAATATCAGGAACGGGCAAGATGCCCATTCCACATTTTTTTAGGATAATCCTACCAAACTAAAATCCGCATTAATGGGCAATTCAAACCAGTTTTTTTCCGATAGTCTTTTTGAGAAAAACATTACTTCCAAATTTTCAATTTCATTTGTTTCCGGGTTGAAACGAGCAACAACTCCATCGTCAATTTCTGTTGATTCTTGTTCTGGATATGGAGTGCATTTATTAATATAAAAAATATCTCCAATCCGGTCATATTCAAAAGTTAATTTCGAGTCCATATAACTTCTCCTTGAGTGATTTTGGGGATAAAGAAGAAAGAAGGAAGAAGGAAGAAGAAAGAAGGAAAGTACATGAATCTATAGATCGATACCTTATGGGTTTTGGTCTTATCTGTTTACGCAGTATTCCGTTAGGAAACTGTATTGAGTCATAAATGACGCTTTGGTTGGCATTATTATTTTACTCAAACGTTATAGTTTTGTCAGAGCGATCGCTCTAAGAATGAAAATATTATTCGTTTGGCTTTTGGAATTATAATATAGTAGTAGTTAATAATGTGATATTTATATGGATGCTGAGGAACTTTTGAAGCGTTACGAGAGTGGAGAGAGAAATTTTAGGAGCGTTAATTTGAGTGGTGCTGACTTGTGCAATGCCAACTTGTATGGTGCTAACTTGAATAATACCGAGTTGAGTTGTGCCAACTTAAATGAAGCCACCTTATTCTTTGCAAGCTTGAGTGATGCAAACTTGAGTAGTGCAAGCTTGGTACGGGCAAACTTGAATTGTGCCGAGTTGAGTTGTGCCAACTTGAGCAATGGTGACTTGTGTAGTGCTGAGTTGAATTGTGCCGAGTTGAGTTGTGCCAATTTGAGTGATGCTGAGTTACTTTGTGCCGATCTGGTGCGCGTTAATTTAAGTAGTGCCAACTTAAGTAACACCAAACTAGCTCGCGCTTCTTTATGGAAGGCCAATCTAACAAAATCAAACCTCCAAAATGCCAACTTAACTGAAATCAACCTAGTTGGTGCAAACCTCGCAGAAGCAGACTTAACTAACGCCAATTTAACTAATGCAAACCTAGCTGAGGCAAACCTCACAGAAGCAGACTTAACAAATGCTGATTTAACCAATGCCAACTTAGCTGGTGCAGATTTAACAAAAGCCAGATTAGATAATGCTAATATTACAGGAACTATTCTTGATTCCTTACCATTAAATAACGGCAGATTTAAAAGTATAAAAATAGACGATATTATCACATGGGAACATCTCAGTTTTCGTTCTCAATCAGAAGTGAAAATAGCAGAAGAACTCGACAAAAGAAACTTACTTTTTTTTCCCAATAGCGCTGCCCGTCTCACTACAAAAAAAGGGCGTGAAAATAAAGAACCAGATTTCCTAATCTGCTATAAAACCACCAAAGGATTTAAGTGGGCAATTCTCGAAGTTGATGGTTTATATCATACACCTGAAAGACGAGTAGAAGAGCAAGAAAGAGAAAGGGACTTTGAGCGGAATGGTGTAAGAATTTATCGGTTTGACTCCAAAAAATGTTACAGAGAACCCAATAAAGTTGTGGATGAATTTTTAGAGCTGTTAGAAAATCAAAATTAATATCTATCTAACAACATCATGTCCGGTTGAACAGTTATAAATAAGGGAGTAGGGAGTAGGGAGTAGGGAGAATAAAAAGATTTGTACTGCAAGTGACAGTTTTGGTTTTTTTCCAGATCGCTCTTATCCGGACATGATATAACTAGCTGTTGGAATTATCATATCGTAGCAGTTAATAATGTGAGGTTTGGTATGAATACTGAAGAAATTTTGAAGCGTTACAAGAGTAGGGAAGTGGAGATGGGGAAAATAGAGAAATTAAATAGTGCAGAATGGCGGAAATAACTGGTTACAAAATCCTAAAAGCCTTACCAATCAATACTTATGACTTCTGAATTCTGACTTCCGCGTAGCGGCAATAGCTTGTTAGAAGATAGCTTTTTTCATCATCAATTAAACATATTTGATGTTACATACATTATAAATCGGAGTTAGTAGCAACAAGACTTTAATTGTCAAATTCAATACATCAGGTTTACGATCTTAATAAATTAGTTATTCAACTTTTTTATTGATTTTTTTCTTGAAAAAAGTCCAGCCAAACCGACTCCTAACAAACTAATAATTAAAGAAGGTTCAGGAACATCTTTAATAGGAGTACCAGGTTCTGAGGTGGGTTCTGGTTCTGGTGCTAGGATAGGTTCTGGGATAGGTTCTAGGATAGGTTCTGGGGCAGGTTCTGAGGTGGGTTCTAGGATAGGTTCTGGTACTGGGATAGGTGCTGGAATAGGTTCTAGGATAGGTTCTGGGGCAGGTTCTGAGGTGGGTTCTGGTTCTGGGGTAGGTTCTGGTGCTGGGATAGGTTCTGGTTCTGGGATAGGTTCTGG
>NZ_JAAHHG010000229.1 GCF_010692555.1 Okeania sp. SIO3B5 | reverse complement strand
GTTCAAGGTATTGAATTCCAAGCTCCATTATCTGTAGAACTTGTAATTGCCACAGGGTTAGGAGCTATTTTAGCATGGCTATTTAGCTTGTGGTCAAGAATGCAACATACTATCACAACTTTCGGAGAAATTCGTAGCAGAAATAAACGTATTAAAGAATTAGAAAAAGATATGCAACGCTATCAAGAAGAACAGATTCAAAGAGCTAGTTTACCTGCTGCAGAAACTTTATCTGACACAGAGAAATCTACTTAAGCATAAGCTTCTAATTGAAGAAGGCAGAAGGCAGAAGGCAGAGGTTCAATAATGGATAATTGATAATGGATAATTGATAATTACCTCTACCTAAAAGGAAGAGGATTGAATCAAAGGAAAATATTTTCTTGTTTCTCTTTTAAAGGAGAAGCTTTAAACCTTAATTATTCGGTAAAATTACATGGGGATAGTCTTCGACGCGCCACTTTGTGTCTACAAACCCCAAGCAATTTTAAGCACCGCAAGTGACGGTGGAGTATTAAACTTGCAAAAGAAAAGATAAAAACTTAGTTAGTTAAAGTAGCAAAAATATAGCTTGAGATTGATTGAAATGTTATTCCATTGAATATTTATATTGAAATCATACTAATGCAGGATGGCGGAAATAACTGACCAGTTACAAAATCCTAAAACAATTACAAATCAATACTTTTGACTTTTGACTTTTGACTTTTTAATTTTTACTTCCGCGTAGCGGCACTAACTTTTGCCATCTTCAAATTAGTTACTCTCAATAGTCCTGCGCTGACTAGAAAGTGCGAGTTCTTAGGTTAACAAATTTACAAATTAATCTGAGAATTATTTATATTAAAGTATAGGAAAAAACTACAGACATGACAGTTGGAGTTCCTCAAGTTTCAGAAACCGTTTCAGAAGGAATTGCTTTACTCACAAACTTAGCAGAAAAGGGAGAAATTAATCCTTGGGATGTTCAAGTAATTGATGTAATAGACCGCTACTTAAGTAAACTAACTCCTGAGTCAAATATTTCTGCAAATGATGACTTTACAAATTTGTCTCAGTCAGGCCAAGCATTTTTATACGCATCTATATTAGTATGGCTCAAAGCAGACCACTTAGCTAATTCAGAATCATCTGAAAATAATTCAGAGATATCTGAAGAAGTCCAAATTCCAGAAGCAGAAACTTTTGAAACACCAAAAATACCACTGAAATTAGAACAACAATTGCGTCGTCGTGCTGTTGCTCCTTCTCAGCGCAAACGTCGAGTCACCCTTCAAGAATTAATCGATCAGTTACAACTCATTAAGTCTACTATAGAAGATAGAAAAGTACGTCCCCGGACTCGCAAAACTAGCTCAAAAGCAAGAGAACAAGCAGCTAGAGCAATTGCAGAGTTAGCCCACCAGGAAAATTTAGTAGATACAGCTAGTGACCTAGAAAAGTTACTATTAGAAGAATTACCACATAATAGTGAAGGCTGCCTTGAATTCGATTGCCTTTTGGAATTGTGGTCCTCAGTATTACAGTCCAAAGCTGAAAATAAACATACTCATGTCCAAGTCAATCATGACCGAGTAGGTGTATTTTGGGCATTACTACTCCTTTCTGCTCAATCTAAAGTTGAGTTATCTCAAGAAGAATTTTATCAAGATATTAGCATCCGTACTATTTCATCTACTTCTGAGGGGCGATCGGTTTTAGAGAAGAAATTTTAAAGCTATCAAGCTGAAATTGACATCCTCCCGACGCTGCTCTACGAGACAGCGCGGGATTCCTTAACATCACTGCTAGGGGCTTTCTGTTTCATAGCACCCGCCTTTCCTACGGAATGCTCCGCAAACGGAGATTTACTCCCAGCCGAGAGTAAATTAAAAGGGTGTCCATTGCTGTTCAAATGCAGCACTAAAGAGTAGTATAAAATTATGATAATTACTCATTGCTACAAAATTAAGCCCACTATCTGGTAATTTTTTAGATTTAATCAGCAAGCCCTAAATAGGGAAAGTGAAAAGTTCTCATTTTGCTTTTTTCTCTGTTAATCTGAGATTTTATATCAAATCCGTTTAATTCGGTATAAAAAAATGTTCCATCTTCAACCATTACCAAATATTTCTCCATCTCCCCATCTCCCCATCTAATTACACCGATGCTACCGGATTTGATATTAACGGGGTGAACTGTGTTATTTAAGAACACAGGTATTTTAGTATTTTTTAGGTGGAGGAAACCAAGATGAAAGCCATGATTCTGGCCGCAGGTAAGGGAACTCGTGTTCGTCCAATCACTTATCGCATTCCTAAACCAATGATTCCTATTCTGCAAAAACCAGTAATGGAATTTTTGGTAGAGTTGCTTCGTCAACATGGTGTTGACCAAATTATGGTCAATGTTAGCCATTTAGCAAAGGAAATAGAGGACTATTTTCGTGATGGTCAAAAGTTTGGGGTAGATATTGCTTATTCTTTTGAAGGACGAATTGAGGATGGAAAGTTGATTGGGGAGGCACTGGGTTCTGCTGGTGGTATGAAGCGAATTCAAGATTTTTATCCTTACTTTGATGATACTTTTATCGTCCTTTGTGGTGATGCTTTGATAGATTTGGATTTGACTGCAGCACTCAAATGGCACAAAGAAAAAGGATCGATGGCTACTGTGATTATGAAATCTATTCCTCGCGAACAGGTTTCTAGTTATGGTGTTGTAGTGACAGATGAAGCAGGGCGAATTCAATCTTTTCAGGAAAAGCCAAAAGTTGAAGAAGCTCTTAGCACCGATATTAATACTGGTATTTATATTTTTGAGCCAGAAGTGCTTGATTATATTCCGTCTGGTGTTGAATTTGATATTGGTAGTCAGTTATTTCCCAAGTTGGTGGAGGCCGGAGCGCCGTTTTATGGTGTGGCCATGGATTTTGAATGGGTGGATATTGGTAAAGTACCTGATTACTGGCGAGCAATTAGGGATGTGCTACTTGGGAAAGTTAAAAATGTTTCTATTCCTGGTAGGGAGGTCTTTCCAGGAATTTATACTGGCTTAAATGTAGCAGTAAACTGGGATAAGGTTGATGTTCACGGGCCTGTTTATATTGGTGGTATGGCTAGAATTGAAGATGGGGCCAAAATTGTTGGGCCTAGTATGATTGGTCCGAATTGCTGGATTTGTAGTGGTGCTACTGTTAGTAGTAGTGTAATTTTTGAGTATTCTCGTTTAGGTCCAGGAGTGCGTTTGATTGATAAGTTAGTATTTGGTCGCTATTGTGTGGATAAGACTGGAGCATCTATTGATGTTCAAGCTGCTGCTCTTGATTGGTTAATTACTGATACTCGTCATCCTTTCCCTTCTAATCCTCCTCTAGAACATGAAGAAATTCAGCATATTTTGCAGGAAAATGGTAGTTAACTTGTAATAGAAGAAGTAAGAAGGAATAAGGAAGAAGGAAGAAGTTTAATTAACTTTTTTGACTGAATTTTTCTGTTCTTTCTACTGTTCCCTGTTTCCTGTTCCCTACTACAAAATGAGTTAAAAGCGACAAGGTGTGATAGACTTAGTCAATGCTATACAACTAATATAAATTATACTACTTATGAAAAAACTGGCTACTATAGCTTGTGTAACACTCTTAGTATGCTTGAGCGTTATTGGTTTTGCTTTCCCAGCTCATGCTGTACAAACCTACGCAGTAGCTCACGATGGATCGGGCAACTTCTTCATCGGAACCAAAAATCAAAGAGGGTACTTCTTTTGCAGTAATAATTCGGTAGTACGAGCGGGTCAACCGCTGAACGGCGGTGGAAAAACAGCGCTACCAGGAGGAAGGTTAGAAGCAGGAACAACACCAGAACAAGGGGCTTTTGATGAATTCCTTGAAGAGACAGGAGTCTTACTGCCACAACAAACACAGCTCAGTCCAAAAATATATGAACAAACAGGACAATACTACGGAGTATACTTCAGAGTTGACCCCCAAGCACTCAAGGACATAAATACACAAGCAGCAAGGAACATACAGGAAGGACAAAGAGCAATACCAGGAATACAAAATGGAACAATCACAACGTGTAACCAAATTAGAAATTCTTACCCCCTATCCCCACTAGATAATGAACTAGCAAGAGGAGAACTATGGAATTTTGAAAGAGATCGGCAAAAAATTGATGCCCTCAGAAATGATCGAGACACAAACTGGTTTTACTTTATTCTAGATAACCTAAGAAGGCAGCTAAGAAGTTAAGAAGCAAAACCAACAGAGTTAGAAACTGGAACTGCTCAAAACCAGACGATAGGGATAGAGTAAAAAATTACGAGTAGACAATAGTTAGAAGCAAAAATTAGGTGGAACGCTCAGACTACAAATATAAGCAGCGTGTCCACTTTTTTTTGTCAAATAGTACCAATCAGGAAAATCAGCAACCCTATTGGTTGTTTTGCTGTAAAAATCTTCGTTTATAGAAATACAGAAATCTTTAAGTAGGGTTTGCTGAAAAAGTCTGATGGGCGAGGGTAGGAGTCAGGATACAGGAGACAGGAGACAGGAGAAATGGGAATTGAGAGGAGGTAGGAGCTAAGTTTTATCCGTTGTTGTTCTGCCTAACTATGCCTCTAAAATACGCCCCTTTTTGAGTGTTTGAGACTGAAACAGGCGCACTTTTTTCAGTCCCAAAAAGGCACTTGTCTTTATATCTCAATACTTTTAGATTTATTCAGCAAGCCCTAAGTAGGGTTTGCTGAAAAAGTCTTTTTGCTGGGGTAGGGAGTAGTTAGGGCGTAGAAGCAATGGGAATTACAGATGCAGTGGCCAAAACAATAGTCAGAGTGATTTTTCGGCTGCGTGCAGGGCGTGAAAATCCTCACTTTTTTAACCATAGCTTCTGAAAAGATCATACTTTTTCAAGATATAAAAATCCTAAAACCAATATCAGTCAATGCTTTGATATTAGCTCGGTAAGCCCTAAGTAAATTTTTCTCTAAATCTGTAATATCATGTCCCGATAATTAGTGATAAAAAAAACTTTCTCTTTGTCCTTCTTTCTTCCCTTCTGACTCGTGACTCCTTAATCCTTAATCGTTAATTTATAGTATTTAACCGGACATGATATAACTTCTTCCTTCTTACTTTTTAGTTACTTTTAGTAGTCTTTCTTCTCCCGATTATCTCTTAGATTAAATAAGTGTAACTGCTGAGACTATTCTCATAATTTTGTAGTAGCATTCTTGACTCTTTAATTGTAATTTTTTCTTCTTGTAAGGCTTGCTCAGTTTGACGACGAATACTTTCTACTAAACCATCAGAATTATACTGAACATAATTTAATACTTCTGTCATTGTGTCGCCTTTAACAACGTGTTCTATTTTGTAACCTGAAGGGGTTAATTTAATATGCAAAACATTAACATCACCAAATAGGTTATGTAGATTACCCATTATTTCTTGATAAGCACCTCCAAGAAACATTGCTAGATAGTAAGGTTGAAAATTAGAAGCAATTTCTTTTGGGGAATTTTCTAGTTTTTGACTGGCTAATTCTTGAGAAGATTTATCGCTAAGTTGAGTTTGAAGAGGATGTAATTCTAATAATGACTTGACATCTCGTAAATCGATAAATTGCTCAATTTTTCCATCACTATCACAAGTAAGGTCAGCTAATATAGCTCTTTCTGTAGGTTCTTCATTTAATCTATGAATAGGCATAATTGGGAACAATTGATTAATTGCCCAACTATCGGGAGCAGATTGAAAAACAGAAAGATTAATGTAATAAATAGATGCCATGATTTTTTCTAGTTCTTCTAAATCATCTGGAATATATTCAGAGCTTTTTAATATCTCTTGAATTTTCCGAAAACATCCCCAGTAAAGTTGTTCTACTTTGGCGCGATCGCTAATACTCAGATATCCAAAATTAAATAGACTTATAGATTCTTCTTTGAATTGAATTGCATCGTGATATGCTTCCTGGTAATTATTTTTGTTAATAGATTGATAAGTTTCGTAGAGGTTTTGTAGAATTAAATGCTCGTCTTTTTCAACAACTTCAGGTTCTTCTTTTGGAACTTGACTAACTGCTAAAACATCAAAAATTAGAACTGATTGATGAGATGCAACAGCTCTGCCACTTTCACTAACTAATATTGGTGGTAATATATTTTTCTCTTCACAAGCTTCTTTTACTTCTGCCACAATATCATTGGCATAGTTCTGCATATCATAGTTTTTGGAAGCATAAAACTTACTTTTAGAACCATCATAATCAACAGCTAAACCACCACCGACATCTAAGTATTTCATATTAGCTCCTAGTTGAGCTAATTCTACATAAATTTGACTTGCTTCTCTAATAGCATCTTTAATTACACTAATTGAAGAAATTTGAGAACCAATATGAAAATGTAAGAGCTGTAAAGAATCTAAAATATCTGCATTTTTTAACTGATTAACAACTTTAATTATTTCCGGAATACCAAGACCAAATTTTGCGCGATCGCCTGTAGTTCCTGCCCAACGACCGATACCTTTAGTGCTGAGTTTTACTCGAACTCCTACTACTGGTTTAATATTTAGTTTTCGACTAGCTTCTATTACTAACTGTACTTCTTCTACTTGTTCAATCACAATTATTGGTGTTTTTCCTAATCTTTGAGCTAGCATTGCTGTCTCAATATATTCTCGGTCTTTATAGCCATTACAAATTATTAGTGCATCTGTCGTATTCAAGGTAGCTATAGCAATTAATAATTCTGGTTTTGAACCTGCTTCTAAACCAAATTTATGAGGCTTACCAAATTTAACTATTTCTTCTACTAATTGACGATTTTGATTACATTTTACTGGAAATACACCACGGTATATATTTTGATATTTATAACGAGCGATCGCTTTAGAAAAACAAGCATTTAACCGTTCAATTCTATCTTCGAGAATATCGGAAAATCTAATAATTAAGGGTAATCCTATATTTCTTTGTTTAATAGATTCAATCAGTTCAAATAGGTCTATTGAACCTCCTAGATCGCCTTTAGGAGAAACTGTGATATGACCAGCAGAATTAATTGAGAAATAAGGATTACCCCATCCTTGAATTCTATATAATTTCTCACTATCTTCAATAGTCCATGATTTTTTTTCTGGGGATTCGATCTGGTTAATTTCTATTTGATTTGTTTGAGAGGTATTAGTTAATAATGTATTGTTTGAAATCTCAGAAGAATTTTGATTTATAGTTGAGTGTAAATCCATTTTATGTTTTACTTTCAATAGAGTACATATGGGGTCAGAAATCTGGAATATTAATAAAAAAATTAAAAAATCAGTCCCACTTATCTTGCCACAACCAAAAAGTAACGCACTATTTTAACTGTGTCAGTCCAGTAGGGTGCAATTAATCCTGATTATTAGCATTTTTGTATCAATAGTTATTTATAAAAAAAATGAAGAAAATTGGCTTAATTGGAATGGGTTTAGTAGGGAAAGCGTTTATTAAACGTTTTATGGCCGCTAACTATCAAGTTATTGGCTATGATATTAATCAAGAAGCAGCTAATGCAGCGAGAAAAGTGGGAGTAGTAGTAGGTAATTCTCCAGCTAATATTGCTAAACAATGTGAATTAATATTCTTGAGCTTACCTAATTCTAATATTGTTAATCAGGTGATTTGGGGAGAAAATGGCCTAGCAGAATTTTGTTCTCATAATTCTACAATTATTGATACTACCACCTCAGACCCCCAAGAAACAATTCAACATTATCAAAGGCTTAAATTACAAAAAATTCGTTTTATTGACTGTCCTTTGGTAGGTTCAAGTCAAGAAATTTCTGAAGTAAAAGGTATTTCTCTTGTTGGAGACATAGAAGCAAAAGCTGTTGACTATATTCCCCTACTAAAAACCTTCTCCAAAAAAATATTTTTCTTAGGAGAAATTGGTCAAGGACATCAAACGAAATTAGTGGTTAATTTAGTGCTAGGATTGAATAGAATTGTCCTGTCAGAATCATTAGGTTTAGCTAAAAAATGTGGCATGGATCTTTTTCAGATACTTGAGATATTAAAAAGTAGTGCGGCTTATTCTGAAGTGATGGATACTCAGGGAGAAATCATGCTTAAACAGTCATTTGAAAATCCTGTTGCACGATTAGCGCAGCACGCTAAAGATGTAGGACTTATTCTTAAACTTGCTGCTGAAAAAGAAGCAAGAGTACCTTTATCAGAGCTACATGACTGTCTATTAAAAGAAGCGATCAAGTCTAATTGGGGAGCTTTGGATAATAGTGCAGTTATCAATTTGTTCATTCCCCCTAATTAGGGTTTGCTGAAAAATTGGTTGGTGGGGGTAGGACACGGGGACACGGAGACGCGGGGACGCGGAGAATGGGGAACAGACAACAGTTTCGGTCATTTTATGTGAAGAAATTTTCTTGAATTTCAGCAAAAAATTTCAGTGTTTTGAGGCAAATAAGAGCTATAAACTAGGAGATAAATTGAATATAAAAAGCTATTTTGCCTTAGCTATCCTGACTTTTAGTTTTATTCAGCAAACCCTAATTAGAGTCCATATTTAAACTCCAGCTTAAAAGCCGAGTCTTATTTGCTGATAGCTGAATCCTTACTATATAACAGAAATATTCTGCAAATATTTAGGGTAAAACTCAACAGCTTCTATCATGTCTTTTTCGGTTTTTATTTCTACTGTCCGATTTTCAAAACAACTTTGCCAAATAGTAGCTGATAATCTAAAAACAAGCCAAGCAAATTCAACATCTGGCTTTAATCTAAAAAGAGTTGATTTTTGATGTAAATACCAAGAGTAGGTAATAGTATTTTTATGACGATTTTGTTCCTCCTTTTCTTCTACAAGATGGTCATTAAGTAGTAAATATTCTTGAAATCCATCATAAACTTGTTTAATTACAAAAGGTTGATTATTAGCTACTCCTTGAATAAGAAACTTTTTCAGAGGTCTGGATAAATCTTTTCGTTTAAAATCATTATAAATTTCAATTAAAAGATTATCCATTCTAATTTGTCCTATAACTTTACCATCCACTTCTCCATATTTATAATCTTGAGGATTAGGAGGATTATATTTCTCAGAAAATGCCTTGACTTTAATGCCATTTCTAAACAAATTTTTAAAGCAATATCCTGGGGTTAAAATATAGAGAGCCATCGCTAGACAATGACAAGTCTCTTGATATTGGATGGGAACAATAACTTTGTAGTTTCTTTCATTATCTTTATATTCTCTATTTTTAGCTCGCTCAGAGTAAATATAATTTAGTTTAAAATCATTGTATTGTCTGAAATCATCCAGGATTTCAATGATTTTAAAAGTTCTCGGATTAAAGACTTCGACAAAATTAAAATAAACTGTAGAAGCACTATTTTTAACTGCCTCGATCAACTTTAAAGCTTCTTGAGGATAAGCTGGATGACAAACTGGTTTTTCTACATTTATTTTGATTTTTCTTGTGAGTAATTTAAAAATACCATATCGAATATTGGGATGAGTAGCAATGTGGAAAAGATCAGCATTAAGATTGTAAAAATATTCTTCATTAGTTAGCATTTCTAGCTGAGGGGAATATAGAAAATTATTGGGTTCTACTCCAGGGTCAAATCCATAAACTTTTCTAATGCCAAGTTCCAAGGCAGCTTGATAAATTAAATTACCAATATATCCGTAAATGCCAGCAATAGCTATACTCTTAGGTAAGATGTGTTCGATATTTTTCACCTCTTAATACTACTTGTAGTTTCATATTTTTTGCCTCCTAATACTATTATTTGTGATAGCAAGTATTTTGAGACTTAATAGAGTAAAACAATATGTCCAGAATAAAAATTATTCCTAAAAGTAAAATCTTTAAAACCCAATTTTTTGGGTTAAGCCGTTAGGCTCAAATCAGGTTATTCTGTATTATATATTTGATTTAGAAAATTTTTGAGGAGTATCAGTTTGGAACGCACCTTCATAGCTATTAAACCCGATGGTGTCCAAAGAGGACTTGTAGGCCAAATTATCAGTCGCTTTGAAACAAAAGGTTTTACCCTAGTTGGTCTAAAAATTATGAGTGTAAGTAAGGAACTAGCTGAAAAACACTATGAAGTTCATAAAGAAAGACCATTTTTTCCAAGTTTAATACAATTTATTACATCTGGCCCTGTAGTAGCAATGGTTTGGGAAGGTGAAGGGGTTGTGGCATCTGCGAGAAAAATTATTGGGGCAACTAATCCTTTGAGTGCTGAACCTGGCACAATTCGTGGTGATTATGGAATTAGTGTTGGCCGTAATCTAATACATGGTTCTGATGCGATTGAGACTGCTAAAACTGAAATTAGTCTTTGGTTTAAAGATGAAGAGTTAGTATCATGGCAGCCAACTTTAACTCCCTGGATTGTTGAATAATTTGACACTCCCCCGTCACGCTAAATTTGTGACGGGGGTTCTTGATTCACAGAAACTTGCTAATGTAGGAGACAAGAAACAGGAGAAACGGGGAATGAGTTAGGAGGTAGGAGTAAGAATTATCCCTTAATTTTTCTGCCCAACTAATAGATACTAACTTTTTGAGCCTTCTTAGCAGAAAATATAGTACTTTTTTTCAACCTAATAAGGCTGAAACTTTATATATGTGAATATTTTAGATAGTTAATCAGCAAACCCTAATTAATTCTATATTCTTGAAAATTATTTTTTTTTGTAAACTTCTGTTGACTTATATTAAGATTTTTACGAGATGTTTAAGATAAGAGCAAACCCCACATCTAAATATATCAAACGGGTAGTGTAGAAGAAGAAGAAAAATTAGTATTTGTTTACAAGTTGTGAATTTACCGATTACAGGTAAAATATGGAAAATTAACTTCAAAGTACAAATACAAACATTAGGAGTTTTAAATTATGCCTCTATCTGATACTCAAGTATTAGTTGCTCTAGTAATTGCTCTCATCCCAGGAATCTTAGCATTCCGACTCTCAACTGAGCTTTACAAATAAAATCTCGGTCAATTATCAAAACCTAAATTTGTCCTAACAGTTGCTTCTCAGGATACAGTCAAATTTTTGCTTTTTAGCAAGCCCTAAGTATGATTGAGAAGTTACTATGTTAAAAACTGTTGGGACAAATTTTTTATGGAAATGGAATAGGAATCCTCAAAAAATTTCTTTACCGTGAAAATCAAAGGTAATTTAAAATCAAATTAAAATACTAACCAATTTATTGATCTTATTTTTCATGCCATAGCGTTTTTATCTAGGATACAGTCTATATTCATTTAAACCCCCTCATGAGAGCTGATAGCTGACAGCTAATAGCTGAATGCTTACTATAGATTAATATCTAAATAGAAAAATCTTCTAATTGATGAAGCTATCTTGAAAAAATTATGCAAGCGACTAAACCAGTAACATTTTCACGAGTTTCTCACAACACTCCTACTCAAGTAAAACCTCGAATATTTTCCAAAAGAATCAAGTCTACCTATCTAGGAATAACAATTGAAACTACAGTCAAATTATTTACTAACATTGTAATTTCTGTTTGTATAACATCAGCTTTCTTGAAATTGTGGCCTCATTACCAATCTATTCAAGAAAAGCTACAAGTCATTGAATCTGAAATTGAAGCCACAACAGAAAGACTTAATCAAGAGAAAGCAGACTTTAGTCGTTATTTCGATCCTAGTCAAGCCAAGAGTATTATGCAAGAGCAAAGCAACCTAGTAGATCGTCATCAAATACCGATAATTTGGCTAGAAGATAATGGTATTAAACCAAATTCAGAATCTACAAACTCTCCTTGAAGAAGTAGTCATTTCAGTTATCAGTTATCAGTTATCAGTACCTATGCCTAAAGTCAGAAGCTTGAAATATTGAACTTGATTTTCTCTTGGTTGATTGGATATGGCGAAGACACCTCGCCATCCCTCAACCGCTTTTTCATACCCTTGTAGAGCGGTAGCTCGCGGCGCAGCCAAGGGTAGGCTTGAGACCTTATTTTTTGGTCAGTAGGAAGTAGGTAGGGACGTTGCATACAACGTCCTTACAGAAAGAATTTGTTAGGACATTTTTCAATCCTAAAACCCTTTTACAGTTTGCTATTCCCTTTTCCCTTTTTGTAGTAAGACAATTAATAAAGCTTTTATCCTAAACTAAAAATAATAGCTGTTAACACAGTTTCTCCGGAGGAGGCTAGCTGATAGCTGGTGGCTGACTGCTTACATTTAATTAGGACTTGCTGATTAAACCTAAACGTCTTTAAAGATAAAGGTAAGTGCCTTTTCGGGTCTGAAATACCTTGGTTTTCAGCTCTTAATGCTCAAAAATTTACCATTTTAGTCGCATCGTTGGGCAAAAAAAAATTACTTTCCTACTCCCCTACTCCCCTACTCCCCTACTCCCCTACTCCCCCGCTCCCCTACTCCTTAAAAAAGACTTTTTCAGCAAACCCTAATTAATTTAACTCATCAGCGATCGCCCGAAATAAAGCAACAGTTTCCACATCATCAATACTCCTCAAAATACTATTACTAGAACCAGTTTTTACCCCAACAAAATTCTTTTCTGGATTAATATAAATGTATTGTCCCCAAGCACCAGTCGCACAATAATCACCATTTGAACCTACAGGAATCCACCAATGATATTGATAACCCCACTTCAAATAAAGCTCATCTGTCGCACCTGGTTTTAAGTAGGGAGTATCAGGAATTGTTGACTCTTTTACCCAACTTTTAGGAATAATTTGTTGCCCGTTAAAATACCCATTATGTAAATAAACTAAAGCAAATTTTGCATAATCTCTCAAAGCACAATTCATCCCACAAAAAGTTACTTCAGTTCCATAATTATCAGTCAACCAATAAGCATCTGATTCTGCTCCCATTGGTTGCCATAATTTCTTTTCTAAATAACTGACAATATCTTGCCCAGTGACTCGCCTCAACAATAAACCTAATATCTGAGTATTCAAACTTATATATTCAAAGTAATTACCTGATGGTTCTTTAGCAGGATAATTTAAAATTACCTTCTCCATAGGTCGCATATACAAAAATAATTTATATAAAAGTTGATTAATATCAGCATTATCATCTTCGTAGGCTTCACTAAAATTTATTCCAGAAGACATTTGTAGAATATGCTTAATTGGTACATTGTTATATCCAGATACTTTTAACTCTGGCATATATTTAGTAATTGAGTCATCCAGACTTTCAATATAACCATCATTAATAGCAATACCTATTAAGGCAGAAATAAAACTCTTAGCTACAGACCAAGAAGTTTTTTTGTCATTTTTTGTATAACCTTGAGAATATTTTTCATAAACAATTACATCATTTTTAACTATTAAAAATCCTGTATTGCCTGTACGTTGTAAAAAGTCTTTCATTGTCCGAGTTTCACCCTGAAATTGATAGGATGTATTCAGGTCGTATAAATTTTCCTGAAAATTATAGGGTTTAGTAGAACGATGAATAATTTTACTGGGAAAAACTCGATTCATATTACGGAAATTATTTACCCTTTTCTCATCATCAAACATAGTTATTTTCGGTTCAAGATAAAAGCGCCAAATAATTAAGCTAGTTGCAATTAGAGGTACAAGAAAAATTAGAATAAAATTGATAATGTTCATAGTTATTACCTTAAATATAGTGTTTCTCAAGTTATTGATGTACAGTTGTTTTGATTTTTTTCTATTCCCTATTCCCTACTCCCTACTCCCTACTCCCTACTCCCTATTTAGATAAAAGCGCCAAATAATTAAGTTAGTTGCAATTAGAGGTACAATAAAAATTAGGATAAAGTTGATAATGTTCATAGTTATTACCTGAAATATAGTGTTTCTCAAGTTATTGAGGTACAGTTGTTTTGATTTTTTTCTATTGCCTACTCCCTACTCCCTACTCCCGACTCCCTATTTAGATAAAAGCGCCAAATAATTAAGTTAGTTGCAATTAGAGGTACAATAAAAATTAGGATAAAATTGATAATGTTCATAGTTATTACCTTAAATATAGTGTTTCTCAAGTTATTGAGGTACAGTTGTTTTGATTTTTTTCTATTCCCTACTCCCTACTCCCTACTCCCTATTTAGATAAAAGCGCCAAATAATTAAGTTAGTTGCAATTAGAGGTACAATAAAAATTAGGATAAAGTTGATAATGTTCATAGTTATTACCTGAAATATAGTGTTTCTCAAGTTATTGAGGTACAGTTGTTTTGATTTTTTTCTATTCCCTACTCCCTACTCCCTACTCCCTACTCCCTATTTAGATAAAAGCGCCAAATAATTAAGCTAGTTGCAATTAGAGGTACAATAAAAATTAGGATAAAGTTGATAATGTTCATAGTTATTACCTGAAATATAGTGTTTATAAAGTTATTGAGGTACAGTTGTTTTGATTTTTTTCTATTCCCTACTCCCTACTCCCTACTCCCTACTCCCTATTTAGATAAAAGCGCCAAATAATTAAGCTAGTTGCAATTAGAGGTACAAGAAAAATTAGAATAAAATTGATAATGTTCATAGTTATTACCTGAAATATAGTGTTTATAAAGTTATTGAGGTACAGTTGTTTTGATTTTTTTCTACTCCCTACTCCCTACTCCCTACTCCCTACTCCCTACTCCCTATTTAGATAAAAGCGCCAAATAATTAAGTTAGTTGCAATTAGAGGTACAATAAAAATTAGGATAAAGTTGATAATGTTCATAGTTATTACCTGAAATATAGTGTTTATAAAGTTATTGAGGTACAGTTGTTTTGATTTTTTTCTATTGCCTACTCCCTACTCCCTACTCCCTACTCCCTATTTAGATAAAAGCGCCAAATAATTAAGTTAGTTGCAATTAGAGGTACAATAAAAATTAGGATAAAGTTGATAATGTTCATAGTTATTACCTGAAA
>NZ_JAAHHG010000228.1:13705-15208 GCF_010692555.1 Okeania sp. SIO3B5 | reverse complement strand
AAGAATTAACCGCACATTTCCTACTGTTAATCCAGTCTTTTCGCTCTCTCAAGGCATAATTCCACACTTTTCTACAGACTGCCAGCATATCTTCTATGATGGCAATCTGTTGCTGAGAAGGGATTAATTTGTACTCGTAGGTTAGTGTCAGCATATTTCCATTATATCATAATTTTATCTGAATGGAGTGCTGGCTTGTTTGTTTGGTCGCGATTCATTTCCCGGTAAATCGGAGATTATACAGGGAGTCCTCACTCAGGGTCATTTCATTCTAGATTTTAGCAATGAATTTATTGATTTTCAGACAGCGAAAGATAAATTTCCTCAAGCTTGAAATAACGTGGTTTCGTCAATACATAAAATGGCACAGTTTAGAATGAAATAGCCCTGGTCCTCACTCGCTCAATTTTTGATAGATTTTGGAGGATTTAAACAACTTAATTACATCATTGATGAGAGAATAGCAAAGCATAGAAAATTGGTAAGAGATTGCTTGACTATCGTTCGCAATGACAATTATAACGCACTACTTTATCTGAAACAGTCCACTACAGTAATTTCAGGAAATTATTTAACTTAGGTATTTACCTGAATTTTGCTTTATAATTAGGGTTTGCTGGTTAAATATAAAAGCATTGACATATAAAGGTTTTAGCATTTTTTAGTTAAAAAAAGTCTAAGCTTTGAGGTCGCTTAGGTTCAAAAAATTAGCATTTTAGGCGCATAGTTGCGCAGAAAAATCAAGGGACTATTCTTCCTCCTACCTCTTCTATAATTCCTATTTCTCCTGACTCGGTCCTCCTGACTCCTGACTCCTACCCTCACCCATAAGAATTTTTCAGCAAACCCTAATTAGATTTACTAACAAATTTTCCCTTCTTACTTCTTTCTTCTTCCCTTTTCCTTCTTTAAAAATCAGTTTTCCCTTCTTCCTTCTTCCTTCTTTAAAACAGCTTCCCTAAAACCTAGCACTACTAAAATATTAGATAGTGTTAGAAATACTTCTGCACTACCATGTAACCAATCAATATTTGCTAAGGCTTCGCTATAAACTTGTTTAGCATAAATTCCGGCGGGAATAGTTACGCCTACAAATACTAAAGTGCCATAAAATCCAATTAAGGCTAAACGGGGTGTTTTGCCTGAACGAGTGAGAAACCAAAGAAAGCCTAAATAGGGAAATAGAGAAAGAGCAAACAGAGTATCTTTAGAAATCATATTTTTAGGAGTATAAAAAATTTTGTTTTAGTAAGTAGCCAGTAGTCTATAGTTAAAGCTCTGTATTCAAAATACATTATATTCAGTATTCAAAATACTCTGAATATAGAGACTCGAAACTATAACGTTATAGATATATTGTCTGGAGTGCTGAAAAATATCTCACTGCTGAGTTGATTTTATTTTTCAAAAAAACATAGTCGGTACTCTGGAGTTAAGTATTCAAAATGCTATGAATATAGAGACTCAAAACTATAACGTTATAGATATATTGTCTGGAGTGCT
>NZ_JAAHHG010000228.1:0-13695 GCF_010692555.1 Okeania sp. SIO3B5 | reverse complement strand
AAAAATATCTCACTGCTGAGTTGATTTTATTTTTCAAAAAAACATAGTTGGTACTCTGGAGTTAAGTATTCAAAATGCTCTGGATATAGGAACTCAAAACTATAACGTTATAGATATATTGTCTGGAGCGCTGAAAAATATCTCACTGCTGAGTTGATTTTATTTTTCAAAAAAACATAGTTGGTACTCTGGAGTTAAGTATTCAAAATGCTCTGGATATAGGAACTCAAAACTATAACGTTATAGATATATTGTCTGGAGCGCTGAAAAATAGCTCACTTCTGAGTTGATTTTATTTTTCAAAAAATGATAGTCAGTACTCTGGAGTAAGTGTCGTACCGAAAAATTAACTCTCGCTACTTTCTTTCTGCTTTTTACTACTAGAAAATATCAACCAAGCAGCAGCTAATAGAGTAAAATTTCCCAACAAAGTCATTGAAGCTTGAAGAGTAACTAACCATTCTAAATTTGGGTCATTATCAAAATAATGCCAAGTGCAGGCACACATCGCACTTACCAATGCAGGTAACATGGCAAAAGATAAACCATACCAGGCACGGTTATTAGTGACATTGCCATAGAGAGAAATAAACCAAATGGCAGCTATCCATTCAATAACGCTAGAAATATGAATAATCCAAGTAGGAATTGATAAAGCGTGCATATCTAAAAAATCTGAAAATTTAAGTATCAACTTTGGTGTTATATAAGGTTATATCAAAAGAATAAACTACTCAGACAAATGCGAGCAATTTTGTGTGGTTACTACGGAAAAGGTAATAGTGGAGATGAGGCATTATTAGCATCCTTGTTGCAGATGTTGCCCGATAATATTCAACCTTATGTTTTGTCTGGCAACCCTATCGAAACTCAAAAACAATATCAAGTCGAAGCGGGCGATCGCCTCAATACTTTTACCATTCTCCAGGCAATGAAACGTTCCGATATTTTTATCTGGGGGGGTGGAAGTCTAATTCAAGATGCTACAAGTATTGCCAGTCCTTTTTATTATGCTGGACTAATGGGAATTGCTCAAAAAATGGGCTTAAAAACAATTGCCTGGGCACAGGGTATTGGGCCTTTACATCATCAAAGTACCCAATTTTTGGCAAAACAATGTTTTAAAGGTTGTACTGCGGTTAGTGTCAGGGATGCCAATTCAGCAAAAATAGTTGCCAAGTGGGATATTCCTTTTACTTTAGCTCCTGACCCAGTTTGGGCTTTGGAAAGTTCCTCTGTCCCTGGTCTTTGGGATTTACCTGCGCCGAGAGTAGCGGTCAGTTTGAGACCTCACCCACAACTTACTCCGGCAGGTTTAGCAATTTTAACTCAGGCTTTGGTTTCTTTTCAAAAGGCAACTAAAACGTTTATTTTGTTATTGCCTTTTCAACCGATAAAGGATTTAAAAATTGCTGAATCTATTCATAAAAAATTGCCTAATCATAGCAAGATTTTAAGTATAGAAGACCCGAGAATTTTGAAGGGAGTTTTTCGGGGTGTGGAAATGGTAATAGGTATGCGTTTCCACAGTTTAATTATGGGGTCTGCGGAGGAATGTCGTTGTTTTGCTATTAGTTACGATCCGAAAGTTAGTCAGTTAATGACTGAGTTGGAAATGCCTGGATGGGAGTTAGCTGAAGTGCCGGAAGATGCAAATTTAATTAGTAAGATGTGGATTGAAAATTATGCGAATGGGGATGCTTTGTTTCCAGAAAGGATAGATTTTTTGAGAGAGCGATCGCTGATTCATCAAGAGGTATTATATTCAATTAATAATTAATAATTAATAATTAATAATTGTAAGCATTCAGCAGTCAGCAGTCAGCCATCAGCTTTATTAATTTTAGTTGACAATTTAAGCTTGCTGTTCTTGTGCTTCAATTCTTTGTTTAAAAATGTTGTAGAAGTTAAGCAAATGCTTGCTTCATTTTTTCCTCTGAATCATTACCCAATAGATATCTGGACCTACAGGCACATTAAATTTAAGATCTAATACTTGTAAAGTTTCAAATCCTGTTCGTTGAATTAAATCTAGCCACATAGTTTTTCCCAGTACACTGTAGTGATTTTTATTAGTTTGATGTTGGCAACTTGTATCAGGGGCAGGTACTTCTAAATATAGATAACCTTCGGGTTTAATAACTCTATAAATTTCCTGTAAAGTAAAATATGGAAAAATACTATGTTCTAAACAATGTCTGCACCAAACAAAGTCAAAATAGTTATCTTCAAATTCTAGAAAAGATTGATCCATTTCATAAACTTGATAACCTTTTTGTTGGCAAATAGCCACGTCTTCACTATTTAGAGTAATTCCAATTGGTGAAAAACCATGTTTTTTAAATATCTCTAAAGCGACTCCTTGACCACAACCAATATCTAATATTTTGGCTGCTGGTGGTAAAAATATTTGCTTTAGACATACATCAAACATTTGTTTAGTTATTTGATTATGAAGTTTGGTTGGAGGTTCGGGATAGGTATCATTTTTAATTTTTTCTAGAAAGTTCTCAATTTTTTTTATTTGTGATGAATTTAGTTTCATAATATATAGGTATTCAACAATTAATAATTAAATAATTCGCTACTTGAAGCCTCCCCTTTTAAGGGGAAAAAAGAGGTTGTCGCGCAGCTTCGCGGAGGGTGGGATGGATGGGTTACTAACCATATCCAATCGACCAAGAGAAGAAATAATATTTCCTTGATATTCAATTCCGTAACGGTTTTAACCAGAGGTAATTATCCATTATCCATTAATGAACTACTCCCTATCTGAATTAGTGGTAAAAACTTACATAATTATCGTATAATTATAACGCAAAAATAGAGGTTTAAATTTTGGTAAGAGTCAGAGTCAGACAACACGTTAATCCTTTCTCTAGTAAGTATCAACAGCTAGTAATTTTACCAAATTTTAGTAATATTTATTCTGATATAAATAAACCATTACATTTGGATATTGGTTGTGGTCGGGGTAAGTTTTTATGGCAGATGGCACAGACAGAACCTGAGTGGAATTTTCTAGGTTTAGAAATTCGGGAACCATTAGTTATAGAGGCTAATAATTTGCTAAATGAACAGGGTTTTAGTAATTTGCATTATTTATTTTGTAATGCGAATATTTCTCTGGAAAAAATATTACAGTCTTTGCCAGAGGGAATATTACAAAGAGTCTCAATTTTATTTCCCGATCCTTGGTTTAAAAGACGTCATCAAATACGGAGAGTTGTACAACCAAAATTAGTGGAAGATTTAGCAAATTATTTAACAGTTGGAGGAAAAGTTTTTCTTCATTCTGATGTGGAGAAAGTGTCAAGAGAAATGTGTAAACGCTTCTCTGCTCATAGTTCATTTTCTCGAAGTTCTGATGATTGGTTAACTGAAAATATTTTGCCAGTTTTATCAGAAAGAGAAATTGCTACTTTAGCTAAAGATCAACCTGTGTATAAAGCTTTATTTGAGAAGGTAGTGCCGCTCGGAAGTTAAAAGTTAAAAGTCAAAAGTCAAAAGTAAGAAGTAAGAAGTAAGAAATAAGAAATAAGAAGTAAGAAGTAAGAAATAAGAAGTAAGAAGTAAATTATAGTTGTCAATAGGAGTTAAGGATTAAGTAGGGCTTGCTGATTAAATATCAAAGCATTGACTGATATTGGTTGTAGCATTTTTTGATCTAAAAAAGTGTCAGCTTTTCAGTGGCAAGAGCTGCAAAAAGCTAGTATTTTGGGAGGATTATGGCAGATAAATCAAGGGACAATTTTTCTGACTACCCCCTCTATAATTCCCCGTTCCTCCTGTCTCCTGTCTTCCCCTCCTGGGAGGGGCGAGGGGTGGGTTGTCTCCTACCCTCACCCATAAGACTTTTTCAGCAAACCCTAAGCAAGTATTTATGCTTAATATTTAACTGAGAATTTGACTCTCGATTGAGGTAAATGAAGATAATTTATATAGTATAAATACTTAAGCAAGCTACGAATTTTATACTAATTTTAATGTTACAAATTGAAGTGCGGAATGTGGGATATAAGGGACTCAAAGTAGCACTTTTTTTATCAGAAAAAACCTCAATCTATATTTATATCTCAAATAAAAACACGTAAGCATTCAGCTATTAGCATTCAGCTATCAGCTTTTTAAAGAGTCAAGCAAAGACTAAGGTTAGCTGACAGAAATATTTCATTCATAACTTTAATTCTCCTTGACGACTAATTCCTTCTTCCAAGATAATGAGTTAATAATTCATAGCTGATAGCTGATAGCTGACGGCTGAATGCTTACAAAAACACTATATAAGTATTCAAAATAACTTGATATTAATATTAGTCATTTATTTGGCAGTTTATATCAAGCACATTCTCATAATATGACAAATAACTAATAAAATTTGGGAAACTAATTTCCTGATATTCGCAACCTAAAACCTAGCACCTAAAACCTAATATTATCTTTTCTGTAGCAGGTTTAATACCAATTCCAAAAAATGATGAACTTCAGTTATTAAGTAATAATAATTCTTCAGTAATGTTTGTAAGGATTATCGGCATTAATCCAAAATATCTTATGCCTTTGAACCCTACTCCCTACTCCCTATTATCTATATCCCAAGGAGATGTAGCAAAACTTTTGAGAAATGGTATAATACTCCACCTTCAACAGGTGTCGAAGACTATCCATAAGCAATTTTCCCTTCTGCCTTCTGCCTTCTGCCTTCTGCCTTCTTTAAATCCAAGAACGAAACCACATCCTCATCTGCCAATTTTGCGGAGATATAGGTAATCCTAAATAAACAGGCATCCAAAAAATAAAAGCAGATAAAATGATAAAAATAACTGTAATTCCTATTACTCTCAGATGAATTTGTCTATTATTTAACCACCTATCAACCCACCAAGCAAGTGCCAAAATAGCAAACACAGCAGCACCCATATAATGATAGATAAAAGTACAACGAGTAACTTTTGACCAAGGTAAAAAATTAGCTAACCAATTTAATAATAAATATAGTAAAAACCACATTTCTGAGGCAGGAATAAATTTCATTTTTGCCTTAGTTACAATTTTATTGCGTCTAGCTTTTCGTTTTTTTTCCCAATCCAAGATGCGGTTAATTAATATTAATACTAAGGATAAAATTGCTATTGCTGATAACCACCAAAGAGCGGGATTTCCCATGGCATGAACATCATAAATTAGTGGATTAACTTTTGGATTTCCAATATCTGAAGGTAATGGTGGTAAAGAAGGTTCAGGTTTATCTAATAACCCTGTATTTTTATAGAAATAAACCACAGGTCTGAGCATCAATGGCCAAGTAAACCATTGAGCACAATAAGGATGAATATCTGGTCCGCTACCAATTCTTTGATGATAGCTGAAAATTTGTTTTTGCATTTCCAGAAATCCATATTTCGGATTGAGAATAATGTGGGGAATCCAAAGTAAGCTGTAAGTTATTATGGGAATAAAAAATAAATTTAAAGTAAATTGAACCAGATTTAGTTGAGTTAAATTTCGCAAAGGAGATATAAAATCAGGCTTTTTAGGAGGTGCTAAAAATTCAATAATCCATGCAAATATCCAGAGTAAATAAATACTGAGTAAAAATCCTAAACCATTCCATTTTATTGCAGCACTTGCACCAAAATTTATCCCTGCTAAAGCTAACCAAATGTGTTGCTTCAATTGCCAATCTTGCAAAGCAATAATTAAACATAACTGACCTAACAATCCAAAAATTACTAGATAAATATTATTTAAGGCGTAGCGAGATTCAACTAACAATAATCCATCTAAAGCAATGAGTAAAGCTGCAATAAAACCATAACTTTGACGACGAGTTAATTGATAAGCGATCGCTCCTACTACTACTGGAATAAATGAACCAGTTAAAGCATTTACCCATCGATAAGTCCAAGGAGCTAAAGTAGAACCTGTTTCATTATTCACTACTTCTTGTCCGAAGGGCAGATGAGAACCTATCCAAATACTAATAGCAATAATATATTGACTGAGTGGAGGATGGGCATTAAAAAAATCAGTTTTAGTTAAGTAATTATTGGCAAATTTAGCATAATAAACCTCGTCAAAAACAAGAGTATTAAAACGACCTAATTGCCAGAACCTGAGCATGATTGAAAATATAAATATGCTCGCCATGCCAACAATAAACCATCTAGATGATTTACCAGATATTAGTTGCATAAATAGAATAAAATTTAGAGTGTTTTTATTTTAGTATAAGGACATAAAAAACAGCCCTAAAGTGCATACAAATAGGGCTGTTGTTGTATAAAATAATCTAGCATACATTCTTTTACTGAAAATGTCAAGTATTTGCAAGTATTTGTCAGTGAACTCACCTTCAAATAATGTAAGCATTTCCTGCGGAATACTGCACAAACAGGTATTAGCTGTCAGCTAGCCTCCTCCGGAGGAACTGCGTTAACAGCAACAATACTCTCTCATATAGGAAACTGTTTAAATTAATATAGACGTAAGCATTCAGCTATCAGCAGTCAGCTATCAGCAATTAGTAATGAATAATTACTTCTCAGGTTTAGTCCTGAGACTTTGGCAGTAACTTTTTATTCTTTTTAAATTTCAAAGATTGTTTTTACCTTTCCTAAAATTAATAGCTGAGAGCTAATAGCTGACGGCTGAATGCTTACATATAGACTTTAAGGGCAAGGAAGCCAACTTTTTTAGTAAGAGAATTAATAAAGCTTTTATCGTTAACTAAAACCAATAGCTGAAGTCCGCAGTTCCTCCGGAGGAGGCTAGTTGATAACGCAGTTCCTCCGGTAGGAGGCAGGCTGACGGCTGAATGCTTACTAAATAATTGCCTTGATTCAGATATTAATGACTTTATATAGTTGCCCAAATAGACATTTCTAGAAAAGAGGGAGTAGGCAGTAGGTAGTAGAGGGAAATAATTGATAATTTCTGTGTGATAATTGATTTGATTTTTTATTATTGGAGATGTCTAATATAGGGTTTGCTGAAAAAGTCTTATAGGTGAGGGTAGGAGACAACCCACCCCTAACCCCTCCCAGGAGGGGAAGACAGGAGAAATGGTTCGGGAGCGAGGAAGTAGGAGTAATAATTTTCATTAATTGATAATGGATAATTGATAATTGATAATTACCTCTGGTTAAAACCGAGAGGATTGAATATAAGGAAATATTATTTCTTTTTTTTCCCCTTAAAAGGGGAGACTTTAAACCAGAATTATTTAATTATTAATTATTAATTATTAATTATTAATTATTCGGTAAGAATGATTTTTCTGCCCAACTATGCGCCTAAAATACTAATTTCTTGAGTTTTTTAGACTGAAATAGGCGCACTTTTTTCAGCCCTAAAAAGGCTAAAATTTTTATCTATAAATGCTTTGATATTTAATCAGAAATTCCTAATATAAAAAAAATTAAGTAGTCATAAAAATCACAATAAAGTAAGCATTTCCTCCGGAATGCTGCGCAAACAGCCGTTAGCTATTAGCTAGTCTCCTAGGTCGGAACTGCATTAACAGCTATTAATTTTGGAGAAGGTAAAAGCAATATTTGAAATTGAGAAAGAATAAAAATTTACTGCCAAAATCACATTTCTAAACCTGAGAAGTAATTATTCATTATTAATTAGCTGATAGCTCACTGCTAAGAGCTGTTTGCGCAGCATTCCGCAGGAAATGTTTACACAATAAATAACAGTATTTTAGATATTTTTCCTCTTCTAAAAATAAGTAAAAAAATTGAAATTGTCGGGTGCATCTCATAGCAAGCAAAAATACTTTTTTTCTATATATTCCCTGTTCCCTGTTCCGGTGTTCCCTAAAAGCGATAAATTTTTGGCTTTCTTCAAAATTGAGATGCACCCAAATTGTCAGTGTATTTACCAATGGATAATGGATAATTGATAATTAATCCATTCAGTTTAAAGCCTCTCCTTATACCAAGCGTGAAAAAAGAATGCTATATTTAAGTGACACTTCAATTATTAAGTAATTAACACAGACTGAATATTTTTTTTGATAATTAGCACGCCAGTTATTGTTAATTATTCTTATTTTTACCGAATTATTAATAATTAATAATTAATAATTAAATAATTCGCGCCTTGAAGCGTCCCCTTTTAAGGGGAAAAAAGCGGTCGAGGGATGGCGAGGTCTCCTCGCCATATCCAATCGACCAAGAGAAAAGAAATAATATCTCCTGATATTCAATCAAGAGCGGTTTTAACCAGAGGTAATTATCAATTATCAATTATCCATTATCAATTAATGAACTCTCCCTGTAGGGACGCCCTTATGCAACGTCCCTACCCACTCCCCTACTCCCCCGCAATGCGAAAATGTAGTAAACATTTATCAAATTGGTATTATCCATTATCAATTAATGAAAGCAGTTTTGGAGTTGATGAGGTACAAAATTTTAGGACTTTAGGGAGTAGGGAATAGGGAAAAAAAGAATTGATAACTGATAAATGAAATGACTTTCCGTAATCAGGGGTAGTTTTCTTGAAGATCAAAAATAAACTTATATCAGCGAATAATATCATCGTATTTTTACGATTTAAACTGATAAATTAGTCTTCATTCTAAGTACTTCATCCGTTGTATGGAATTGCATAGACTAGAAGTAACTAGACATAAAAGTATTCGTAATCACTAAATTTTGAGGAAAATGGAAGAAACAACAGAACTATTTGGCCCTTTAAATGAACCAGAATCTTCTCTTAACTATAATTTTGTTGTCGGAGAAAAAAGTAATATTCCCTTAGATAAATTTTCAGGTTCTGATGAGGATACTAATTTACCTCCCGTGTTAAATCTTAAAGAAGATCCTGATGATATTCTACTAAAAAGTAATATCGATTTTGAAAATTCATTTGATAGCTTAAGAAATTCAACTGACCAAAATTCTACAGATGAAAAAACAGTAATTGTCAGTCGGTTGGAACAGGAGAATTCAAAAAAAGACTTAGAAACGGAAAACTCCGATTTGTTAACAGGTTTACCCACAGAAGAATCTTCTAAAAATTCACCAGAAAAACCCACTGATGTCACTTTACCTACAGAAGAGAAAATATCTGTAAATAATGATGGAGAAAAATCTGAAACAGATGTTGTCAAGATTCAACCAAAAGCAAAATTACCAAAGACAGTAACTAATATTGCTTCATTAGAACCTCAAGATAAAGTATCACCAGAAGTATTAGAAGCGATCGCTAATGACGAACCCCAAGAACTTCTCATTTCACTTGATAATTCAGAAATTAATGAACTTGTAGAAGCTCGAATGGTAGAGGAAAATTTAAAGGCAGGTAGCGAAGAACTTTTAGAATACAAAGCAGAATTGCTAGCAGAACTTAAAGAAGAGGTATTTTCTAATTTACCAGAAGGATCTGAAATCATAGAAGAGTATAAAAACTTGGGAATTTCCTTCATCCAGTTTGAGTCAGAAGCAGCTCTGCAAGAACTGTTAGAAAATGATAATGTTTTACGAGCAGCAGCTCCCGAAATTTATGAAAAAGCTCTAGTAGAAAGTCTACCCATCATCAATCAACCAGAAGCAGAAGCAGGAGGATATACTGGAGCAGGTACAACTGTTGCCGTTCTAGATACAGGTGCAAACCAAAATGCGCCAGGACTTGAAGGAAAAGTAGAAGTAGCCATAGACTTTGCCCCTGATGATGGTGTTGAAGATGATGATGGACATGGAACTAATGTTAGTGCAATTGTTGCTGGAGTAGCACCCGATACCAAAATTGCAGCACTAGATGTTTTCGACGGTGAAGGAGCTTCTGAACAAGATATTTTAGAAGCAGTCAACTGGGCGATCGACAACAAAAATACCTACAATATTGAAGCCATAAATATGAGTCTTGGTGGCGACCAAAAATTTACAGGTTCACTCTCAGATAATAGCTCTGCTCTAGGCCAAGCCATTGCCCAAGCAAAATCAATAGGTATTCTCAGTATTGTTGCTTCGGGGAATAATGGATACACCGATGGAATTTCATGGCCGGCAGCTTTTGACAGTGCGGTATCTGTTGGCGCAACCTATGACTACACAGGCTCTAGTGGAAATAACTCTGTACAGCCAGATCAAGTAACATCCTTTTCCAATAGCGCCCAATTTCTAGATATATTAGCACCAGGATCTTTTATCAATGCAGGAGGATCAGAGCTACAAGGAACCTCAATGGCAGCGCCCCACGTTTCCGGAGCAGTTGCGGTCTTAAGTCAAGCCTTCCCCAATGAAAGTCCCGACGAAATTCTCCAACGGATGCTCAATTCTGGCGACCCCATTACAGACGAACGGAATGGAATTAGCAAACCCAGACTTAACCTTGGTGCTGCATTAGAAATAGAATCTTCTCGACCTGACAACGATAATTTCCTAGATAGCGGAATCCTATTTGGTACATCAGACAGTAACTCTGGTACAAACGTTGGTGCTACTCAACAGTCCGGGGAACCAAATCACGCTGGCATTGAAGGAGGTAATTCAGTTTGGTGGAGTTGGGAAGCTCCCACTTCTGGTGAAGTAACAGTCAATACTTTCGATAGCGACTTTGATACTTTATTAGCTGCCTATACAGGTGCTTCCGTGTCAAACCTGACGGCAATTGCCAGTAACGATGATAGTGGAGGTGATACCCAAAGCGAAATTGTCTTTGATGCAGTAGGGGGAACTACATATCATTTTGCAGTAGATGGATATTTGGGAGCTACAGGCAATATCAATCTCGACCTTTCACTAGAAACAATAAGCGTAGAAAACGATAACTTATCTAACAGTATTTCTCTAAGTGGTTCATCTACTAGCACTACTGGCAACAATATTGATGCCACCAAAGAATCAGGAGAACCTTCTCATGCTGGAAACAGTGGGGGTAGTTCCGTTTGGTGGAATTGGACAGCACCTTCATCTGGTACAACCACTATAGGAACTAATAGTAGTGATTTTAATACTATATTGGGGATTTATACAGGTTCTTCTGTGTCAAATCTGACTGAAGTTGCTAGTGATGATGATGGGGGTGAGGGATTACAAAGTCAGGTAACTTTTGATGTTGTTGAGGGAACAAATTATAAGATAGCGGTTGATGGATATTCTGGTTCTCAGGGTAATATTGTTTTAGATTTAGCTCTAGCAACATCACAGATATCTAATGATGATTTTGACAATAGTGCTAATCTCAGTGGTACTTCTGATAACGTAACTGCTAGTAACATTAACGCCACGAGAGAATCAGGAGAACCTTCTCATGCTGGAAATTCTGGAGGCAGTTCCCTTTGGTGGAATTGGACTGCACCCAGTTCAGGATTAGTAACTATTAACACCTTAGATAGTAGCTTCGACACACTTTTAGCTGCTTACACAGGTTCATCAGTCTCGAACTTAACAGAGATTGCTAGTAATGACGATAGTAGCAGTCTGCAAAGTCAAATTGCTTTCCAAGCAGTAACAGGAACTAACTATCAAATTGCAGTGGATGGATATGATGGAGCAGCAGGAGATATCGAATTAGCTTTGTCATTAGACATTGACACTTTAGTTAATGATGACTTTGCTGATAGAAGTTCCTTAACTGGTTCCGAGATTAATATTACTGCTACGAACGAAAACGCAACTTTAGAGTCAGGAGAACCTCTTCATGCAGGCAATAATGACGGTGCTTCTCTATGGTGGAGTTGGACAGCTCCCAGTGCTGGTAATGTAGTCATCAATACTGACGGTAGTGATTTTGATACTATACTAGCAGCTTATACAGGTTCATCTATCTCTAACTTAACTGAGATAGCAAGTAACAATGATAGTGTCGCCTACGGTTCCCAAAGTGAGATTCTCTTTGATGTAGTTGAAGGTGAAACCTACAACATTGCAGTGGATGGATACAATGGTAATTTTGGTAATATTAATCTCGAACTAATTCATTCTACCTTTGAAAACCAAATCGATCTATCTAGTGATGTTTTTGAAGTAACTCCACAACAAGTTACCCCTGGTGATTCTATTCAGATTGACTTTTCTGTAGAAAATACTGGCAGCAATGATGCTGGTAGCTTCGATGTAGACTTCCTCTTATCCGAGGATAGTGATATCGATCCACTGGAAGACTTTTCCCTTGGTTTTACCTCCATAGAAAGTTTGCCAGGAAACAGTAATACTGGTGTCTTAAGAGGCAATTTGTCCCTACCTACTATAGATGATTTTTCTTGGGATGAAAATATAGATTATCAGATTGGTATGATCATTGATAGATCCCATGATGTCACTGAAACTAACGAATCCAATAATACAGATACTGAAACGATATCGGTATCTACAACATCACAAGAACCATCTTACACAAGCTCCCAAGTCAGAATTAATGGGGAATATGAACCCATTGCAGGTGACTTTAATGGAGACAACAATACAGATGTTCTCTGGTATCAACCAGGACCAGGCCAGGATTTCATTTGGTTCTTCAACTCTGACAATAGTTACCAGAGCAGTCCCTTCAAAGTCAATGGTACTTACACGCCGATAGTGGGAGATTTTAACGGTGATAGCACTTCAGATATTCTGTGGTATGCACCGGGAACAAACCAAGATTATATCTGGTTCTTTGATAAGGATGGAAATCGTACCAGTAGACAGTTCACAGTTAACGGTACTTACACTCCAGTAGCTGGAGACTTTGATGCTAGTGGTACTACAGATATTCTCTGGTATCGACCTGGTACAGGTCAAGATTATTTATGGTCTTTCAATTCTGACGGTAGTTATGACAACAGTCAGTTCACAGTTAATGGTACTTACACCCCGGTAGCTGGAGACTTTGATGCTAGTGGTACTACAGATATTCTCTGGTATCGACCTGGTACAGGTCAAGATTATATTTGGTCTTTCAATTCCGACGGTAGTTATGACAGCAATCAGTTCACAGTTAATGGTACTTACACCCCTGTGACTGGAGACTTTGATGCCAGTGGTACTACAGATGTTCTGTGGTATAGAGCAGGTACAGGTCAAGATTATATTTGGTCTTTCAATTCCGACGGTAGTTATGACAGCAATCAGTTCACAGTTAATGGTACTTACACTCCAGTAGCTGGAGACTTTAACGGCAATCTCTTCTCTGATATTCTGTGGTATCGACCTGGTACAGGTCAAGATTATTTATGGTCTTTTCAATAGATCTGAATTTAACTGATATCATGTCCGGTTTTCATATTTAATATCATGTCCGGATAATTAGTGATAAAAAAACTTTCTCCTTCTTTTCGTCTTTCTTCGCTCCTGAATTCTGTTTGCGTAGCATGACCTAGGAAATTCTGAATTGCAGAATTGCTGAATTCTGAGTAGTTTATTTATAACTGTTCAACCGGACATAATATTATACCAAATCCCTTCTCTAAAAATGATTACTATTATTACAGCGCTGTCCGCTATTACGAGGTACACCCCGAAGCGGGCAAGATGCCCGCACTACAATATTTTCACTATTACATCGTTTGCCCGAAATATGCTGTATTAAGTCCAGTAGTGGATTGTTTCACCTAAAATAGTGCAGAGCGCTTTTTTCGTCACCCCATCCCCCCATCACCCCATCCCCCCATCACCCCATTTTCTAATGCAACATTTTAGATGAAACAGTCCAGTAGTGGACTGACACAGCTAAAACTGTTCTCGCTTAGGGGGAAGGCCA
>NZ_JAAHHG010000227.1 GCF_010692555.1 Okeania sp. SIO3B5 | reverse complement strand
TTGTAGACTAAACGTACACAGCCCAAAGTTCTCAAGAGCCGACTTTCCTGCTCCGGAGTTGGGTAAAATCTAAATTTGTACGCTTTTTCAACCATCTACTACCTACTTTTCAACATTTACATTCTAAACAGATTATTCGTAAAACCGCTCTTATTGATTGGCATTCCCATCCCTTCGCTCCCCTACGGGAGAGCGCGGGTATAAATGCCAACGTTGAGATAAATTCAGTTCTATACCGTACGAACTAAACTGTAGAAAATCGATCTGAGCTTAATATCTTGATATTGGATTAACCAATACTGGCGCTCTCGGCACAGCTCACTATTCCCTCGGCTGTAAATGCCTCTGGGAATTTCTTATCTTATATCTGAAGACTGCCATTAACATCGGCATTAATGACTATACCAGTTCCACTTCTGAATAAGCCACGCTTGACTCGTTTACCTACATAGAATTCAATAGCATATTGGTTCTTCTAAGTCAATAGCAGATGTTTTACTCGTGTAACAATCTTGCTGTTTCAATGACTTTGATCCCAACCAGTTGACATTTATAAGTTATCTGTTGAATTAGCTTTGAGTGGGGTATTTGGGTAAAGTTTTGATTGTTTTTTTTACCGATGTTTGCACCTTGTTTCCAGTTATCATTTTTTCCAATAACAAGAGAACCAATATTATTTGTGGTTAAGTACTCAACCACTAATTTACTGGTGTTATGCAGATAATTCTCCACAAAACGATTTCTATGATAACTTAATGCTTCAATATATCCGACTGGTTTTTCTGTTGCCTTTGAGGTGACTTTGGTACTTAGCTTTACGCTTGTTATATAGTTGATTGACGCTTTTTAGTGGCTTCCCGTTAATCAGCAGTGGTTTGGCACCAGGCTTATTTGTAGATAGAGCTACTAACCGGTCAATTCCTAAGTCTATTCCGGCTACATATGTTGAATGTATTTGTGGCTGATTCGTTTTTTCATAGACTACTTCAATTATATAGCAGCTAGTAGCAGGTACTATCCTGACTTCGATTACAGTATCCACAACTACAGGTATGCATGATTTCACTCATGGATAAGTGACAAATACCATCTAAAAGAGGGGCTTTATAGACTGATTCCTTTGAATATATAACTACATTTCTACCTTTGGTTTTGTCCTTATACTTTGGTATTTTAGGTTTACCTAAAAACTTCCCTGGATGTGCGTGACCATTCTTTTATAGCTTGAAAATAACCACGCCAAGTTGCAACTAGGCATTTTATTATTTGTTTTGATACTTTAGTTGGTAATGCTCTGTAGGCATCGCTATTTTTGGTGGCGTGGTATAACTTGGTTAAATCTAGACTTTTTCCACACTTGAAAAAATGCTGACGACAATAATAGTTAGCCAGGTTGTACAAGTTTTTTGACTTAAAGGCTAACTCATCACACACCCGCCAATACTGATGTGTTCGGTTAATAATATGTCTGTCAACAAGTCGCATTCACCCGAATCAAATTCATCTTAAGTTATTACCTGTTTAATATTACAACACTTTCCTACAAATAGCAACTACGCTTTTACAATTTTCATTCAACAGTTAATCACCCCCTTTAAAAAGTAAAAATATATCTGAAAAGAAGAGAAGCACGAGACTGGTTTAAGATATTCTATTATACAACATTCATGCCGTTTTTAAACAATAAATTATTTGTATAAATATATACAGAAATTCAAGTCTTAGTTAAAACAATAGTTATCGATTTATTATATTAAGTTTATGTTATTTTTAAGCTTTCTAGTTCCCTATAATCTTTCACTTTTTCCAGAATATTTTCTACCAAACCTTTTTCAAGACTCCTGCACAAGACCAAAACCATAAAAGGGTTTTCATTTAATCACAACAGTGTTAGTCTCAGAAGTTGGAGGAGAACAAAAAATATTTTCTACTTCATGCAATATGATTAATAATCATTTCTAATTAATTGACTATGACTACATCAACTTCTGTTCTATCAGCTTGGCAGCTATTAAGAAATCGTGAAATAACTTGCCAACAAGCATTGGAAAATTTAGTAGATAAACGAGGAATAGTAAATCTACAACTACTTGATAAAGAAGTAGCATATCGTTTCTTTAGAGAATTTCCAGATCGAAAAGAATTACCACCAGTTATTCCCCTACTTTTATGGCGTAACTGTTATTACTTAGCCTCCCCTATAGAAATATGTGCTGATGAAATGAAAAATATGAGCGATCGTACTTTTTCTGACATCAAAATTATTTTTATCGCAGAAAAAAGCTATAGCGCCTGGTATCATAGAGAAAAAATAGACCCCCACTCTATTTCTGGAAATCAGTTAATTAATCCTTTAACTGGAGAGCTAGAAGAAGAAGATGTCAGTGCCACCACAGAATTATATCTTTCCCAAGCAGCAGACCAAATTGGTCGAATAAAAACAATCATTTCCGGTGCTTTGCGTAACCGTGCTAGTGACATCCATCTTGAACCAACTGGAAATGGTCTACGAGTACGTTACCGTATTGATGGCATCCTCAGAAATATTACTACCTTACCAGCAGATATTGGTCGTCGAGTAGTAGTTGCTATCAAGGTCATGTGTAATATGGATATCGCTGAAAGTAGATGTCCTCAAGATGGGAGAATTAGCGAACAATATGTAGGAGAGGATGATTCTAATATAGGACTAGATTTACGAGTCAGTACCCTTCCCTGCGTTGGTGGAGAAAAAGCTGTAATTAGGTTACTAACTTCCAAAAATCCTTTTTCTAGTTTGGATAAATTGGGATTTTCTGAGCGGAGTTTGAATGTCTACAAAAGTTGGTTGCATCAACCACAGGGAATAATTATTTTTACAGGTCCTACTGGTTCTGGGAAAACAAGCACCCTATACACCAGTTTGTTATCAGTAGCAACAGAAAACGTTAATGTAGTTACTGTTGAAGATCCAGTAGAATATGTATTACCTGGAATTACTCAAACTCAGGTAAATGAAAGAGCAGGAATGACTTTTGCCGCTGGCCTACGGGCAATTTTGCGTCAAGACCCTGATATTATTATGATGGGAGAAATACGCGATCGCGAAACGGCAGATACAGCAGTAAGAGCTGCATTAACTGGTCACTTAGTCTTGACTACTCTCCATACTAATGATGCCATAGGGGCAATTCCTCGATTAAAGGATATCGGTCTCGATCCTGCTTTAATGAGTGATGCACTATTGGGTATTGTTGCACAAAGATTAGTGCGAAAAATTTGTCCCCATTGTGGAGAAGCTTATACTCCCACAAAAGCTGATTTACAAATATTAGGTTTAGAGCAGCCACAAGTATTACCTTCTATGAGTTTTGCTGTTAGCAAAAGTCTATCTGCTTATGCTCCTGCTTTGAATAATGGTAATGGGAGGCAAACTATATCTGCTGTTACTCCGAGTATAGAACATGAAATTCAGGGAAAATGGCGTATTGGTCGGGGTTGCTCTAATTGTTTTAATTCTGGCTATTCTGGTAGAGAAGCAATTGTAGAATTATTGGATGTAGACGAACGGGTTCGCGAGTTAATTTATGAAGGTACGATAACTCAGTTACATCGTTATTTGAAGCAAAATGGTTTTGTTTCTTTCCAAACTGCTGCCGTTGAAAAAGTAACTCAGGGGATAACTACAGTCGAAGAAGTGCAGCGTGTTTTGCCACGGAGTGCTTTATATACTCACAATTTTGCCAAAGGTTAAGGGGAGTAAGGGAGTGGGGGAGTGGGGGAGTAGGGGAGTAGGGAAAATAGAAAGATTTACTGTTGAAGCACTCATGATAAGTTTTTCATCACGCTCTTATCCGGACATGATATAAATGGTGAAAATTATGTAGTGCGGGCATCTTGCCCGCGTGGGTGTACCTTATAACAATGGGAAGTGCTGTCATTTCAGTTATCAGTTATCAGTACCTCTGCAATAAGGAGGCTTGAAATATAGAGTATCCTCTTTTTTTTATCCTCTTAAAAGGGGAGGCTTTAGACCACTATTTTGCGGTAAATAGCAAAGCTCACCCTTCTGCCTTCTGCCTTTCTTAGTAAAAACTGCTATGAGCGATCGCCTACTTTGAAGATACTTTTTTATCAGATTCTGGAAAACGAGTAATATCATCTTCCCCAAGATATTCCCCATTTTGAATTTCAATCATTACTAGAGGAATTGTACCAGGATTTTCTACACGATGTGCTGTATTTGGTGGAACATAAGTTGATTGTTTTTGCAAGAGCAAATGTTCTGTACCATCAAAAACGACTTTAGCAGTACCAGAAACCACAATCCAATGTTCACTACGATGATAGTGCATTTGGGTGGTAATATAATGTTTCGGTTTGACTTCTATACGATTAATTTTATAACGTGGACCTTCTTCCAACATCGTGACTGTACCCCAAGGTGGTGTTCTAGTAGGATGTTCATTTTGACTTGATACCTTAGCTTCAGAATCTACAACTGGGGTTGAAGACTTTTGATTATTTTGTGTTTCACTCATAAATTTTTTTGGTATTAGATCAAATAACAATATACTTTGACATTTTACTACAAAATGCAAAAAAAAATCTAAATATGAGGGTAGGAGTCATTTCAGTTATCAGTTATCAGTTATCAGTTATCAGTTCCTCTGGCTGTTTGCGCAGCATTCCGCAGGAAAACCAGAGGCTTGAAATACTGAAATTTATTTTTTTTTATCCCCTTGAAAGGGGAGGCTTGAGACCTTATTTTTTGGTCAGGAGGAATGGGAGTTATAAATGTAGGGACGTTGCATGCAACGTCCCTACCAGGTTGGATAAAGATTGTTTATTACAGTTATTTAATGAGACATAACATTATGTCCGGTTGAATACTTACACTTTAGAGTCAGGAAGGCAGGAGGCAGGAGGCAGGAGGGAAGAAAAGGTTAGAAGGGAAAAAGGTTTTTTATCACTGATTATCCGGACATGATATAACATTACTTCTAAATTCTGAATTCTAAATTCTAAATTCTAAATTCCCATCCCTTCCCATTCTCCCGAAGGCATAAACGATGCCCAATAATAGGGATGTTGATAAATACGATCGCCCAACATCCCTAACTGCACCTGTCGTAACGCCTCGGAACGCCCCTCCTGATTATTCAACACCCGCTGATAATAGTCGATCATCAACTGTTTGGTCTCAAAATCAGCTACTACCCATAGACTAATTAGTTGACTTTCACTACCAGCAATACCTAACGCTCGACGCAACCCATATACTCCTTCTCCTACTTTCGCTTCTCCTACTCCTGTCTCACAAGCAGACAATACTACTAATTTAGTACCTGTTAAGTTCAAATTTGCAATTTCCAAGGCTGTCATTATCCCATCTTCTGTACCACTTTGCCGAATATTTGCACCTGCTAAAGCTATACCGGAACGCAGTAGTAGGTTTTCTACTGGTGCATATAGTAATCCTTGAATACCCAAATCAGACTCAAGTATAAAATTATCTCTGCTCGAATCTAAAGGAGGGGAAGTTTCTTCATCTTTGGGTTCGCGAAAGAAACCGTGGGTAGCAATATGCAGTATTTCTGGAGATTTTACTTGTTTGATAGCGTTTTCCGTAGCTTCTTGTCCCGTTAACAAAATCTCGTTTGGCAACATTTCTGCAATAGCTTTTCCTTCTGCTTCGATTTTATATAAGGGGCCGAACTTCAAGTTGTCTATATCTGGAGAGCGTTGGTTGCTGCTGCGGTTATTATTGGTGGCAAGTGGCTCTGAAGTCGGTTTACCTGGTTTATCGTAGATGGGAGCTGCAACTATCATAGGTGGTTGTTTACTGGGGAAGTCTAGGTCAAGACGGATCAGGTCTCGTCCGCTCGTGAGGTAGGTGATGGTATAATTTTCGACTAGGTATTGGTTGTTTTCATCTACCAGAGCAGCAAAGGGAACGAGGTTTAGTTGGGAGTCTGGGGAGAGGAGGATGTGTTTGGCGTTGCCGAGTTTTTGGCGGATGGATGCCATGACTAATTTATCTAAGGTGCGGGCGCTTGCTTTGGTTTCGGCAATTTTTTTTTCTCTGAATTCTCGATCTATTCTTAATCTGCTTTGTTTGTCTTGCTCTAAGAATAAAGTATTGCGAAATGCGGTGATCGCTTTGTGGATGGGTTCTGCTGCTCCCAGGTCTACCCATTGGGGTGCGCCTGTGGAATGGAGGATGTAGGCTGCATAGTGGGGTTTTCCAAATCTTTCCCCTGGTTTAGCTTTAGCATCAGCAGGTTTGTACTGCATTATTTCTACTAATGCTGCATCAGTAGGAATTAATTTTTGTACTGCTTCAATAGTTACTGGCTGAGAAATTTTCCTGAATTCTACACTGGCAAGAGAAAGGTCTGCTTCTAATTTTTCTGCTTTACGTTTGAGGATGTTTAATTGTTGACGGTATTCTGGGGTATTATTGTCAGTTTTTTTGTAATACAGATTTGCTAGTTGAGTGTAAGTGCTAGTCAGGTCATCAAGGAGTTTTTGATTGTCTGGGGTGAGGTTGTTGCGGATGGCTTGGAGGGAGTCAGTAGTGAAGTCGAGAATACGACCCTTTTGCCGGAGGATGGTTCTGAGAGCGAGGTTACCTGCTTTTTGGTTAGTAGGTGCGTATTGGAGGTGTAGGGATATTGCGATGTAAGTTGTAGGTGAGAGCTTTCTCACGGCAGCTTGTTTTTGGCTTTCCGAACCTGTGGCGAGGAAGGAAGTGAGGGCGATTTCTTGTACTTTCATTCCCTGGGTAAGATATTCGATAGCACTGGTTGTGTTTCCTTGGGCAAGATACAATAATGACTGGTTGCTAAAGCTAGTAGCAACGTCTGGATAGTCACTTCCTAATGCTTTGTCTAATATTGCCCTTGACCTTTGGAATAGGGGTAAAGCCTCTGTGTAGTTCCCTTGATCACGGTATAGTACTGCCAGGTTGTTGAGGCTGGCAGCAACCCATGGATGGTCAGTTCCTAATGCTTTTTCATAGATTGCCAGAGACTTTTGGAATAGAGGTAAAGCTTCTGTATAGTTGCCTTGAAGACTGTACAGTTCTGCCTGGTTGCTGAGGCTGGCAGCAACATTTGGATGGTCAGGTCCTAATGCTTTTTCATAGATTGCCCTTGACCTTTGGAATAGGAGTAAGGCTTCTGTGTACTTCCCTTGAAGACTGTACAGTGCTGCCTGGTTGTTGAGGCTAGAAGCAATGTTGGGATGGTCAGGTCCTAATGCTTTCTCGAATATTGCCTCTGACCTTTGAAATAGGGGTAAGGCTTCCGTGTACTTCCCTTGGACTTGGTAGAACAATGCCAAATTATTGAGGCTTTGGGCAAGGTCTGGATGGTTAGGTCCTAATGCTTTTTCATAGATTGCCAGAGACCTTTGAAATAGAGGTAAAGCTTTCGTGTACTTCCCTTGAAGACTGTACAGTTCTGCCTGGTTGTTGAGGCTGGTGGCGACGGCTGGATCGTTAGCTCCTAATACTTTCTCGAATATTGCCAAAGACTTTTGGAATAGGGGTAAAGCTTCTGTGTAGTTCCCTTGGACACGGTAAAGTTCTGCCAAGTTGTTGAGAATGGTGGCGACCTCTGGATGGTTAGGTCCTAATGCTTTTTCATAGATTGCTCTTGACCTTTGGAATAGGGGTAAAGCTTCTGTGTAGTTCCCTTGGACACGGTAAATTTCTGCCTGGTTGCTGAGGCTTTTGGCAACCCATGGATGGTTGATTCCTAATGTTTTCTCAAATATTGCCAAAGACTTTTGGAATAGAGGTAAGGCTTCTGTGTAGTTCCCTTGGTAATAATGCTGCATACCTAGTTCATTAATAATTACGGCAGTAACAGAGTTTTCAGAAGCACCTGCATTTTCTACAACAACTAAGGCACTTTCTAATCGTGGGATAGCTTGACTATATTTTCCCTCTTCCGATAACTGCTGTGCCTCTTGGAGAAGTAAAACAAATTGCATTGCTTCCTCTATTTCCAGAGACTCAGCAAGAATTAGAGCAAATTCCACTTGTTCCTGCATTTCCACAGACTTTTGCGCTATTACAGCAGGTTTAATTTCCTTTGCTACTGGAGTAACTATCCCCACCAATAACAAAGCACCAGCAATAACAGCAAAATACTTACTTTTCATAATTTTATTTTACTCCTGAAAAAAACTTGAATTCTACCAATTAGGTAGGCATAAACAATTAGTAAAATCGAGATTACTGTGAAATTAATGAAACAATAAAGACTGCTTCCCTCCACTCCCTCACAGTTCAGTAGGGTGCGTTAATGAAATGTAACGCACCACATACCCCATATATTTCGCTCAGTTACGGCTAGCGCCTTTTCATGTGGCGCAGCGAAACACATTCTACTGACCGCCAACATCACAACAATCTTGAATCGGTTCTGAAGTCAAATCATAGTTCTCAAAACGAATATATTTTTGCTGCAATAAACTATTCCATTTAGTCTTGATCGCTACATCATCAGGATTACTCCGACGCAAGTTTCCTAACTCCGTAATAGTCTCATGCCACAAACCATTTTCGGCATAAATATCTATCTTTTCCATCACAGTTGTAGCCGAATTTAACCGACTGCTCAAACTATCGTTAGCTTTATTCCTTGCCACCACTCCATCAGCAAGCAAATCCTTAGTTCCATCTCCACAGTTAAAAACAAATAACCAACGATATTCTTTTCCTACCATTAAAGGTGGTGCAGCAGGAGGTAACTTCAAACTAATAATTCCCCGTTCTGACTCAACATTAAAGTTAGTCTGATAAATTTTGTCCTCAGTTTTATCATCTATCAAAGTGAAATCAATAGACTTGCTATAACCGGGAATATACAACCAAAAAGTAGGATGACTCGCTAAAGTGTATCCGAAGTTCTTCTGAGGAACGAGAGCTAAAAGAGGCTTGTCCATTTGAGGACATAATTCAGGAGAATTATTAGGATCGCGCCCCCCTCCATCTCCTCTATTCCCCGGTCTATCTTCTGGCGGGACTTCAAATTCGCTATCGTCTGAAGAGCTATTTTCATCTTTTTTATTCATTAATTTGTCATATTGAGTCACCCCTACCGATAACCCTAAGACACAAACAATAGAAATAATAACTTGTTTATATCTCATAAATTTCCTTCCCGAAAAAAACTTTTTGTAAGTAATACCATTATAAACCTGAATTATTAAGCCCTGATTTTTAATCCCCCTCACCCTTCCTTGGAAAGGGCAGTGAGTTCAACTGATAACTGATAACTGAAATAGCAACATTCACAATTAATACTAAAATAGACGGCACTAAAGGAACCACAATACCCAGATTCAAAACAAACAAACTAACAAAGTATAAAACAATAATATTTTCTACAGTAAATAATAACAAATAAAAACCTCGTAAAAAATGCCTGCTTACCACACAAATCAAAATAGACAAAGCCAAAATCCACAACCATTCTACCTGCCAACTCCAAAAAGTAATTAAAGGTCTTCCATCTAAAACAGCACTAATAATTTGACTCACCTGATGTGCGTGTAAAATAACCCCAGACATTTGCTTTTGATTAGGAAGCTGAACCTGACTATAAGGAGTAGAAAACTTGTCACCAGCAGCAGGGTCTGTAATCCCAATCAGGACAATTTTATCCTTTACTAAATAATCATTAATTTCCCCATTCAAAACATCAGAAATAGTAATTGTTTTAGCTACTTGTTTTGAGTTTCTATAATTAAGTAAAATTTGAAACCCACCATCATCAAAATTTTGGTAAATACCTTCTCCTTTCCTCAGTCGCTTCAAAATAACACCACCAATTATAACATTTCCTTCCGGAGTATTTTCTGGTTTAATTCCTTTAATTGCTAAAAAATCTAAAGCCACCCTAGCACTTAATGAATAACCTGTTTGACAAGGGTCTTTCTCTTCGGTACCCATAAACATTAAATGGCGACGGACAATTTTAAATTGACCATTATCAAGAGCTAAATCAGTAAAACCTAAACGTTCTTTTGGCACTCCTTCAGGAGGTATAGTACCAGGTTTATTAGGGCGATATTCACTGGTACTACAAACAGCAATTATTTTCTGATTATTAGCCAAAATATTTAATAACCTTCGATAATTAGCTTCAGATTCTAAAGGTTTCTCCCGCCATAAATCTAAACCAATAATTGCAGGTTGAAAAGCATCTATTTTAGTTATTACTTCAGCCAAAATTTCATCCTTTAAAACATTACCAATACCAAATTTGTTAATATCTGCTTGTGTAGCTTCAACAATTAAAATATTAGAGTCTGGCTTTTCTGGAAGTCGCGATCGCATTAATAAATCGAACTGATTTAACTCCAATGGTTGGAGCCAACCTAAAGCTCTAATACCAATTACTCCGACCGATAATAAACCAGCAATAGCAAAGGTCATACTCCATCTTTTAGGTTTAGGCAAATCCAGATTATTTTCTAAATTTACCAACTGTTCCTTAACCCAATTTTTATTAAAAATTCTCTGATAAATCTTATTAAAAACAATCAATTTATCTTGTTTTTTCAGAACTATACCTGACAACTTTAAAGACATTTGTACTTGACTATTATTAAACTTAACTTTTCCCCGCTTGAGGATTGTTTGATATAACCTCAGTAATTCAACATCATTAAGTAAATAATCCCGTATATATTTTAAATGAATAGGATTATCTTTATCCTCCCAAGAAGTCAAAATATGTTCTTGTACTAACTTACCAATATTTGGTCGAGGGCTATCTCGATCATCAACAACAATTTGACAAAGTTTCTGAGTTAAAAAAGGCTGACCACCAGTCCAATCAAAAACTTTTCGTAAAACAACATCCGGCTTTTCTACATAACCTTCTAATCCCTGAGTTAAATGTTCCTTTGCGTCTGCAAAAGTTAATTCAGTCAACTCAATTCCATAGCCAACATTAAAAGGAGTATGCCTTCTATTTTTAATTAAATCCCCTGGAGTAACCGCACCGAAAAACCCAAAAATTAGTCGATGATAATCAGAATTTTTATTCTCAGCCCGGCGATTATAACAAGAACGGATAAAACCCAAAAATTCATCTTTAAAATAACATTTTCCCAGAGTATCAATTTCGTCTAGAAAAATATATATTTTCTGATTTGGAAAATTCCTAAATAAAATTTCTTCCAGAAAAAGTTTCCAACGTTGAAGATTACTTGAGTTTCGATGAGTAGCTATCCATTCTTGAAAATTGTTACTATTTTCCAAGTCACATTTATCAAATAGTTCCGTTAAAAAACCGTCATACCAAGATTCTTTAGGTATGGAAAAATCAGATAACATACTCATGTCAATTGAGATACATTGACAACCTTGAGAACTTAATTTATCTATAATTCTTACCCGCAAACTAGACTTACCCATTTGACGAGAATTAAATACATAACAATATTCTCCTTCTAGGAGTTTTTCTAATAGTTCTGTATCTTGTTTTCTCTCTACATAAGTGGGGTCATCTACTGATAAACTTCCTCCAGTAGAGCGATAAATCATATTATTAATGGATAATGGATAATGGATAATTGATAATTGAAATACGGCTTCTCTACTCAACTCATTTAACTACATATATAGGCATTGCATAATTGCGGGATGATTTTGTCACAGAGCAGAAACCATAATCCCCGTGTCCCCGTGTCCCCGTGTCCCCGTGTCAGGCGAAATCATCCCAGTATTCAGCAACGCCCATATATATAGGTCTGGTAGTGGACTGTTTCATCTTAAATGTTGCAATAGATGTAGGTTGGGTTGAGGGAGCGAAACCCAACAACAATCTTTCTCCCCTACTCCCCTACTCCCCTACTCCCTAATGCACTATTTTAGGTGAAACAATCCAGTAGGGTGCGTTAGGCCCTAGCCGTAACGCACCATTATTAATTCAAAAATAAAATAAGGAATTAATTACCAAATAATCTCTGAGGTGAGTTACGCACCATTATTAATTCAAAATAAAATAAGGAATTAAGAGGTTGTCTGAGAAGTCCCTTATGCTACATCCAAGCCCCCTAAATCCCCCAAAATTGGGGGACTTTTAGAAGCAAATTGACTCTTGTTCCCCCCAAAGTTGGGGGGCTAGGGGGGCAAAATTCAGTATCAAAAAACTTTTCATAATTCCTCTAATTACTAAGTAATCTCTGAGGTGAGTTAGGCTTTCCTGAAAAACTACCCCGAGAAAGCCTTCAAAGTCCCCCTTTTTAAGGGGGATTTAGGGGGATCATAGATGTACCTAATTAAACAGAAAAATTCTATAAGCGATAATTTTTTTTTGTTTTTAGTAGGGCTTTAATTATAGATATATTGGTTGCTAATTACCACTTTCAACTAACCTAAAAATTCCCCAAAATATTTTCGATACAACTCACAACGAACCTCAGCTTTATTACCTTGAATTGTAATTAATCCCATAGCTTCCAACTGACGTATCTCTCGATTTTTATCAGCAAAACTAACTGGAGAATTAGCCTTTAATATTTCCTGAAAAACTGTTTTAATCTTCGACCTCTTTCCCATAGTTTCCAAATGCCTACTTAAATGGTCTCGATAAATTCCACTGTCAGTAGGAGCCTCCTTTAAAAACTTTTCAATCGTCAATTCTTCTTGAGACATTTTATATAAAGCTAACCTAATCAAATAAGGATGTCCTCCCACCATAGACATTAAATCAGTCACTATTTTAGGGTCAAGTTGATGTAAAAGTATTAATCGAATTACCTCTTCTTTTTCAAACTCCTTTAACTCTATCGGTAAACCCACATTAAAAGGAGATTGATAAATATCTAACGTGCCGTGATATTCCGTAGAATAAGCAATTACCATCCGTAAATTTCCCCAAATTTTGACATTATTACTTTCCTCATACCAATGTCTTAACATCGCAAAAAAATCTTTAGATATATCTGGATATTGGAAAATTTCATCCACTTCATCTAATATTAAAACCAAATTTTTCTGTAACTTCAGTAATAGTGCCTTTAAATCCTTAGTACAAGAAATTTTAGCATTATTATCATCCCAATCAGGCCCCTCTGGAACATCTGGAAACCGACTTTTGAGATTTTTATTAAACCCTTTGATAAAGTTATTAACACTGCTGATATTTGAATCTTCAATCAAAAGATTAAACTTCAGATACTGAGAAATATAATTATTTTCATTTGCTTTACTTTGTATCTTTTTAATCAGAGAAGTTTTACCCATTTTCTTCGGTGCTTTTATCCTGACTAAAGAACCAGGTCTTTCTATTTCTTGGTAACATTGAGACTCAACAGAACAACGTCGAATCTGATAACGTTCTATATAAAAAGGCGAGTCTGGTTCTTCAGGTTTGTCTGGCATAAAAACTGGATAAAAACCATAATGTTTGATTAACTCTTTATCAACCACATCAGGTTTATATTGGCTAAATATCTTAACTAAATATTCTTTCCAATCCAAACTAGATTCTGAATAGTTAAATTTATGAGCGATCGCCTTTAACTTTCTTCCTACATTAGGTTGGTCATATCCTACTGACTTAGCAATTGCTTGTTGTGTTATATCCTTATCGGATAAGTACAACTCCAGTATTTTTTTTTCAACTTCTAGTAAAGTACGATAAATGTAGTCAAATTGTCCTTTTTCCATAGATAGATAGTTTTTTATTCAAGTTTAATTTCCCTGGGAATTGTTCAACAATTAATAATTAATAATTACCCCTTCTTTTCAAGGAAAGGATTGACGCGGTAGGGAAAATTTTTCTTCTTTCTCAATTTCAAAGGTTGCTTTTACCTTCCCCAAAATTAATAGCTGATAACGCAGTTCCAACCATAGGAGGCTAGCTAATAGCCGACAGCTGTTTGCGCAGGATTCCGCAGGAAATGCTTACAGGTATTGAGATGAAAAAAAACAACACAAATTTATAGTATCAATCAACAAAAACTGATAGTATTGAAACGTAAGTATTCAGCCGTCAGCCATCAGCTATTGCTTTTAGTTAACGATAAAAGCTTTATTAATTCTCTTACTAAAAAAGTTGGCTTCCTTGCCCTTAAAGTCTATATTAATTTAAACAGTTTCCTATATGAGAGAGTATTGTTGCTGAAGTCCGCAGTTCCTCCGGAGGAGGCTAGCTGACAGCTAATAGCTGTTTGCGCAGCATTCCGCAGGAAATGCTTACATTGAAACTATAGTAGCTGATACGTTTTTATATCAAGCCTCATTAATTAGCCATAATAAATTAGCTATTTTTAGTCATCTTTAGATGACTTCTGCTTTGAGCCAAGAAATTTATTTCTTGGCGGATGACATGGCTCGTCAAGGCTCTTGATATTTGACTTTTTACAGCAGATTCCAAGTATATGAAGTACAGATATTAAGAATTAAATCTTCCCAGTGCGAGCATCTTGCCCGCGATGGGTGTACCTCACGCTTGGTGGAATCTGCTGTAAGTATAAGTTTTCTTATACTGAATATAAAAATACTTCTGAATAATTAGTAAAATATGCAGAAACTTGCATAAAAAATTATGTTTTTGTTCTGAATATGCAAAAAAAAACATACTGACTAGACTAGAGTATTTTTGTCAGGTCTTTCAATATAAAATATGCTATTAAAATTCTATTTATAAATATCAAAGATACCCTGTTTAAATTGTAGTTGTAAGTAAACAAGGTTGACATAACAACTATTTTAATTCAGATGAAAAAAACTTTCAAAATCACCCTATTTTTCAGTATTTGTATCTTAGGTTCTACGTCTTCTTTATGTGAAATATTAGGAGGATATCTTTTTGAAAAAATTGCTGATTGTATAGTATTTAATGAATGTCCGCAATCAAGAAATATTGAACCCGTTATTCGTAGACCTCCAGCAGAACAAGCGGTGAGAGATTAATATAATAATATCAATAACTACAACTACCAAACAGCTTGGAAATCTTTATCTCCCCTTTCAAAAAATACTGTTGTTGAAAATCCTTTGGTGACAGAAGAAAGCGATCTCAAGATGCCAAAAACAAAATCTAGTAGGGGCGATTCGCGTTTGCGGAGCATGACCTAGGAAATCGCCCCTACAGATGGTGTATAATACCAATTTGAAAAAAGAATGTTACGAATAGTAAGAGCGATAAAAAGACTTTACATGAGATGTCCCTTTGACAAAAAAGATAATTTACGCCCTAAAAAATGGTATTAAAGCCATCCATTCTGACTCCTGACTCCTGACTCCTGACTCCTAA
>NZ_JAAHHG010000226.1 GCF_010692555.1 Okeania sp. SIO3B5 | reverse complement strand
TAGTGAATTGATAATTTCCATAAGTATCACCCAGATATACCTTTATACACTGCTGCTATTGATGAAAAATTAGACACACATGGTTATATTATTCCAGGACTAGGAGATGCAGGCGATCGCTTGTATGGAACGAGATAATTTTTATTTTCTGATGAACTCAAACATAACTGCTATATGACAAATAATATTTCCTCTAAACAAAAATTTTTCGATCTTTGGGCACCTAATTATGATTGGTTGTTTCCATCTGTAGTTTATCAAGCAGTACATCAAAGATTACTGGAATATGTAAATCTGCCAAGTCCATCAAATGTACTAGATTTAGGTTGTGGTACTGGAAAACTTCTCCATCGTCTTGCTGTTAAATTTCCCAATCTTCAAGGTACTGGTTTAGATTTATCTCCCGAAATGGTTGATCAAGCTAATAGTCGTAATCGTCATCAAGAAAGTATAACATTTTTAATAGGAAATGCTGAAGAGATGACTTTTGCTAATGAACAATTTGATGCCGTCTTTAATACAATTAGTTTTTTACATTATCCTCATCCTCAAGAAGTATTTAGTGAAGTGAGTCGAGTTTTACGCCCAGGAGGATTTTTCTATTTAGTGGATTCCTATTTCAAGTGGCAAGATGAATTTCAATCTTTGAGTATTACTCCTGGTGGAATTAAGCTTTATAGTCCAAAAGTTCGCGAACAATTAGGCAAAGAAGTTGGATTAAATTTACAAGCAAATCACTATTTATTAGGAGCAATATTACTAACTATTTTTACTAAATAATTGTAATTTTAAGTAGGGTAGTAGATGATTGGTGGTAGAAGATATCTTTCAACAATTAATAATTAATAATTAATAATTAATAATTAGGGTTTGCTGAAAAATTCTTATAGGTGAGGGTAGAAGTCATATCATGTCCGGCAGCATCGTTTGTGTATAAAATTAAGTTGACAATAGAAGAAAACCTTCTGCCTCCTGCCTCCTGCCTTCTGCCTTCCTTCCACCAAAGTCTAATTATTCAACCGGACATGATATCAGGAGTCAGGATAAATGGGAATTTAGAGGACGCAAGCCCTAATTAATAATTAATAATTAATAATTAATAATTAATAATTATTAATTATATCAAATCCGTTTAATTCGATATAAAAAAATGTTTCATTTTCAACCATTACCAAATATTTCCCATCTCCCCATCTCCCCATCTCCCCATCTCCCCATCTCCCCATCTCCCCACCTCCTATCTACAGAGTTTCAGGAGTTCCTTATAAATTAATAATTAATAATTAGGGTTTGCTGATTAAATCTCAAATAATTACCAGATAAAGGTAAGTGCCTTTTTAGATATTGAACAAGTACATGGTTTTCAGCTCTTCATGCTCATGCATGGAGCGCTTTTTTAGCGCATAGTTGGGCAAAAAAATTCTCCCCTACTCCCCTACTCCCCTACTCCCCCGCTCCCCTACTCTTCTTTTTTTGACTATTACCTGTTCTTGATTAGCATTTCAGGACTTTTAAGGAATAAAGAATGAGAAACACAGAAACAATAGCAAGGAACGAGTTAGGAGCCATGTAAAAATAAGTTGTACAAATTTGATCTAGGATAAATTGTGAAATATAGCTTCCATCAAAAAACTGTTCAGGTTATTTTTACACGAGTCCTTAGTGTTTGACTTATGCCGATCATAAATCGAATCAGGGGAAATGTTTTTCACAGTCTTGAGTTGCAGAAGTACACTACTAGGCAAGTCTGCCGCCAATGCAGGGTAACACCACTCTTCCCTACTATATTTCCTATTCCATATTGCTCTAAATTGGATATATATGGAATTAAACAGATTAGATCTTAAGCAAAAGCAGAATATCCTAAATTTGAAGGAATATCTTGCCAACGTCCTTGACCTACAGCTTGATTTGCTTCTGTCAGACAAATATCACCAGTGTACAAAGCACGACCAACAATTGCACCTTCTACACCCATGGATTCTAAAGCTAACAGACTTAACAAATCAGTAATTGAACTAATACCACCAGAAGCAATGATGGGAATATTGATGGCAGCAGCTAATTCCCTTAAGGATTGTATGTTAGGCCCTTTGAGAGTACCATCTCGCTGAATATCAGTGTAGATGACCGCTGCAACTTTTAGTTTAGCCATCTGCCGAGCAAGGTCAGTTGCTGAGACCTCAGATGTTTCTAACCATCCTTTAGTAGCAACTTTACCATTTCTGGCATCAATGCCTACAATAATTTGACCAGGAAATTCTTGACATAGGTTACATATTAACTGAGGTCGTTCGAGGGCTACAGTACCTAAAATAGCTTGTTTAACCCCAAGAGCAAGCACACTTGCCACTGCAGAATAGTTGCGTAAACCTCCCCCTAATTGTATTGGTACATCTACTGCTTTGATAATCGCTTCTATTGTCCTTTGATTTACAGGTTGACCTGCTTTTGCACCGTCTAAGTCTACCAAATGTAGCTTTGTTGCTCCTTCATCTACCCACCTTTTTGCTACATCAACTGGGTTATCATTAAAAACTTGCGTTCGCTTATAATCTCCTTGATATAACCGTACACAACGTCCGTCTAATATATCGATTGCTGGTATAATATTCATAGACAATATTTTTTGTATTCAAAACTACTGTTTTTTTAACAGTTGCATTTACTGTTAATATGATACATAATCGAACTAGAAAGTCCTGACCATACAGGAGTTTTTACTCCTGCTAATTTCATACCTTCTGCAGTCCAATCATTACAACCTCTTAAAATTGAATAACTACCTTTTGCTGCATAAAAACCGCCTCCATAATTACTGTCTACGATCAGGTTTACTTTATTACCTTGGGCATCTAACTGGAAGGAATTATTGATGAATTTCATCAGCCTACGGTAATTAGATTGATTAATTATAGCACACTTAATTTCATATTGTTGAGGAATATTTTTATATGCTAATACCCTCATGGCAGAGGGTGTTGGTAAAAAAAGGGCCTTAATAATGGTCACAATTGGCAATGATGTCCCAGTATAAGTTTCGAGAAAATAAGCTCGATCACCAAGGCCAAAAGCTAGATATTTTATAGAAGCTGATTGATTAGCTATTAATTTTAAGTTGAAATATTGCTGCCAATCCCAAGTTTTAGTTCTGACTGGAACTAGAATATCTGTATGGATACCAGTATTATAGATATAGATAGATATACCTTTGTCTAGTAAAGTCATATTGCAAGAATTATCATGCCAATTTCTTGGAGTAATATAACCAATAATTAAGCAAATTATTATGGATAAAATAGTACTTAATATCAATCTAAAAACTCTATTTTTAAACATAAAATACTGGTAATTTATTGATTGGGGATCATCAATATAAACAGCAACCACGACGATCCTCTATCCCGAATAGATTCCAAATTCTTAAAAGTTAATTATAGATGTCAAAAATAAACTAATTAAATTACTATAGAAAAATTTAACTTTTTTTTGTATTTTAAACTTTACTAGAGTTTTCTGAATATAAAAGTACGCCACCTAGAACTAAATTGATGACTTCTTGAGTTTGTTTTTCAATCATTTCCTGACTCAAAAGTTGTCGATCAGGTTTGAGATAACTAAGATTTTCCTGAGCATCAAAGTAAAAAACACAAATCCCTAGAATATTTATAGTTGTCAAAAATGGGTCAACCTGCCGGAAACTTCCTTCTGCTATTCCCCGCTCCAAAATACCCATCAAAAATACAAAGCTATCTTGCCAACCAGTTAATTCTCCGTATTTACCCTGATTTTGAATTGCTTCATGGAACCACAGTCTCCCTCTATACGGATGAGATGCTTCGTAGGCGATCGCTGAACGTATTACCATTTTTAAAGCTACTTCTGCTGGTAACTGCTCCAGATGCGACTGCTGAATCATTTCATTAAGTTCTATGACTAAGCGTTGAAAAACCTCCTGATACAAAACCTCCTTACCTTTGAAATAATAGTAAATCATGGCTTTTGTTACTCCTGTACGAGCTGCGATCGCGTCTATCTTTGCCCCAGCTAAACCATATTTCGCAAATTCCTCTTCTGCTGCATCTAAAATTTCTGCTTTTGTTGCTTCTCGATCGCGCAACCTTCCTTTCTTGTTCGGTGATGGTTTTTCTTTGGTTTGATGCTTCACAACTTTTATAAATAGATTCCCAAAAAGTTTATCAAAATAATTAGGTATAAAACCCCGCCTTTTAAGGCGAAATGTTTTTGGAGGGTTGCTCTAATCCCCGTTACAAAAACAACTTCTGTACGGGTGATTTCCTACGGAAAGCATTCCAAAGGAAAGTATTCCGGAACGAAAATTGCCCCTACTGACTTCTGACTTCTGACTTCGTTAATGCCTCGCTCTGAAAAGGCCAAGCTTTACACTAATTGCTCTGGCTAAAATATGGCCTTAATCCTTAGTTTATTAATATTAGCTGAATCGGCGACAAATTTAATAGGTTCGATGCCCATTCAATTTGCATGCCATCCCAGCAGAAGCTTTCGCCCTAGTTGAAAAACTTGTATGATTATCTGGCAATAACCCCGGAAAAATTCCACCATGCGCACTGCCTACCAATATAGATTAAGGCCCAACTCATATCAAATAGCCACAATAGAAATGTGGTTGGAATTATTGCGTCGGCAGTATAACTATCGGTTAGGTGAACGGTTCTCGTGGTGGGAAGAAAACCGTTGTCCAGTCAACGCCTGCCCCTTAGTGATGCCAATTCCTCAACTCAGAGATAATCCAGATTATTACTCTCAAAAAAAAGATTTGGTCAATACCAAAGACAAGTTTCCTTCCTACAAACTAATTCATTCTCAGGTATACCGCGATTGCATTAAATGGGTAAAACTTGCCTTTGATAGATGGTTTAAGGCAGACAAGAGTGGACAGAAATTAGGAAAACCAAGGTTTAAGGGAAAAGGACGTTACCTTAATAATTAATAATTAATAATTAATAATTAATAATTAAATAATTCGTGCCTTGAAGCCTCCCCTTTTAATGGGAAAAAAGCGGTCGAGGGATGGCTCCGAAACCTGCGCCATATCCAATAGACCAAGAGAAATCAAGTTCAATATTTCAATTCACTTTACTTCAGACAAAGGTACTGATAACTGATAACTGATAACTGATAACTGAAATGACTTTATCCCTAGAAGACAAATCAGTTCCAACTTTAACAACTGAAGTGGAACCTACATTAAAAAATACTCTGGGAATTGATATGGGGCTAAAGGAATTCTTAGTAACAAGTGAAGGAGAATCTGTCCCCATACCTCAATACTATCGAAAATCTCAGCAGCGATTAAAGACCCTACAGAAACGTTTATCTCGAAAGAAAAAAGGAAGTAAAAGGTGGCTCAAGGCTGTTAAAGCTGTAGCTAAACAGCATAAAAGAGTGGCTGATAAACGTAAAGATTTTCACTTTAAAACAGCTAACGAGTTATTATCAAAAGCTGAAGTTATAGCCCACGTAGACGCGGAGCGGCGTGCCGGAGGCAAACTTAAACATTAAAGGGCTAGCAAAGACTCGTTTGAGTAAATCAATTAACGATGCGATTTGGGGGTCAATTCCTGTCTATTTTGACTGTCAAAGCCGGAAATGCTGGACAGAAAACTATAGGAGTAAACCCCAAAAATACTAGCCAAGATTGCTCAAACTGTGGGGAAAAAGTTCCCAAAAAATTAAACATACGAACTCATTCTTGTCCGCATTGCGGTGTTGTAATAGACCACGATGTGAATGCAGCGATAAATATAAAAAATAGGGCGGCAGGGCATTCCGTCCTTAAAGCACGCGCTTGCCCGATGCAATGGCAGGGCGACGAAACGAGAAGCCGACACTATAGCGCCAGCGAGCGTGTGGGAGTATGTCACCATTTGCTTCGTTAACTCTTGACAAACCATATTTAAAAGCTTTATAGTTACTAACTAAATAAATATTTAGTTAGTTATTAGAGAGAAGGAGCGACAGATGGCACATATAGATATACCATCAGGCTTTCCCGGCATTGTGGGATTAATGAAATATCGGCCAGATACAGGCAAACTGCTATTGGAATTGAGCGAAACTCTGTTGAGAGGAGACTCTCCCCTATCAGTTGAGGAGCGGGAACTGATAGGTGCTTATGTATCCCACTTGAACGAATGTAACTTTTGTACAGGTGTTCATGGTACGGTTGCAAAACAACTTCTCAAGCGCAACAGTAATTTAGTTGATGCAGTTTACGACAACGTTGAAAATACAGATATTACCGACAAACTTAAAACCCTACTGAAAATAGCAGCAAAAGTACAGCTTGGTGGCAAACAAGTTTCTGAAGATGATATTCAAGAGGCAAAAAATGTAGGTGCAACAGATAGAGAAATTCACGACACAGTATTAATTGCAGCAGCTTTTTGTATGTTTAATCGCTATGTAGATGGTTTAGCAACTACTACACCAAATGAGTCTGGAGCTTATGAACAAATGGCTTGTCAAATAGTAGAATCTGGTTATGCTGGAGCCAGAGAATTATTATTTGAATAATCTTCAACGTAAGCATTCAGAAACAATACAACTCTATAGATAAATACAGGAAATTAAAACATTTTTTTTGTTAGTAAATATAATTTTTGAGAATAGAATCCGGTTATATAATATATGATGATAATTCTATAAATACGAACCTATCCCACTATTTTAAACAAACTTATTTATTTAAGTAAAATATGCTTAAAAAGCTTTATTTTTCACTTTTAATTATCAAAATATTTAGGGTTTTTAGCAAAAATATTATTAGTGGGATAGGTTCGCTTTAATCTCCCCCACTCCCCCGCTCCCCCGCTCCCCCACTCCCCCATTCCCCCACTCCCCCACTCCCCTACTTCTCCACTCCCAACTATATAATAAGTACTCAATATGAGGTAGATATGGAACCAATTTTACCAGGCGCACCTTGGTTGATTGCTCATAAGTCTATGCTAGGAGTTAATCAACCTAAAAAAATCACTTTAAATGGGAAAGATTATGTTATTTGGCAAAACAAAAAAGGCGAAGTTTTTGCCCTCGATAATATCTGTCCTCATTTTCAAGCTCCCTTATCTGAAGGCTGGATTTGTCAAGAACGAAACACAATAACTTGTCCTTTTCATGCCCTAGAATTTGATGGAGCAGGAAAATTATATAAGGCAGGTAAATTAGACACTCAACCAATTACCCAACCTTTAGAATTGATTGTTAAAGAGGATTGTCTTTGGACTTATGGTGGCTATGAGCCAAGATTACCAATTCCTGAGTTAATTCAAAAAGTAACTGAGGAATATGAATTTATTGGAGTAAGTGGAGAAAAGAGTATTCAGGCAGATTTTTTAAGTAGTATGCTTGTTAACTATGACTATAATCATCAAAATGGTACTCATAAGGATTTGTTTGAAATTACCTCATGTGACGTTAAGTCATATCAAACTAATGGATATTATGCTAAAGTAGAACAATATATAACAAGAGCTGAAAATACTTTTGGAGAAATTTTAAAAAATCCGGCTTTGGGGATAATTCCTAAAGTTATGAACAATACTCTAGAATATTCTTTTCCTTCAATTACAACATTCTTAGCTGAAGTACCAGTAGGTAATATTGTTCAAACTCACATTGTTTACCCAGAAACTGAAAACGTAACAAAAACATTTATTTTGTTATATGGAAAATTCAAAAATCCTGTCTTCAAGTTTTTGTTTCAAAAATCATTTTTACAGGCTGCAGCTACTGTCATTGACCAGGATACAACGGCAGTAGAAAGCCTTTATGAACGACAGAAATCAAAGATTAGATTGCCAAATGAAGAGATTATGTTTGATGTTGAAAAACTATATCGGAATTGGTAAAATATATTCTTGTAGTGTAGTTAATTTTAGTCATGTTTTAATTTGCCGTCAACCTAAGTTGGAGATGATTTATCTTTCAAGTAGCAGATTTTTAGCACTTCAAAACAATGAATAAAAATTATTATTTATTCCTTCTTATAACTTCCTTTTTCCAGAATGTTTTCAATTCTAAGTGCTTGAGAGATAATATATTCTCAAAATTAATAAAATGATACAGCCAACTCTATCAAAAATTAGATGAACTAAGTCTTACATTAGTGGGATAAGTTCTGATTTATTATGTAAATATATATAATTGTACCAATAGACCACTGACCGCAGGCTTAAAATCTGTGGAGACTGCACCTACTTATGTACATAGTTTTCCTGGTTGACAGCAGCATTAAAGTCTCTGTCGGCAGTGAAATCACATTCTGTACATTCAAAAGTTCTCACATTTAACGACATTTTTTGCTGATTTCCACAGTGACAACATAACCGTATATAATACCATTTATCAAAAATTCTTATACATTTGCTTTGGCAGCGAAATAGGGAATCACGGGAGTAGGGGGGGGAGGATTAAAAATGATCATAATTCATACTAAATAGCTAATAATTACTAAAAAAGTGATTTAGCTCATATTAATTATTTTATAATTGAAGTCGTATCTAAGTATCGCATTACTTTTAGTAATTGGTATAATCCTTCTTTTGTTCATCATCAAATAACCTGCTTGTCTGGATTGATATGAGAACAATAATTCAGTTTACTATCTGGCTTACATTTAACATTTTTCACATTTTGCTTAATATTAAACTTTCTGTCTAGTCCAGTAAGTTCTAGATAATATTTAACTTGATCGTTCAAATTTATTAGATATAAGTTACAACCATTTTTCTTGGCTATACGATGTAATGCAACCAAAGTCACTAATCCATAATTATTAATGGAATGGATAGTGGCAAGGTCTACTACACAGCAATTTTCTGAGCTATTAGCTAACATTTGTTTCAACTTTTGTTGTAGCAGAGAACTCTTTTTTTTGTTAAAATCACCTAAAGGACGAATTAAGAGAGCCATAATTCTTTCTACCTTGCTAATTTTAAATACAAAGTCATTATCCTATATTGTAATGTAGTTAGTAAGTGATTTCCATAAGCTTGATTAGTGATAACATGAAGCTTGATTAGTGATAACATGAAGCTTGATTAGTGATAATATGAAGCTTGGTTAGTGATAATATGAAGCTTGGTTAGTGATACTTCTGTTGACTAACTAATGACATAGATCACATATTGATCTTATATGGCAAGGAAAAATCAATAGCGGGAAAAGTTTTTCCTCTCTAAGGTTTGCGATCGCTCTATATCCTAACTAACTCTTGCGAGTGTTATAGATAGCTCAGAAAAGCAAATCAGATGAGCAAAGCAAAAAAATTCTACTGACTCGGTCCTCCTGACTCCTGATATCAAATCCTTATTTATTCGGTAAAAAAAAAATGTTCCGACCAATGCGCCATTGCCAAACCTTTCTTGATCTCCCCACACTATATAGACATCTCCAAATAATCAAAAATAAAATCAATTCTTATCCATAAATTATCAATTCTTCCCCTCCTGGGAGGGGCTAGGGGTGGGTTGCCTGTTGCCTGTTGCCTGTTGCCTGTTGCCTCTTTTCTGGAGATGTCTAATGGATGGAGGCCAATAGCATAGTGGGACTTCTCACAGATTCAGTTAAAAATTGTCAACTATTGGATAATAATTGCTGAGTTGATGATAGGTTAGAACTTTAGCTATGAATAGCCAAAAATTGAGGAAAAATCTATGGCAGTGCAACCACCTCCACCTCCATCTATTACTCCACGCCAGATGAATTTGTTGCGGATTGTTGCTTATATGGCATGGTCTGATGGACAACTGGCGCAAGAAGAGGTAGACTTAATGTTAAATCGATTCAGTAGTCTTTTTGCTACAGGAGATCGACAGCAACAACTTCAGGAAGAATTAAGGGATTATTTCATGCAAAATATCCCATTAGGGGAATCAATTCCTAAGTTAGAATCCCAACAAGAACGGGAACTGGTGCTAAAGTTGGGTTACGAAGTAATTGCTTGTAGCGCTCGTACTCCTGAAGAACCTAATATTAATGAAGATGAAGAAGCTGCTTATGAAAATTTAAAGCAATTGCTGAATCTTCCAGGTGATGTTGTAGAGCGTATAGAAACTGAGGCAAAAAGTGAACTGAATAACCAAGAGGGAATAGTTGAGATGATGACTCGTGGTTTACAGGAATTTATGCAAAATTAATGGATTGATGAGTCAATGCAACAACTTATTTATTGTTGCCTTTTCCCTCTTTTACTTTTTCTATCAGAGAAAGTATGAAGAGGGCAACAGACAACAGACAACAGGCAACAGGGAGAAATAATTGATAATTTATGGAGTTGTCAGAGCATCATAATTTCTCCAACTCCAACCAGAAGTTAAAGAAATTGCCAACACGACAGTAGCAATAATTCTCTGATTATAAAATAACTAATTTTAAACTGGTATGTTCTGAAGATTTAGCTTCCATCAAATGCAAAAGTAAACAACTAAAAATTATCGAAAAATTGAACAGCAAAAAGGAGAGATTAATTTCTCTCCTAATTCCTAATTGAAAATAAAAAATTAACTTGGTTTTTGAGAAATCATACCTGTTTGACGTGCATAGGCAAAAAGACCACCAGCATCAATGACAGGTTTTACTTCTCCCAAAGACTTCAACTGATAAGTTTTACCAAGAGTATGATTAGTTAACTGATTTTCTTCAAAATCAATAGTAACTTCCTGACCAGTTTCAAATAACTCACATAGGCGATCGACAGACTCCCAAGGATATAACTCCCCAGTTGCCGAACAATTGCGAAAAAAGATGCGAGCATAAGATTGAGAAACTACTGCTTGGACGCCAGAAGCACCCAAGGCGATAGGTGCGTGTTCCCGCGAAGAACCACAACCAAAGTTTTCTCCAGCCACAATTATTGGATAGTGGGTTTTCATTTCTCCCGGTGAGATAAACTTACCGTAGCGATCGGGTAACCCACATAGAGCATAACTACCTAACTTTTCATATTCATCTGGCTTGGAAGGAACCAAAGTTAGGTACTCGGCGGGAATAATTTGGTCGGTATCAATATTGTCATCTACTACAAATATTTTGCCACTTAGGGATTGGGCCATAGTCAATTTCCTGTTTTTACCCCTCTATTGCTGTCGCAAATTTTAACACAATACCGATTTGATGTGAGGCTGCACAGAATTACGTGTTAGGTCAATAAGTTTTGGGTATTACACCAATTTTATAAGTGGTACAGAATTATGAAATTTATTAATTTGTATATCTGGATCTACAGTCAACCCTGATCGAGATATTATTCTATGCAGCTTCATATTAATTTGGTATAAGATTCTTAACTTCCATAGCTAATACTGTTTGACTTCCTAAAAAGTGGTAATTCTGTCCCTATCTACTCTTAAGAGAAAGGTATAAAATTATTTATATTTGATTTGATTTTATTGCTTTTTTTTTCAGTAGTATAGTGATTTTAACTATAGATAAACTACAGTATAAAAATGTTTTTGCTACTCCCTAAGCAAATAAATCAATTGCAGTAACTACTAATGACAGAACGAATTAACGATATATTTATACAAGCACGTCAAGGAAGTGTGGCAGCTATTATTCAAGTTCTTAATCAACAGCTTGCTACATTAGATGTAAGAATTAGAGCTATATTTTCTGATGGTGTTTTACAGCTTTTATGTGAAGCTCCCCAGATTGAACAGTTAGAACAGTCTCACCTTGTCAAGCAAGTTAAGCATACTCTCGAAGACATCTCACCTCGTAATATCAGAAAAGTAAATATTAATAGTAGAATTGTCCAAGAACAACAATTACTGTGGCTTGATGAAATTATCAGAGATCCAAAAGATAAGTTGCTCTGGTCTCAACAAATTACTTTGACTAAGCCCAATATTTTTAAACAAATAGCACTTCATTTTCAGACAAATAAGCCTAAACCAATTCCCATACCTCTCTCCACAAGTGTCGAACGCGCTCAAATGCAAAAAGAAAATCAATTTCAACTGGGTATGATGAGTGGTTTTTTTCTAAGTTTGCTGATGCTAGTTTTGGGCATTCAAGTTAATAAATGGCTAAACTTTTCGAGGTTAGATAGAATATCAACTATAGAAAACACAACAGAAAATACAACCTTACAGTCTCCCAACCCCACTATTAAAAATTTAGAGAATACTATAGCTGAGTCGAAAGAAGCTTTTGCTCAAGCGGTACGACTTGCTCAAGAAGCTGCTGCTGATGGTAAAACAGCTCAGTCTCAGGAGGAGTGGACGGCGATCGCCTCCAAATGGCAACAGGCATCACAACTAATGGCCTCTGTTTCTCCAAATTATTCACGCTATGATGTGGCAGTCAATAGGGCTGAACTTTATCAAAAATACAGCGATGTAGCTAAACAAGAAGCCGACAAAATTTGACATACTCCCCGGCGTAAACGCACGGGGATTCTCCTGAAACCAGGATTCTTGGTTCAATGAGTCCACTTAAACTAAACACCTTACGGCATCTAGTCCAGAGATGGTTCTCTCCCCAAGCGTTCGCTCTATTGCCTCTTTCAGAGGAGCTTCGCTATCAAAAGCCTGTTCCCGTATGCCCTACGGTACAGTTCAAACCTAAAAAAAATTTGGTTCTCTGATACTTGTTGCTTAGAGCTTTTCCATGTACAAGCATTCCTGTACAAAACCCCATAACTCTAGTTTTCAAGGTGCAAACGCTACAAGGAACGGTAGCTATAGGTTTTTAGAGCGGTTGAATACCTTTCCGCTTTTTTAAGCATAACATAAAGTCCCCCTAAAAGGGGGAGGCTTTAAACCCAATTTTTTGGTAAGAAATTATCTATTTAGGAAATAGCAGATTAGGGAATAGCAGAAAAAAATAAATTATCCCAATTTTTGTACTCTATCTTTAAATAGCTACTCTCTACTCCCTTAGTTTTTCAATTTCTTCCCTACAGCAAAGCTGCCTACTGCCTACTCCCTTACTTTTATAGCTAATGGGATATTTTTTTATTTGGAAGTCCCTTATTTCTCTATCATTTTTTTTCCAAATTCAAAAAATAACCCTTTCCTACAAGTCTATTAATGAGCGTGCCCGCGCAAAACGTGGATCTTCGAGCCGAAATCCATCAGGGTTTGTTCCGCACTCTAATGCTAAGTAATAGGTAAATAATTGGAGCGGCACAAGGCAGGTTAGAGAACAGAATGGTTCTGGAACTTTTGGAACAATAACCCAACCTGTTGCGTTAGCATACAGCGATTCCGCTACCCCGTCGCTAATCACTAGATAAGCTGCACCAATTTCTTGGATAAGTCCCGCTAGCTCGAAAACGCGCCTCTGCGCTGGGCCAGTCGGTGCAATCAAAATAAAGAGATCTTCTGTTTCAGTACATTGAAATGGCCCATGCAACATCGTTTCGATTGACATACCTTCAGCTTGCAAATAAGAAGTTTCTTTAATTTTAAGGGCGATTTCAGAAGCTGTGATCGCATTTGGGCCACCACCAACCAACCAGATGCGTCGCCGATTGACTTGTTCGTGGGCCAAGCGTACCATCTCATTCTCCGTTTCTAGTGCTACAGAAAGTAGTTCAGAAAGTTCATACTCCAGAAAACTTTTTGATAGAAAACTTGTCCCGGTACGATGAAAACCAATACGATCCGCAAGAGTAGATAAGACTGAAATTGTACCAGTATAACTAATGGTATGGGCTGCTGACTTATCCTGTGGAACTGTAGGTAAGATGATATCGCTTTGTACAACCTCAGTAGTCACACCTTCGCCGGTAATTAAAACCGTGTAACAACCTACTTCACGAGCATATTTGAGAGATTCAACTGTATAAAGTTTATTCCCGCGATGACTAATACCAATGACACAATCTCTTGGTGTTATTCGGGGCCCATAAAGCGCAAAATCAAATGAATGAAATGTTTGTGTGAAAAGGTCTCCCCCATACAAATGCATTAAGTGTTCACCCACCAGAGCTGCATGATATGAAGTTCCAATACCAACTAAAAATAGCCGCTCACAGGAAGCTATACGGGTAGCACAATTATCAATTAAGACTTCATTGCGTTGAGCTGCATGAGTAAATGCTTGAGGTTGTGCGAAAATCGCCTCGTACATATGAAAGGGATGTTTCGATCTTTGTTCACTAGACATAATAAGACTTTTCCTTGTTTTTATACCATTAACATAATTCGCTAGTTCAAGCCGGAATTTTCGTTTCCCAGTTACAATCAATGGACGGTGGATAGATTTACATAACTTTATAGTATGCTCACTAAAGATGCCTCTAAGTCCCTTCGTTGGCAACGCACTCAATATTCTCCTCTGACAAGAAAAATAGATGTTTTTAGGGCCGTTGGAAAATTTTTTTTCTTTTTATGGTGGGATAATTTATTTCAAAATAAGTCTGCCTCTGTGAGAAAGCTTCGTGCTCAGTGGCTAGTCAAAACTATGCTAGATTTAGGCCCAACTTTTATCAAAATAGGTCAGTCTTTATCCACGCGGGCTGACATATTACCGAAGGAATATGTGGAGGAGCTAGGAAAATTACAAGATCAAGTACCTCCTTTTGAAACGACAGAAGCGATCGCTATTATTGAGTCAGAACTTGGCAACTCTCTTTATTCTCTCTATAGAGATTTTCAAGAACGTCCCATTGCTGCAGCTAGTCTTGGACAAGTACATAAAGCCCAATTACAAACAGGTGAGGAAGTTGTAGTAAAGGTACAGCGCCCTGGATTAAAATCTTTATTTGACTTGGACGTAAAGGTGGTCAAAAATGTTATCCGTTTTTGTCAAAAGTATTTTACCTGGGCTAAGAAGTATGAATTAGATGCTATTTATTATGATTTTTTTAAAATTCTCTATCAAGAAATTGATTATGTAAATGAGGGTAAAAATGCTGACCGTTTTCGGGAAAATTTTAAAGATTATCCGGAAATAATTGTACCTCTTGTTTATTGGGCTTATACTACGAAAAAAGTTATCACTCTTGAGTATTTACCGGGAATTAAAATTAATGACAAAGTACGACTAGAAACTTGTAATATTAATCCTAAACAGATTAATCAAATAGGAGTTTGTTGTTATTTAAAGCAATTATTATTAGATGGTTTTTTTCAAGCAGATCCTCATCCTGGGAATTTAGCTGTTAGTTTAAATGGTGATGTAATTTTTTATGATTTTGGCATGATGGCTGAGGTGAAGTCATTGACTAAAGACCAGATGATTAAAACGTTTTTTGCTATTCTCAGAAAAGATGTTGACCAGGTGCTTAATACTTTGAT